>DATNFI010000167.1:0-20147 GCA_035606475.1 Mycobacterium sp. | reverse complement strand
GTCGGCATCGACGACTCCTTCTTCGACCTCGGCGGCCACTCCCTACTCGCCATGCGCCTCACCACCCGCATCCACACCGAACTCGGCATCGACATCCCCGTCCAAACCATCTTCGACCAACCCACCATCACCGCCCTCGCCCAACACATCCAGCCACACCAGCGGTTCAGCTGAAGGGGCGGCCGGTCACCACATACCTGGGACGAGCCGGTGGCGAACCTTCTCGGTGTATTCGCGGTATCCGTTCAGCTGTTCTTGGAGCAGCTTCTCTTCGTCGCGAATGCGTAAAGCCAGCACGATCAGGGCGGGCACGACGAAGACGAGTCCCAGATAGGAACCGAGCGCAAGCGGGATACCGATCAGCATGACGACGTTGCCGGTGTACATGGGATGCCGCACCAGGCCGTACAGGCCGGTTGAAACAACCGTTTGGCCCTCCTGGACTCGGACCGTGGCGGCCGCGTAGCTGTTCTGAATGATCACCAGCGCGACCACACCAAGTCCGGCGGCGACCAGGACATCACCGACCAAGCAGATTGAAGCCGGCACCGACGACATGCCGAATCGATGGTCCAGGACGCTGACCACGACCATCGCCGCCAGCGACGCGTACAGCCCGGCAATGAGGATCTTCTGCGCGATCCGGGTCTCCGCTGTCGGCCCCCCGCTCATCCGACGCTGACGCACCACGGGGTCGGTGCGCAGCACGTGAATGTTGGGGACCCATGCCGCAACGGTGACCACCGCCAGAAAGACCCAGGCCTGCCAGTAATCGAACGTCCCGGCCGGCACGAACAGCATCGCGCCGAACGCGACAAGCTCAGCAAGACCGACGACCAACATCTTGGGCAGGGTCGGCACCGATCCTCCTTAAGGCCCGTCCGGTAAACGCACGCTAGCAGTGCACCCAACTGGTTTGTTCAACTTGTGTCAAACACGCGTGCGGGGGGCCTTTGCGGAGTAGCTTTCGCGTCAGCGGGGGCGCCATCGATAGCGACGATTGTGGGCACCCGCGGGGTGCGCCTACGGGAAGGCAGACCGATGACGCACCTGATTCGTGGCGGTCTCATGGGGATGCTGGCGGCCGGAACGGGCCTCGGTGCCGCTCTGGCCGCCACCCCGGGGGTCGCCTGGGCAGACTCGTCCACCGATCCGTATTCGTGGCTCGATCAAGTGGTGAGTGGTCTGCCCGTCCCCGCCGCCGATGCCGCGGCGCCGCTGGATATGCAGATCTCCATCAGCGGGTTCGACTTGTTCCCGACACTCGACAACACCGCCACCGCTGAGTCGTCCTTCGGTAGCTTCGCGATCGCCCTCGGCGACGGCGCCAATGCCAACGCCAGCGGATTGTTCGATTTCGCACTCGCCAACGGTGTAGACAGCACCGCCGGCTCAGGGCTGCTCGGCAATTTCGACGTCGCGATCGCCAACGGGGATCACAGTAATTCCGGCGCCGGTATCGGCGGCAACTTCATCCTCGCCATCGCTGATGGCGACAACAGCAGCACCGCCGGTGCCGGGATAGGCAGCAACTTCGACATCGCCGCCGCCATCGGCACCGGCAGCAAGGCCGATGTCGGAGTCGGCGGCGGGTTCAGCATCGCCTTCGCCGACGGCGCCGGCACCACCGCCAATTCAGGGTTCGGCCAATTCGACATCGCAAGCGCGATCGGCAACGGGAGTAATGCGTCCGCGGTGGGCAACTTCGATCTGGCATTGGCCAACGGCGACAACACCAACGCAGCCGCCGAGGGAGGCAGCTTTTCCGCCGCACTGGCCTATGGACCCAATGTCGACGCCACCGCCGAGGGCAACGTCGACATCGCTTCGGTCTTCAACACTGGCACCGCGGCCGACCAGGCCTTCGCCGGCGGTACCAGCCTCAGCGCCCCCGGGGATTACGACATCGCCACCGTCATCGGCACCGGCAGCAGCGCATTCGCCGGCGCCGACCCCACCACGGCCGGCAATTGGGATCTCGCCGGTGTCTTCGGCGACATGCTTCACGCGATCGCCACGGGCGGCAACAATCTGCTCGACATCCTGCCGTCGATGTAGATTTATCTCCATGGCACGCAAGGCTTTTGCCCACGACGCTGTCGTCGCGATGCGCTCTGGCGGAAGCCCGAACGCGCTCGGCGGAGCGATCACCAAGGCGTTGTGCGGAGCCTGGGACCATTCACCACCGTGTCCACTCGCGCCGCACAACGTCAGTCATGCCGCAGACGGTGAAGCCGTGGCGGTGCGGGTAGTTTTCGCGACCGAACCGGCGAACGAGCGGCGCGTGCGCGACCTGATCGGTGAGGCGCTGTCGAGCGGGCAGTTGACCGTTCCGGACGGCGGAATTGCTCGTTGGGAATTACGGTCGGCATCCCCGGGCAGTCTGCGCGTAGACGAGAAAGATCTCGCCACCGAACTCATCGCCCACTGAGGTGCTGACGTGGCGCGCCCGAAGGGATTCGAACCCCTAACCTTCTGATCCGTAGTCAGATGCTCTATCCGTTGAGCTACGCGCGCCTGTGTTCAGTTGTCTCGTGCAGTTGTGTCGACCCGCTTCGCCCGGCTTCGCCGCGCTTGCGATCGCCACCATATCGTTCCGTGTCGACCCGCTGCGCCCGGCTTCGCCGCGCTTGCGATCGCCACCTGGCGGAGGCGAGAGGATTTGAACCTCCGGTCCCCTGTAAGGGGGACAACTCATTAGCAGTGAGTCCCATTCGGCCGCTCTGGCACGCCTCCCTGGACCGTCTGAGGGTACCGGACCCGAACTGGCTCCCGGAACCGCCGCGGAGCACAGCGTACACAGGCCGGACTTATGCTGTCGAAATGACCGCTCGCCTTCGCCCCGAAATGGCCGAGCTTCCTGCTTACGTCCCCGGTAAGACAGTCCCGGGCGCGATCAAACTGGCCAGCAACGAGACCGTGTACGGCCCGTTGCCCAGCGTGCGCGCTGCCATCGAGCGGGCCACGGACGCCATCAACCGGTATCCGGACAACGGCTGCGTCGAGCTCAAATCGGCGTTGGCCAAGCATCTGAACTCCGGCCGGGTGGGCAGTGCCGGCGGCTGGGGACCCGAGCACATCGCCGTCGGCTGCGGATCAGTGAGCCTGTGTCAGCAACTCGTTCAGATCACGTCCACCGCGGGCGACGAGGTGATGTACGGCTGGCGCAGCTTCGAGATCTACCCGCTGCAGGTCCGCCTGGCCGGGGCCACCGCCGTCCAAATCCCGCTCACCGACCACACATTCGACCTACCCGCGATGCTGGCCGCGTTCACCGACCGGACCCGGCTGATCTTCATCTGCAACCCCAACAACCCCACCTCGACGGTGGTGGATCCGGAGGCGCTGTCCCGGTTCGTCGAGGCGGTGCCGTCGCACATCGTGATCGCGATCGACGAGGCCTACGTCGAATACATCCGCGACGGCCTGCTGCCCGACAGTCTCGCCCTGGTCCGTGAGCACAGCAATGTCGTTGTGCTGCGCACGTTTTCGAAGGCATATGGCCTGGCCGGGTTGCGGGTCGGGTATGCGGCCGGGCACCCGGACCTGATCACCGCGCTGGACAAGGCCTACGTGCCGTTCACGCTTTCCAGCATCTCGCAGGCCGCCGCGATCGCCTCGCTGGACGCCGCCGACGAACTGCTGGCCCGCACCGGCGCAGTGGTCGCCGAGCGCGAGCGAGTGAGCGACGCGTTGCGCGGCGCCGGGTTCACGCTGCCGTCGTCGCAGGCGAACTTCGTGTGGCTGCCGTTGGGCCCGCGCACGTTGGACTTCGTCGAGCAGGCCGCGGCCGCGCGGATCGTGGTGCGACCGTATGGCAGCGACGGTGTCCGGGTGAGCATCGGAGCGCCGGACGAGAACGACGCACTGTTGAAATTCGCCGAGAACTGGATCGAAGGAGATCGCGATGGGTGAGACGTTGGCGCGCAAGAAGTTCGACGAGTTCAAGGACCGCACCGGCCCCATTGCCGACGCCGAGCTGGACGACTACTGGGCCGGCCTGCCGCCGGCCACCGTCGACGGCATGATCGGCGAGTGGAAGGGCGGCGAGTTCGTCACCGGCCACCGGATGAACGGTCAGCTGGAGAAGTCGCGCTGGTTCGGCAAGACGTTCAACTCGCCCACCGATGTGCAGCCGCTGGTCTGTCTCGACGACGACGGCAACCGGTTCTCCAACGTCAAGATGGGCAAGGGCGAGGCCAGTCTGTGGCTCGAGGAATTCCGCGGCGAAGTCACCGCGACCATGGTCTACGACGGACAACCGGTGCACGACCACTTCAAGCAGGTCGACGACCGCACGGTGATGGGGATCATGAACGGCAAGGGCGTGATCGACGTCCAAGACGGGGTGGCCCGCTACTTCTACTTCTATCTGGAGCGCGTCTAGCCTCTCGCCACTGGATCGCGGCCGGTGAAGGCGATCAACTTCTCGAACGCTGTGGCTTTGTCCGGCGGCTCGACGGGCTGGCCGAAGTCTCCGTTGGCGCGACGTCCCGGGGTGATGATCTTTTCCGCTATCCCAAAGACGTAGTTCGCCAGCGAATCGGGAACGTCCGGGGTCTGTCCGGTGGCGACGATGTAGTCCCAGCCATGCACAAGCAAGCCGAAAGCGAGCACGGCCGCCAATGTCCGCACAGGTGTCTGGTTGCCGCGCCAAGTGACCGTGCCGTCCAACCCGTGACGGAGGTGGAACGCGTCCAGGGTGGGCCGGCCGACGGCGATGATTTGGCGCTCGACGGTGTCGTCTGCGTCGCGCGGCGGAAGTTCTGCACCCAGCGCCTCACCAACCGACGTGATCGTGTCGACCAGATGATCAGTCAGCTGGGCCACGTCGAAGCCCTCGCTCGCAGTGGGCCGCGACAGGTCGTCGCGCGAGATCGGGTGGACGATGTGCTGCAACACTCCCAGCACCGCTTCGGCCGCGCGAAGTTCGTCGGTGGGCGGTGAGTCGGGTCCGGGTCTCAGGTCAGAAGGCATGCAATCGACGGTACGGTCGCGTGATGGGTGAGTCATACGAATCAGTCACCGTTGAGCTCAAGGACCACATCGCGCAGGTGACGTTGATCGGGCCGGGCAAGGGCAACGCGATGGGTCCGGCGTTCTGGTCGGAGCTGCCGGAGGTGTTCGCGAATCTGGATGCCGACCGCGATGTGCGGGCGATCGTGCTGACCGGCTCCGGCCGCAATTTCAGCTACGGCCTCGACCTGCCCGCGATGGGCGGCACATTGGCCCCGGTGCTGGCTGACGGCGCAATGGCCGGTCCGCGCAGCGAGTTTCACCGCGAAGTGATGCGGATGCAAGCCAGCATCAGCGCCGTCGCCGACTGCCGCACTCCGACTGTCGCGGCGATCCACGGCTGGTGCATCGGAGGTGGGGTCGACCTGATCTCTGCGGTCGACATCCGCTATGCCAGCGCCGACGCGAAATTCTCGGTGCGCGAGGTCAAGCTTGCGATCGTCGCCGACGTCGGCAGCCTGGCTCGGCTGCCCTTGATCCTGTCCGACGGGCATCTACGTGAACTCGCGCTGACCGGCAGGGACATCGACGCGGCCCGCGCCGAGAAGATCGGGTTGGTCAACGACGTGTTCGCCGACCCCGACGCCACCCTGGCGGCCGCACACGAGACCGCCGCCGAGATCGCCGACAACCCACCGCTGACGGTTCGGGGCGTCAAGGATGTCCTTGACCAGCAACGGATTTCGCAGGTGTCAGCGAGCCTGCGCTATGTGGCGGCGTGGAATGCGGCGTTCCTGCCGTCGAAGGACCTGTCCGAGGGGATCGAGGCGACCTTCGCCAAGCGCCCGCCGAAATTCAAAGGCGAGTAACCTATCGGGCAATCACCCACGGACTTTGCCCTGGCCGCAACGCATTACGGCACTTCCTCGTCATCTTCGCGTAGCAGTTTCTCGGGGTGGTGAAAGGTGTTGACGCGGGGCTGGCCTCGATCGAGGTGCGCCGGTGGGATCCATTCGGTTTGGCCGCGGGCGTTTCTTCTGGCGGTCCAGCCTTGTTCGGCTTGTTTGTGGTTGGGGCCGCAGCCGAGGGTGAGGTCGTTGACGTCGGTGACGGGGTTGTCGGCGTAGCGGTTGCAGTGGTGGACTTCGCACAGGTAGGCGGGCAGGGTGCAGCCGGGGAACGTGCAGCCACGATCCCTGGCGTGCAACACAATTCGCTGGGCCGGGGAGGCGAGACGTTTGGTGTGATACAGCGCCAGCGCTTTGCCGTTGCCCTTGTCGAAAATCGCCAGGTAGTGATGGGCGTGGGAGCCCAGCCGGATCACATCCGACATCGGCAACAGGATGCCGCCGCTGGTCAGTCCGCGTCCGGCGCCGGCCTCGAGTTCTTGCAGGGTGGTGGTGGCGATGATCGAGGTGGGTAGCCCGTTGTGCTGGCCCAGATCCCCGGAGGCCAGCAGGGCACGTCCGGCCGCGAGCAGCGCGTCGTGGGTGCGTTGAGCGGCGCTGCGGGTGTCACCCTGGATCGCGGCCTGCGACGGGGTGCCGCTGAGGCACGGTGTCTGGTCGGCGGGGTTGCACATGCCCGGGGCGGCCAACTTCGCGAACACCGCATCCCAGGTGGCCCGGGCCTCGGGCGTCAGGTAGCCACTGATTGGGCTCATGCCGTCGAGGTCTTGGCGGCCGATGGTGATCCCACGGCGTTTGGCGCGGTCGACGTCGCTGAAATCGCCGTCGGGGTTGAGGCAGTCCATCAGTTTGTCGGCCAGCTTGGCCAACTCGTCGGGGCGGTGCTCACGACCCAGACCGGCCAGTCGCGCCTCGGATTGGGCGCGGGTCTCCACATCGACAAAGTCGGGAATCCGCTGCCAAAACGACCGGATCACCGCGACATGCCCGCCACCGAGCTCCCCGTTGCGCTGCGCGGCCGAGGTCGCCTCCAGCACCGGCGCCAGCGGTTCACCGTTCAGCGCCCGCCGCTCGCCGAGATCGGCGGCTTCCTGCACACGGCGCGAGGCCTCGGTGCGGCTGATCCGCAGCCGGTCGGCCAGCACCGGGGCCAGTTTGCCGCCCAACACCGCCGGGTCCTCGTGGGCCAACTCATTGATCAGAGCGTGCTCGGCGGCCGGCTGCAGGCGGCGCACCTGCTCCAAGGACTCCAACACGTTGAGCCGCTCAGGCGTGGTCAGCACATCAAAGCTCAGATCCCGCAAACGTTTGTAGCCAGCCCGAAGCACGTCGAGCACCTCGACGACCTCCTCACGACCACTAGAACGCATGTTCGAATAGTATGCCCGCCCACCGACCACCCGCACCCCACAAACCCGCATCTGTGGACAAAGACGCAACTGTGGATAACTCGCGAGCCGCGCCAAACGAAAAGTCAGACCGGCATGCCGGAGAACATCACCCGGCCCGGGTCGTATGTCTGCCGGACGGCATCCAGCCGCGACAGATTCGGCCCGAAGTACCGCGAGGCCGACTGCCCCGCCTCGAGGTAATTCACATATCCCCCAACCGAATACGGCTGCACTGACCGATGCGCGGTAGCAAGCCAGCCGCGGGCCGCAGAGGGGTCACCGGGGGTCTCCACATACCACTGCACCAACGACGACTGCCGGCGCCACGGGAAAGCGGACCCTCCCACCGGCACGTCGGCCAACGCGCCGTCCAAGGCGTGCATGATCGCCAGCATCCGGCCCGCTCCGCGCGGAAACGCGTCGACCGCCGCGGCGATGCCCTGCGCGGCTGCTGGCGTCAAAGAAGCGAAAACATCTGAGCCACCGACATATCCGAGCGGCGCCGGATTGAGATTGTTGGCCGCGAGGTAATTCGTCAGGTCCAGGTAGTTGAACGTGTGGTTCTCCGTGCCGCTGGGTTGAAGCCCGACGGCCGACGTAATCGCCGACGCCACACCGGCTCCCGACCCGACCGGGCTGGTCGCAAGAATGCGGCAGTGCGTGCCCATCGGTTCGACGGTGGCATCCGCGAGCGCCCAGCAGCTGCGGTCGGCGGTCCGCAGCCAGCTCTGCCACCCCATCAGCACCTGCGCGAAAGACTGCGGCGGGAAGTTGAGATTGACCACGTCGACCTCGCCGACCGGAAACGTCGCAAACGTCAATGAGGTTGTGACGCCGAAGTTTCCGCCCCCGCCGCCGCGCAACCCCCAGAACAGGTCGGGCTGGGAATTGGCCGACGCGGTAACGGTTTGACCGCCCGGCAACACCACCGTGGCCGACCTCAGCGCATCGGACATCAGGCCGGCGTGCCGGGAATGCGCACCCAGCCCACCACCCAGGGCATGCCCCGCGGCGCCGACCGACGGGCAGGTCCCCGTCGGAATCCCCCGGCCCGCCGCCGCCAGCACCTGGTGCATCGCATACAGACTCGTCGCGGGCGGCACGGTGACCAGCCCGGTCGCCGGGTCGTATTCGACGCCACCGGGCAGTTGACGCAGATCGAGCACCATCGCGCCGTTGGCGGCCGAGGCCCCCACATACGAATGCCCACCGCCGCGGGGAGCGACCTTCACATTATTCGCGGCAGCAAAAGCCATCGCCTTCTGCACATCGGCCGACGATGTCGGAACGACCACCGCAGCCGGCGTCAACCCGTTGAAGTTGGTGTTGAAAACCGCTTTGGCCGAACCGAATTGAGGAGCATCTGGCGGGATGACCTGCCCGCCGATAGCCAGTCCGTCCCAGCCCGAGGAGACCGGCGCGCCCGAGGCGCGACCCGACCCCACAAACGCACCCGCGGCAAACGCCCCAACCGCGCCGCGCAGAAATGTCTGACGTGAGATATCACCCGGCATGCCCGAATTGTCCTGCACGCGAACTCAAGACACGCCGCGACACCACGCGCATCACCGCGTGTCGCCGTAAACGTGCACGAACCTTTACCGCGCCGTGTTCTGGACGTGACGACGGTAAGCCAAAGTTCGTGGCTATGGGGATGTCGTTGCTCAAAAATCAGCCGTTGATGGTGCGCGCACTGGCTGGCGTCGGGTGTCTGATCACCCTAGCCACCGTGTTCTCAATACCGGGCGGGGCAGATCCCAACGACGACAACTTCATCGACGCGCTGAGCCACGCCGGAGTCGAATACGGCGAACCCGGCAACGCGATGGCGGTCGGTCAGTCCATCTGCCCGATGCTCGCTGCGCCGGGCGGCAACTTCGCCGCCGCCGCGTCGGGCGTCGCGCACCGCGGCATGTCGCCACAGGCGGCCCGGATGTTCACCACTATCGCGATCCGGACCTATTGTCCTGAGCAGATGGCAAACCTGATGGGCGGCAACGGCGTAACAGGCATTCCCGGCGTCTAGCGCGTTCCCAACGGGTCGATCGTCCACGCGATGTAGACCATCGCCGCCGCGACCGAAGCCATCATGGTGAAGTCAATTGCCTTGCTGCGCACTACCAATAGGCCCGCGCGGTCTTCGGTCAACGCCAGCCGCAGCACCGCGGCCACGCCGACCCCGATCCCGATCAACAGCGAACCGCGGCGCCAGAAGTTGGCCGCCGCCAAGCTGAATGCCACCACGAAGATCAGGACGACCCACAGAAAAGGCCATTGCGGCCGGAGCCGACGCATGCTCAGCGGCCTTCGGCCAACTCGACGACATTGGTCAACAGGAACGCGCGCGTCAACGGCCCCACCCCACCGGGATTCGGCGATACGTGGCCCGCGACCTCCCAGACGTCGGGATGCACGTCACCGGTGAGTTTGTCGTCGACCCGGCTCACGCCCACGTCGATCACGGCGGCGCCGGGGCGCACCATGTCGGCGGTCAGCATGTGCGGCACACCCACTCCGGCGACGATGATGTCGGCCTGTCTCGTCAGCGCCGCAAGGTCACGAGTTCCGGTGTGGCACAACGTTACCGTCGCATTCTCCGACCGGCGGGTCAGGAGCAGGCCGAGCGGGCGGCCGACCGTCACGCCGCGGCCGATCACCACCACATGCGCACCGGCGATCTCGACATCGAAGCGCCGCAGCAGGTGCACGATGCCGCGCGGGGTGCAGGGCAGCGGAGCCGGTTCCATCAGCACCAGCCGACCCAGGTTCGTCGGGTGCAGGCCGTCGGCGTCCTTGGCCGGATCGATCCGCTGCAACGCCGCGTTCTCGTCCAGGTGCTTGGGTAGCGGCAACTGGACGATGTAGCCGGTGCACTCCGGGTTGGCGTTGAGTTCGTCGATGGTCTCGTTGAGCTTGGCCTGGGTGATGTCGGCCGGCAGATCGCGGCGCAGCGACGTGATGCCCACCTTGGCGCAGTCGGCATGCTTGCCGCGGACGTAGGCCTGCGACCCGGGATCGTCGCCCACCAGGACGGTGCCCAGGCCGGGCGTTTTGCCCGCTGCGGTCAGCGCCGCTACTCGTTCCTTGAGGTCGACGAAGATCTCGTCACGGGTGATTTTGCCGTCCAACGTGATTGCAGCCACGTCGTCCAGTCTGGCATGACCGCCAACGCCGACGAGTAGTCTGCTGACCATGTCCGAAGCCCCGGACGTGCTGGCACCGGCAAAGCTCGGACCCATCACGTTGCGCAATCGCATCATCAAATCCGCGACCTTCGAAGCGCGCACACCCGGCGCGCTGGTCAGCGATGACCTCATCGAATACCACCGACTGCCGGCCGCCGGTGGAGTCGGCATGACCACGGTGGCCTACTGCGCGGTCTCACAGGGCGGTCGCACCGAAGGCAACGGCATCTGGATGCGCCCCGAAGCCGTCCCCGGCTTCCAACGGTTGACCGAGGCGATCCACGCCGAGGGCGCGGCGGTCAGCGCACAGATCGGGCACGCGGGCCCGGTCGCCAACGCTCGCTCCAACAAGGCCACCGCCTTGGCGCCGGTGCGATTCTTCAACCCGATCGGCATGCGGTTCGCCAGGAAAGCCAGTCGCGACGACATCGACACGGTGACCGCCGACCACGCGAACGCGGCCAAGCTGGCCGTCGAGGCCGGATTCGATGCCGTCGAAGTGCATTTGGGCCACAACTATCTGGCGAGTTCGTTTCTCAGCCCGCTGATCAACCGCCGCAACGACGAATTCGGCGGATCGCTGGAGAACCGGGCCAAGGTCGCGCGCGGGATGGTGCTCGCGGTCAAGCGAGCCGTCGGCGACCAGATCGCGGTGACCGCGAAGCTCAACATGTCCGACGGCGTGCGGGGCGGCATCTCGGTCGACGAGGCCATCACCACCGCCAAGTGGCTGCAGGACGACGGGGCGTTGGACGCGATCGAACTGACCGCCGGCAGCTCGCTGGTCAACCCGATGTATCTGTTCCGCGGCGACGCCCCGCTCAAGGAATTCGCCGCCGCCTTCCCCCCGCCGCTGCGCTGGGGCATGCGGATGACCGGCACCAAGTTTCTGCGCGAGTACCCCTACCGCGAGGCCTACCTGCTTCGCGAGGCCAAGCAGTTCCGCGCCGAGCTGACGATGCCGCTGATCCTGCTGGGCGGCATCACCAACCGCGAGACGATGGATCTGGCCATGGCGGAAGGCTTTCAGTTCGTCGCCATGGGTCGCGCGCTGCTGGCCGAACCCGACCTGATCAACCGGATCGCCCGCGACGGCGCCGGCGTGCGGTCCGCGTGCACGCACTGCAACCGGTGCATGCCGACGATCTACACCCGCACCCGCTGCGTGGTGACCGGCGCCCCCGACAACGTGTCGATCGGGAGCGTTTGACCGGCAGCCGATACAGTCGATGCAGTGAGCCATCCAGCTAATGTGGGGCCGATGAGTCACGCCGCACCCCCCGCGCTGACCGTCCGCCACGACGGATCCGAACGCACTTTCGCTGCAGGTCACGACATCGTCGTTGGCCGCGATCTGCGCGCCGACATGCGTATCACCCATCCGCTGATCTCCCGGGCACATCTGTTGCTGCGCTTCGAGCAGGGTCGCTGGCGGGCCATCGACAACGGCTCGCTGAACGGCACCTACGCCAACGGACGACGGGTGCCGGTGATCGATCTGTACGACGGGCAGACGATCAGCATCGGTAACCCCGACGGTCCACAGCTGAGTTTCGGGATCGGGCGCCACGACGGTGTCGCCGGCCGCCCGCCGCAGACGACGTCGATGCCGATCGCCCGCGCCGGCGCCCCCGCGCGCCCGGTGCAACCGCCGCCGCGCCCACCGTCAGGACCGAGGCCGCAGGGGCCGCCGGGACAGGTATTTCCTGGACCGGGACTTCCGGGGCAGGGGCCTGCCAGCCCGGGACAACGGCCGTATACGCAACCGGCGTACCCGCCACCGCGGCCGCCGGCCTATCCGTCGGGCCCGTCGCAGCCGCCGCCCCCACCCCGGCAACCCATTTCTGCCCCGCCGCAGATCGTCCAGGCGGACACCCGCATGGCGCCGCCGGCGCGGTCGATCAGCAAACCGCCCGAAGTCGGCAACCTGGCCACCAAGATGATCCAGGCGATCCTGCCCGGCTCGTTGACGCCGGACAAGCCGCCGGGTTCGGCGACGATCGGTCGCGCCAACGACAACGACATCGTGATCCAGGACGTGCTCGCGTCGCGTCATCACGCGTTCCTGGTCGAATCGCCGCTCGGCACCGAGATCCGCGATGCCCACAGCATCAACGGCACGTTCGTCAACGGTGTGCGCGTCGGCTCGGCGGTGCTCAACGAGGGCGACGTGGTGACGATCGGCAACATCGACCTCGTCTACACCGACGGCAATCTGGTCCGTCGTACCGAAGCCGCAACCCGCACAGGTGGACTCGAAGTCCACGGCGTCCACTTCCGGATCGACGGCAAGGAACTGCTGGACGGCATCTCGCTGACCGCCCGCCCTGGCACGCTGACCGCGATCATCGGCGGGTCCGGCGCGGGTAAGACCACGCTGTCACGGCTGATAGCCGGGTACACCAAGCCCAGCGCCGGAACGGTGACGTTCGAGGGCCACGACATCCACGCCGAGTACGCGACGATGCGCAGCCGGATCGGGATGGTTCCGCAGGACGACGTGGTGCACCGCCAGCTGACGGTGAACCAGGCGCTCGGTTATGCCGCCGAGCTGCGCCTGCCGCCGGACACCAGTAAAGAGGAACGCGCGCAGGTCGTCGCGCAGGTGCTCGAGGAATTGGATCTGACCAAGCACGCCGACACCCGGGTGGAGAAGCTCTCCGGTGGCCAGCGCAAACGCGCGTCGGTGGCACTGGAACTGCTCACCCAGCCGTCGCTGCTGTTGCTCGACGAGCCGACCTCCGGTCTGGACCCGGCGCTGGACCGTCAGGTGATGTTGATGCTGCGCCAGCTCGCCGACGCCGGCCGCGTGGTGCTGGTGGTGACGCACTCGGTGTCCTACCTGGACGTGTGCGACCAGATCCTGCTGGTCGCACCCGGTGGCAAGACCGCTTTCAACGGCCCACCCAGCCAGGTGGGCGAAGCATTGGGCACCACCAATTGGGCCGACATCTTCGCCAATGTCGGCGCCGACCCCGACGAGGCGAACCGCCGCTTTATGGAACGGAAGGGCGGCAGGCGCGAGCCACAGGTACCCGCGTCGAAGAGCCCGGCCGACCTGGGCGACCCGGTGCACACCGACCTGCTGCGCCAGCTGTCGACAATTGCGCGTCGCCAGGTTCGGCTGGTGGTCTCCGACCGCGGTTATTCGGTGTTCCTCGCGGTGCTGCCGTTCCTGATCGGTGCATTGTCGCTGACCGTGAAAGGCCCGAAACCGGGTCTGGGTCCGGCCGATCCGCTCGGTCTGGCACCCACCCAGCCGCAGTACATCATGGTGCTGCTCAATATCGGGGCCGTGTTCATGGGCACGGCGCTGACCATCCGTGACCTGATCGGCGAGAGACCGATCTTCAAGCGAGAACAGGCGGTCGGGCTGTCGACCACCGCCTATCTGCTGGCGAAGGTCGCCGTGTTCTTTGCTTTCGCGACCACCCAGGCGGCGATCGCGACGATCATCGTCCGACTCGGCAAAGGCGCGCCCACCGCGCACCCACAGTTCTTCGACAACTCGACGTTCTCGTTGTTCGTCACCGTGGCGGGTACCTGCGTGGCGTCCGCCATTCTCGGCCTGATGCTCTCGGCGTTGGCGCAATCCAACGAGCAGATCATGCCGCTGCTGGTGGTGTCGATCATGTCGCAGCTGGTGCTGGCCGGCGGCATGATCCCGGTGACGGGCCGCGCAGGCCTCAACCAGCTGTCCTGGATCACGCCGGGCCGCTGGGGTTACGCCGCCGGGGCGTCGTCGATCGACTTCCCGAACCTGGTGAAGGTCAAGCAGATTCCGACCAACGACCCGATCTGGCAGCACTCCAAGCACATCTTCGTGTTGGACATGGGCATGCTCGTTTTGCTGTCGCTGTTCTACGCCGGCTATGTGCGATGGAGCATCCGGCTCAAGCGCTAGCACCGTCCAGCCGCAACCCGTGGGCCGCGGCATAGGCCAGCGCCTGCTCAATGTCGATGCGCGCCCGTGTCAACGACGCCGTCGTCCACAACGACGGGTCGACTACGGCGCCACGCAGGTCCGCGTCGTCCAAACGGGTTCCGGTGCTGCGGGCCCCGGACAGGTCCGCGCCGCGCAACACGGTCTTGCGCAGGTCGGCCTCGACCAGATTCGCCTCGCGCAGTCGGCAACCGCTGAAGTCGATGCCGCGCAAGTCGTTTCCGCCGAGCGCCGTCAACGTGAAATCCACCTCGTCGAGGGTCAACGGCCGGAACCGACACCGCACGAACACCGAGCCCAGCATGCTGCACTGACGAAAGGTGCTGTGCCACAGCGTCGTCAGATTGAACGTGCAATTGCGGAACGCCGATCCCAGATGCTCGGACTCGGCGAGGTTGACCCCGCTGAAATCGCACTCGGTGAACACCACGCGCTCGGTGTGCAACCGACTGAGATCGTCGTCGCGGAAATCGCGGCCGACGAATTCGCAATCAGTCCAATCCACTACGCGGTGGGCGACAAGCTCGCCAGCGCGTATTCGCTGACCGCGATCAACGCATCGGTCGCCGACCTGCGGTCGCGGGCATCGACGTTGATCACCGGGACGTGCGCCGGCAACGTCAGCGCCTTGCGCACCTCGGCAGCGGGATACCTTGGCGTGCCGTCGAATTCGTTGACCGCGATCAGGAACGGCAGGTTGCGATGCTCGAAGAAGTCGACGGCGGCGAAGCAGTCCTGCAAACGCCGGCAGTCCACCAGGATCACCGCGCCGATCGCGCCGCGCACCAGGTCGTCCCACATGAACCAGAATCGGCGCTGCCCCGGCGTCCCGAACAGATAGAGCACCAGATCCTCGTCGAGGGTGATCCGGCCGAAGTCCATTGCGACCGTGGTGGTCTGCTTGTTCGGGGTGGCGTCGGTCATGTCGACGCCGACAGAGGCGTCGGTGACCATCGCCTCGGTACGCAGTGGCATGATCTCCGACACCGCGCCGACGAATGTCGTCTTGCCAGCGCCGAATCCACCGGCGATGACGATCTTGGTGGACGCGGTATCGCGCGACTTATGCCCAGCGGCGGCCCCCGCATCAGAGCGCTCGTAGGCCACGGAGCGTCCTTCCTATCAATTCGCGGCGTTCATCACGGGTGGAGCGTTCGGTCAACGTCCGATTAACTCGAAGGTAGCCCGAAGTCACCAGATCGCCGACCAACACGCGCGTGACACCCAGCGGCAAATTCAGACGAGCCGAGATCTCGGCCACCGACGGGCTCTTGACGCACAGTTGCACAATTCTGCCCCGTACATCGTTGAGCGGCCACCGGTGGAACATCGCCGACTGCAACGCCTGGATCGGCGCTTCCAGTGGAATGTCGATATTGGCCTTCGTCCGGCCCGCCGTCAGGGTGTACGGACGGACCAAGCTCGCCTCAGGTGGCGGCGGCTCAGACCCGAATGGCTCGCGGTTGTCCATGTCGGCTCAGGAGTGCGTTCCGCTCGGCGACGATGCGGGCCGCCCAGCGGCCCGAGAAGGAGCCGAGTAATCAGATCCAGCGCGTCGGGTCGATTGCACGACGTTGCCCACTCGTTCGACGAGCACCGCCATCTCGTAGCCGATCTGCCCGATGTCACACGACGTCGCCGCCAGCGTGGCCAGATGCGACCCATCGCCGACCTGCATCAGCAGCAGATAGCCGTTCTGCATTTCCACCACCGACTGCAGCACCTGGCCGCCCTCGAACAGCTGCGCGGCGCCGCTGGCCAGGCTGGCCAGGCCCGACGACACCGCGGCGAGCTGGTCGGCCCGTTCCTTCGGCAGCCGCTCGCTGGCCGCGATCAGCAGCCCGTCGACCGACACCAGGATGGCGTGCGACACCCCGCGGACTTCGCGGGCAAAGTTCGACACCAGCCAGTCGAGGGAATTTTCGGACGGGGCGGACTGGCTCGGCTGGTTCGGAGGGAAGGCAGAGCTCATTCGCGATCGGATCCTTGGTCGTTGTCACGGGCATGCGAGCGTCCGGCGCGGACGCCGCCGAAATGGCTGGTCATCGAGGTACGCACGGCGTCGGGGTCGCGCAGCCGATGGGCAGGGGTGTGGTTTCCGCCGTTGGTGGTGCCGTTGTCGTCGGCGCGGTGGTGGGCATTTCCGTTCGGCTCGCTGCCACCGGGAATCAGCCGTGCGCCGGGGTCACGCACCGGCAGACCCTGTTCGGTGTGCGCCTGCACCGGCGCGTCCTCGGCTTCGGCGGCCGCCGACCAGCCGTGGTCCCACACCGACTGCCAGTCCAAGTCGGGGCTGTGCGCCAGCTCGCGCGGGTCGACCAGCCACTCGGAGAGCATCTGCTTGTAGATCAGATCGTCCTCGGGCGACTCGGCCGCTGCCGCAGGTGCGGCGGCCCAGACGTCGTCGACCTCGGGTGGTTCGGGCTGTGCCGCCGGCGCGGGTGGCTCGGACTCGGGCCGGATTCTGTTCTCCCGGTTGTATCGCACCCGCGAGCCGAAGAACGACGAGGTATTCGAAACCGGCTGTGCGACAGGCGGTTCCGGAGCGGGTTCGGCGGCCGCTGGGGCGGCAGGGGGTTCGCGGTGATCGGGCGGCGCGGCCGGCACGCCGGTGATGCCGCTGCCGCCGGGCCGGCGCCGGGGCAGCAGGCTGATCGAGGACTCCGTCGAATGCGAGCCGTTGCGATCGGCGGTGTCTTCCTCGGGCGCGAGGTCGGCCACGTAGTCCGGCTCGGCAACCGCAACGGGCGGCGCCATCACGGCCGCGGGTTCCGGCTCACGCGGCGCCACCGGACCCGCGTCGGCGCCGGTGAGCACCCTCGACGGCAGATAGACCTCGGCCGTCGTGCCCGACCGCGCCTCTTCCAGCGACGAGGCGCGCAGCCGAACCCGGATGCCGTGCCGGTCGGCAAGCCGGCCGACCACGAAAAGGCCCATATGGCGGGCGCTGTCGGGGCTGACCTCTCCCCCGGCGCGCAGGCGCATGTTGGCGATCCGGCGGTCACCGTCGGTCATCCCCAGCCCGACGTCGGTGATCTGCAGCAGCACCGCCCCGTCGCTGCGGAATCCGGCCGAGACGCGCACCGGCGACGCCGGCGGCGAGTAGCGCAGCGCGTTGTCGATCAGCTCCGCAAGCAAGTGGACGATGTCACCGGAGGCCGCCCCGGCGATCGTGCAATCGGGCACCATCGACGTCTCGACCCGGCGATAGTCCTCGACCTCCGACGCGGCCGCGTGGATGACCGACGACAGCGGCACGGGGGTGCGCTGATCCCCGCGCGAGCTCTGCGAGCCCGCCAGCACCAGCAGGTTCGCCCCGTTGCGGCGCATCCGGGCGGCCAGGTGGTCGAGACGGAACAGGCTGTCGAGTCGCTCGGGGTCTTCTTCGTTGCGCTCGAGTCGGTCGATCAGCGAGAGCTGCTGGTCGACCAGGGACCGGTTGCGCCGCGACATCGTCGTGAACATGTCGTTGACCAGATGCCTCAGCCGGGCCTCGTCACCTGCCAAAAGCAATGCCTGCGTGTGCAATTCGTCGACCGCGTGCGCGACCTGACCTATTTCCTCGGTGGTGTGCACCGGCAGCGGCTCGGGCGGCGACTCGTCACCGGCCCGCACCCTGGCGATCTCGCGCTCGAGGTCTTCGTGGGCGACCTTCAACGCGCCGTCGCGCAGCACCCGCAGCGGGCGGATCAGCGAGCGCGCGACCAGTAACACGAGGATCAGTGCTGCGACGATCGCGGACAGCACCAGCACGGTGTCCCGGATTGCGGCGTTGCGGCGGTCGTGGGCCTGGCCCTCGACGGCCTTGGTGACCTTTTCGGTGCTGTCCTTGATGATCTGCGCGGCAATGCCGTCGGTGGTCTGCACCGAATGCAGCAACCCCGGGTTGTTCACCAGCTTTTGCGCCGGATCGGACATCAGCCCCATCCGGATCACCATCTGCTGCTGCAGCGTCTTGGCCTCCGGGGAGCCGACACCCAGCACCTCGGCCATCCCGAACAGGGTCGACGGCTCGGTACCGGCCAGGGTGATCATCGACGTCCGCAGCTCGGGCTCGGGCAGATCAGCGCCACGAGCGATCAGCACCTGCTGCATCATCATCTGGCCGCGGGCCCCGATCGCCCGGCTGAGGCCCTGCGCCTCGGCTCGGATCTGCTCGTTGTCGACACGGACCGACCCGTCGATCGCGTTCTCCGCGGTCAACAGGATGGGCGCGTAGGTCGTCACCCGGGGGCGCAGGCCAAGGGTGTTCGACTCGACGTTGTCCAGCAGCGACTGCCCGCCGTCCAGCATGGCGTCGACGCCGGCGGCCACATCGGGCGCCACATCGGTTTCGTGTAACCGGGCTTCGAGCTCACTCTTGCGGGCGTCGTAGTTCTTCTTCGCCCCGTTCGCGTCGCCTCCGGTTGAGGTCGCCAGCAATGCGACGTCGAGCGCCGACATGTATTTGGTAATGGCCGGAACCATCTCGGCGCGGTCGGCGGCCAACCGGAGTCGATGCGCGTCGCTCAGCGCACCCGCAATGCGAAATCCCCCGAAAACCATTGCCAACACCAATGGCAGCGCAACAATGGCGACGACTTTCCAGCGCACCGGCCAATTGCGCAGCGACCACGACGCGGGCCGTTTCTGCGTCGACTCGGCGCTGTCGGTGGGCTCGTTATTCGTCGACGAGATCGCCCGCGTGGAGCGGGTGAACATGGTCACCGGACCAGCGCGGTGTAAGCGTCCGCTCCGCTGAATCGCAGTGTTAGCGCGTCGTTCATGGGACTTCCTGCTAATTGCGCTCGCCCCGAGCGACGGGCAAGCGCTATACGCCTGGCAATTCAGCGAGTATGCCAGGCTGCGGCGGCAGTGACCACAATTCTTACTGAACAGACAGAGTTCACCGACGTGCTTCGGGCTTCGCCGGCGATAGCCGAGCAAATTTCTCCGAAGCCCATCGGCCCTCGAAGTTGACGGTATCCGGGGTCACGAAGGTCGACGTTTTTCCGGTTACCGTGTGTTGTGTTCAGGCTGCTGTTTTATTCACCACGGATCCCGCCCAATACCGGCAATGCCATCCGAACGGCGGCAGCCACCGGAGCGGAACTTCATCTCGTCGAGCCGTTGGGTTTCGACCTGTCCGAGCCCAACCTGCGTCGGGCCGGGCTGGACTATCACGACCTCGCGTCGGTCACCGTCCACCCGTCATTGGACGACGCGTGGGCGGCGCTCGCGCCGCGGCGGGTGTTCGCTTTCACCGCGCATGCCACGCGTTTGTTCACCGACATCAGTTATCAGGCCGGCGACGTGCTGATGTTCGGCCCCGAGCCCACCGGACTGGATGCGGCCACCCTGGACGATCCGCGCATCACCGAGCGGGTGCGGATCCCGATGCTCGATGGTCGGCGGTCGCTGAACTTGGCCAACGCCGCCGCGGTCGCGGTGTATGAGGCGTGGCGGCAGCAGGATTTCAGCGGCGCGGTGTAGACAGACCTACCAGGTGTTCCAGTGCGTGAGCTGCTCGGCGGGTAGCCGCTTGGCCGGCTTGAAATCGGTGCCCTTGGTGTAGGCGATCGGGAACAGCCCACCCTGGCTGTACTTCTCGTAGGGGATGCCGACGATGTCGGCGACTTTCTCCTCGCCGCCACGGATCAGGTGCAGTGTCGTCCAGCAGGTGCCCAGCCCACGCGAGCGCAACGCCAAGCAGAAGCTCCAGACCGCCGGATGTAGTGACGCCCAATAACCCGCGCCGCCCATCGGCTGCTTGTCTTCGCGGCCT
>DATNFI010000166.1:0-17140 GCA_035606475.1 Mycobacterium sp. | reverse complement strand
CCCGCCCACAGCACGGGCGCACTCTCGGACAGCAGCCGGACCAGGTCGGCCGGGTCGGCCGACACCGCCAACGAGGCGATGATCCCGTCGATTTGACCGTTGGTATAGCCCGAGACGTTGTTCCCGTTACCGGTGTGCAGGCAGTAGGCGTCCATCGCCGGGGAGCCGGTCGAACCACTGCCGGTGGCGCCGCCGGTGCTAGCCAGCAACACGTCGATTTTGCCGTCCTTGAGTGCCTGCGGGCCGACCGAGTCGGACGTCACGTCGGAGACCGTGATTCCGGCGGGGCCACAGGCTTTGGCGATCGCACCGACGATGGCGGCCAGCCGCGCGTTGGGTCCCCGGTAGCCGATCCGCACCGGCAGCGGCTTGTTCTTCAGCTCGGCGCGGGCCGCTACCGGGTCCGCTTTGACGAATCGCGCTGCCTCGGGGATGTTTTCGGCCTGACCGATGGCGTCGTCGACGGTGGCGTGCAGCCGTGCGTTGGCGATCGGCGTCTGCGCGTCCCGCGCAATCACGTCGCGCGGGGTGCACAACGCCACGGCGCGGCGGGCCGCGATGTCGGCGAGCGGCCCACCCGGCGCGAAGATCAACTGCTCGATGCCGTCGGACGCCGCGTCGGTGCGACGGTAGGTGTCCGGTGTGGCCAGGGCGCCCGAGGAACCGGCGGCCACGTCGACGACGTCGGCGCTCTTGGCGTTGACCCGGTCCTGGATGTCGGCTTTCTGCGGCCACACCGTGACCCGTTTGGTCATCGGCTTGGCACCCCACCACTTGTCGTTGGCGACCAAAACCACTGCGCCACCGTCTAATACCGATTCGATCTTGTACGGCCCCGACGACGGGAAGTGCTTGGCGACGACGCCGGACTCCGTGCCCGGCTTGAGGTTCCAGGTGGTGTTCCACGTCTGCGCGATGCGGGCGATGACGGGCGCGTTGTTGCCCAGCAGCGACGCGGTGACGTCAACACCGAGCTCTTCGGCGATCACATGCGACGGCAGGATCGCGGTGGCGGTGAACAGCTGGTTGTAGTCGACGATGTTGCGGTCAGGGGCGAAGGACACCCGGGCTTTCTTCTGCCCGGGTTGGCAGTCGATCGAGGTGACGTCGACGTAGCCCGCCTGGCTCGCGGCGTCGAAGCCAGGAAACCGGCCGGACTGAGCGGCCCACGTCAACACCAGGTCGTCGCAGGTGATCGGCTTGCCGTCGGAGTAGACCGCGTTGTCGGCGATCTGGTAGTCGAGGACCAGCGGCGATCCGCCGACCATCGAGATCGAACCGAAGTCGTGGTCGGCGACGACCTGGCCGTCGGGGCCGTGATAGCCGAAGCCGGTGAGCGTGCGCGCGAAGGCCTGCGCCCCAGCGGAGGCTGCGCCGCTGGCCGTGTTGGTGTTGTAGGAGTCCAGTGCGCCGTCGACGACGTAGTCGACCTGCCCGGCAGCGCTTCCGGAACACCCCGTCAACGCACCCGGCGCCGCTGCCGCAAGTGCGACCGCCAGACAACCGGCGGCCACGCGCCGACGCGAGGCCACCATCGGCTAGCGCTTGTTCTGCTTGCCGGTCGGCCGCGAATGCCGGCCCGCGGCGTGTCTGGCCGGGCGCGCGCCCGGAGCCGGCTTGCTGGGCGCCGGGGTGTCGGCGAAGGACGCGCGAGTCGATTCGGTGTCTTGCGACTCGCCGCCCTCCCGAGGCCGCTCCTGCCTCTTGGCCGGACCCTTGCCGGCGTCCGGCCCGCGGCGGCGCAGGACGCGACGGGTGTGCGTCCGCACCAATTCGGTGCGCTCGCGCAGCGTGACCAGCAGCGGAGTGGCGAAGAAGATCGACGAGTAGGTACCGACCATGATGCCGACCAGCTGAACCAGGGCGAGGTCTTTCAGCGTGCCGACCCCGAGCAGCCACACCGCCACCACCATCAGCGCCAGCACCGGCAGCGTCGACATCAGGCTGGTGTTGATTGATCGCATGAAGGTCTGGTTGACCGCGAGGTTGGCTTCCTCGGCGAACGTTCGCCGGGTCGTGTGCTGGAAGGCGTGGGTGTTCTCCTCGACCTTGTCGAACACGATCACGGTGTCGTACAGCGAGAACCCCAGGATCGTCAGCAGGCCGATGACCGTGGCCGGCGTGACTTCGAAGCCCACCAGCGAGTAGATCCCCGCGGTGACAGCCAAGTCGAAGACCATCGTGGTGAGCGCCGAAATCGCCATGTACCGCTCGTAGCGGACGGTGATGTACAGGCTGACCAGTACCAGAAACACCACCAAGGCGACGACCGCCTTTTTGGTGATCTGCCCACCCCACGTCGAAGACACCGCCGAATCGGAGATGGCCTTCTTGCTGGGCTGCCCGTCGGGGCCCTTGGGCTGGTACTTGTCGAACAGCGCGTTGCGCAGCTTCTCGGTCTGGTCGTTGGACAGCGTCTCGGAGCGAATCTGCACGGTCGCCGACGACCCACTGCCGACGATCACCACGGTCTCGGGGTCGCGGCCCAGCGCCTGCCGGAAGACCTGCTCGACCTGGCTGACGGTCGCATGGCCCTTGTCGCCCACGACGGGCAATGACATCGTCGTGCCGCCGTTGAAGTCGATGCCGAAGGTGAACCCGCGCACCAAAATGCTGACAACGGCGACCCCGACGATCACCGCGCTGATCGTGTACCACAGCCGTCGTCGCCCGATGACCTCGAAAGCACCGGTACCGCTGTAGAGGCGGGCGAAGAAGTTGTGGTGCGGCAGCGTGCCGGAGTCGTCGCCGCTCGGGCGGACCACCCGCGCGGTCTCCTTGTCGATCTCGACGGCAGTCGTGTCGTCGGTGCCGGTCGTGTCTGCGTTGGACGCCATCTCGCTACCCCCGTTCCGTCGCGTAGGCCCCGGTCCTTGCAGCGCTTCGTTCGCGCGCGATCTGCTGGACCGCCCCCAGGCCGTTGTATGCGGGCTTCGCCAGCCTCTTCGACTTGCCGGCCAGGTAGATCAGCGGCCACGTCACCAGGAACACCACGACCGTGTCGAGGGCGGTGGTGAGCCCCAGCGTGAACGCGAAACCCTTGACCTGACCGATCGCCAGGACGTACAGCACCGCGGCGGCCAGGAAGGTGACCGCGTTACCCGACAGGATCGTCCTACGCGCCCGCGCCCAGCCCCGCGGAATCGCGGAGCGGAACCGTTTGCCGTCGCGGATCTCGTCTTTGATGCGCTCGAAGAAGACCACGAACGAGTCGGCGGTCGTGCCGATACCGATGATCAGACCCGCGATACCCGCCAGGTCCAGCGTGTAGTTGATATACCGGCCGAGCAACACCAGGATCGCGAAAACCATTGCGCCGGAAGCCACCAACGACACGGCCGTCAGCACGCCCAGCACCCGGTAGTACAGCAACGAGTACAGCAGAACCAGAATCAGTCCGATCCCGCCGGCAATCAGACCTGCCCTCAGTGAGGTCAATCCCAGTGTCGCGGAAACAGTTTGGGCTTCCGACGACTCGAATGACAGCGGCAACGAGCCGTATTTGAGGACGTTGGCGAGCTCCTTCGCGCTGCTCGCCGTGAAGGGCGGGTCGCCGCCGGTGATCTGGGTGCGGCCACCGGGGATGGCTTCCCGGATCTGCGGTGCGCTGACCACCTGCGAGTCCAGCGTGAACGCCGTCTGGGTGCCGATGTGGGCGGCGGTGAAGTCCGCCCAGGTGTTGGCCGCACCGCTCCTGAACTGCACATCGACGATGTAACCGCCGCTGTGCTGATCCAGGCCCGAGCTGGCGTTCTCGATCTGGTCACCACTGATGATCGACGGCGCCAGCAGGTAGGCCTGCTTGTGCTCCTTGTCGCAGGTCACCAACGGCAGATCGGGATCGTCGTTGCCGGCCAGGATGTCTTCCTGAAAGCAGCGGGTGGCCTCATATTGCAACGCGAGGAACTGCACACCCTTGTTGGTGCTCTGTCGCCACTCGCGCTCCTTGGCGATGCGCTCGGCGAGGTCTCTGCGCGGATCCGGCGGCCCCGGCTGAATCGGGGGCAACTCCGGAGCTGCCGGCTGCTCCGCCGTCGGCGCGGGCGCCGGCGCAGGAGACGGCGAAGCCGGAGCGGGTGTCGAGGGCGCCGGGGAGGGCTTGCTCGGCGCGTCTTGCGGGTAGGGCCGTGGCTGCGCGGGAACGGCCGGAGCACCGGGTAACAGCGGCTGATCACCGGGCAGACCGGGTTGTGCGGCCGGGCCGCCGCCGGGCGCCGGTGCGCCGGGCGGGACCACACCAGCCGCTCCGGGTGCCGGCCCGCCCGGCTGTACACCGGGTGCGGGCGCACCGGGGGTCAGGCCCGGCGCGGGTGCACCGGGTTGCCCGCCCGGCGCCGGGGCGCCGGGTCGACCCGGTTGTCCCCGTGGGCCGCGCGGTGCAGGTAGCCGTGGTCCGCCCTGCATGCCGGCACTGTCGACCGGCAGGGCGTTGATCACGGGGCGGATGTACAGCCGTGCGGTCTGGCCGAGGTTGCGGGCCTCGTTGCCGTCGGTTCCCGGGACGGTGATGACCAGGTTGTCGCCGTCGACGATGACCTCAGACCCGGACACACCAAGCCCGTTGACGCGAGCGCTGATGATCGACTGCGCCTGGGACAGCGCCTCTCTGCTCGGCCGCGACCCGTCCGGCGTCCGTGCGGTCAGTGTGACTCGCGTGCCGCCTTGCAGGTCGATGCCGAGCTTCGGGTCGGCGTGCTTGTTGCCCGTCAAGAACACCAACAGGTAGACACCGACCAGCAGGACCAGGAATATCGCCAGGTAGCGGCTAGGGTGCACCGGCGCCGATGGCGATGCCACGTGTTGAGTCTCCTCCGGTCATGCGCGATGCGCTGTTGTGCAGGTCGTCACCCCGCCGTTCGCCTCTCGCGCCCCGCTCGGTTGGACTGCACCGAAAAGGGTACGTGGCGGGCCCGCGACCTCAGTCGTTGGGCAGTCGGCCGGGCTCGTCGGCCAGATCGCCGGCGTCGGTGTCCAGGATCTCCGGCTCGATGCGGCTCGACACCGCGAGCTTGACCCAGGTGGTCAGCACGCCCGGGGCGATCTCGAGATCCACGTCGTCGTCGGTGATGCGCTTGATGGTGCCGTGCAGGCCAGACGTGGTCTGCACGCGATCACCGATCTTCAGCGACTCCTGCAGGTCGATGGTGGCTTGCATCGCGCGCTTCTGTCGGCGCGACGCGAAGTACATGAACGCACCCAAGACGATCAGCATCGGCAGGAAGACAACCGTTTGGTTCATGAAGGCAAAAGTCTTTCGTCGACGTCGATGGACGGTCACCAGTGTGCCATCAGGCCGTCGGCGTGCCTGATCATTGGGCAATGGAGCTCATTGACGCACTGCGCACAACCGGAGCCGTTCGCGAATTCACCGATCGGGCCGTCGAC
This sequence comes from Mycobacterium sp., assembly GCA_035606475.1. Lineage (GTDB taxonomy): Bacteria > Actinomycetota > Actinomycetes > Mycobacteriales > Mycobacteriaceae > Mycobacterium. Next base: position 11,755 of record DATNFI010000166.1, on the reverse strand, counting down.
GACAGGGTGCTGGCCCGGGTGCTCGACACCGCACGCTTCGCCCCCAGCGGCAGCAACGCCCAGGCCTGGCGAGTGGTGGTGGTCAAGGATGCCGCGAACCGTCGCCGGCTGCGGGATTGCTACCTGCAGGGTTCCCGGGAATACCTGGCCCTGGCGGCCGCCGGCCTACGGCCATGGGCACCGACCAACGACCGCGAGGCCGAAGCCCGCGCGCTGGCCGCCGAAAATGTAGCTGCGCCTGGGGGTTTCGCGGAGAAGTTCGACGAGGCCCCGGTATTGCTGGCGCTGTTCGCCGACTTGTCGATGCTGGCAGCGATCGACCGCGACGCGGACCGATATACGTTCGCCGCCGGCGCATCCGTTTATCCGTTTGCCTGGAATGTGTTGCTGGCGGCCCGCGAAGAGGGCCTGGGCGGCGTTATCACCACCATCGCGATCCGGGAAGAGGCTCAGGTGAAAACCATTCTGGGAGCTTCGGACCCGCTGGCGCTGGCCGCAATTATCGCGCTGGGCTATCCGGTTCGCCAGCCGCGCCGGCTTCGCCGCCAGCCGGTGAGCTCCTTTGTTACGGTCGATTCGATCGACGGCCCGGTGTTCGAGGTTTAGACCGAGCCGGAATGTGGCACGAGTGAACCGTTGTTATCCAGCGGCTTCACATCGCTCTCGAGGAGGTCCGAAGTGAGAAACCTGATTGGCCGGTTGGCGAGCGCACTGGTGCTGGCGGGGGCGGCCGTAGCTTTCGCAACGCCGGCCACGAGCTGGGCCGACCCGCCCGCGAACTGCGAGCCGGGCCAGTATTGGGACGCGTACAGCAACATCTGCCGACCCCTCGGTCAAGGCCCCGCACTCAACTGCCCCCCGGGCCAGTGGTGGGACCCCAACGGCAATGTGTGCCGCGAGCTGGGGCACACCGCCGCCGGCTGATTCCCCCCGGCTGGAGTTAACCGATCCGACTCCTCAGCGAGCCTCGCGGCTCGCATCGTCGCCGGATAGGCTTTTCGGCGTGTCTGCCATCGAACAGAGCCGCCACATCGTCACCAAAATTCCTGGCCCGGCATCGCTCGAGCTAACCAAACGCCGCGCCGCGGCGGTGTCGGCCGGCGTCGGCATGACCATGCCGGTGTTCGCGGCTCGCGCGGCGGGCGGAATCGTCGAGGACGTCGACGGCAACCGACTGATCGACCTGGGGTCGGGGATCGCGGTCACCACCATCGGCAGCTCCGCACCGCGTGTCGTCGACGCGGTGTCCGCGCAGGTCGCGGACTTCACCCATACCTGCTTCATGGTGACGCCCTACGAGGAGTACGTGGCCGTCGCCGAACAACTCAACCGGCTCGCTCCGGGCTCAGGGCAAAAGCGTTCCGTGCTGTTCAATTCCGGCTCCGAGGCGGTGGAGAACGCCGTCAAGATCGCGCGCTCGCACACCAAGAAATCTGCGGTGGTGGCCTTCGACCACGCCTATCACGGCCGCACCAACTTGACGATGGCGCTGACGGCGAAATCCATGCCGTACAAGAGCGGGTTCGGCCCGTTCGCGCCCGAGATCTACCGCGCGCCGCTGTCGTACCCATACCGTGACGGGCTGATCGACAAGGAAATGGCCACCGACGGCGAATTGGCCGCCCGTCGCGCCATCGACATCATTTCCAAGCAGGTCGGGGCCGACAATCTGGCCGCGATCATCGTCGAACCCATCCAGGGCGAAGGTGGCTTCATCGTCCCGGCCGAAGGATTCCTGCCTGCGCTACTGCGCTGGTGCCGAGAGAACAACGTGGTGTTCATCGCCGACGAAGTTCAGACCGGGATCGCCCGCACCGGCGCGATGTTCGCTTGCGAGCACGAAGGCATCGAGCCCGACCTGATCTGCATCGCCAAGGGCATCGCCGACGGCCTGCCGCTGTCCGCGGTCACCGGTCGCGCCGAGATCATGGACGCCCCGCACACCAGCGGCCTCGGCGGCACGTACGGCGGCAACCCGCTGGCCTGTGCGGCGGCGCTGGCAACCCTCGAGACCATTGAGGCCGACGGGCTCATCGAACGGGCCCGTCAGATCGAGCGGCTGATGAAGGACCGCCTCCATGCCGTGCAGGCCTCCGACGATCGCATCGGCGACGTGCGGGGCCGCGGGGCGATGATCGCGGTCGAGTTCGTCAACCCGGACGATGCCGAGCCCGACGCCAAGCTCACCAATGCGCTGGCCACCGCCGCCCACGCGGCCGGCGTCATCGTGTTGACGGCAGGCACGTTCGGCAACGTCGTACGTTTTCTGCCGCCGTTGACCATCACCGACGAGTTGCTCAGCGAAGGCCTCGACGTGGTGACCGGTCTGCTCGGCGCGCTTTAAGCCGGCCCCTCCGCAGGCGGCGTTGCACCGAACACCACCAGGTAGTCATCGAGATTTCCCTGCAGCGCTTGGCCTACCGGGGCAAGCGCTACTTCGGTCACATCGCGGGACACGACGAGGACCGAGGCATTTTGATAGTGCGAGATCGCGTCGCGTAGCGCGACCAGTCCGATCGGCGGCGCGATCAGTTGGTCGGGCTTGTCAGCTGTGTAGGGCATGCGCAGTGTGCCGGGTACTGGCTCCAGCCAACCGAATTCGACCAGCAGACTGACCCACCCGTTGTCGCCCAACGTGTAGTACTCGGCCACCTGTCGCAGTTCCTCGGAGTTGGGGAAGCTCTCGTCGAAGCCACGGCCGGTGCCGCTCGGTTCCCCGTAGTAACTCGCCCGCGTCAGCCCACACGCTTTGCGCACCTCTTCGACGGTGACGTCGGTGCCGGTGATTTCGGCCTGAAGGAAGGCCTTGAGCGGCCTGCCACGCCGGTCTGTGCGAGTCATAACCGGATACCGTACCGCGGCGGAAGCACCAAACACGTTGCCCACCAACGCCTGCGGTCGCTCACGAGCCTAGAACCGTGCACGGCCCACATAGTTGCACCACCTTTTAGTTTTGCGGAGCATGCGCTGCGCGGGACGACGGGACAGCGGTCGGGAGTCCTGCGCCGCTGCGGTGACCGGAACATGGCTAGCGGGTACCCGGATGGATGGAATTTGACGCGCGTGCAAAACGCTACGCGCGTCCGTGTAGTTAGTCACACCGTCGCCAAACCGCGTTTACCAGGAATATCGTTACCCTTGCTAACGTAGTACTGGTTACGTGCAGCGTCGCACCGAATAAATTTCCCTGTTCGCAAGTTGTGAGGTTCCGTTATGCCGATCGAGATCCAGGAAGACCAAGAACGTCGCGCAGCAGTGTTGGCCGCCAACGACCCCGAGTTCGCCGCCGCGCGACCGGATGACGACGTGGCCGCGGCCATCGACGCGGCCGCAACGCGGTTGCCAGCGGTGACCAAGGCCGTACTGGATGGTTACTCCGATCGGCCGGCGCTGGCGCAGCGCGCATTTGAACTGGTTAAAGACTCCGAGACCGGCCGGACCACGGCCAAACTGCTCCCCTGGTTCTCTCATGTCAGCTACGGCGAGTTGGCCGAGCGCGTCGACCAACTATCCCGCGCGCTGACCGGCGGCATGATCGCCCGTGGTGACCGAGTCTGCGTACTCGGCTTCACCAGCGTCGACTACACCACGATCGACATCGCCCTGGGCCGCGTCGGCGCCGTCTCGGTCCCGCTGCAGACCAGCGCCGCAATCGCACAACTGCAGCCGATCGTCATCGAGACCGAGCCCACCGTGTTCGCGGCGAGCATCGATTACCTGGCCGACGGCGTCGACGTAATCCTCGCCGCCGCGGAAGCCGGTCACACCCCGGCACGGCTGGTCGTCTTCGACTACCGCAGCGAGGTCGACGACAACCGCGAGGCCCTGCAGAGCGCCCACGAACGACTGGCCGATCTCGGGCTGAGCATCGAGACCCTGAGCGAAGTCCGCGAGCGTGGCGCGAGCTTGCCCGCGACGCAAAGGGGCGCCCACGGCGCTGAGGACGAAGCGGACCCACTGGCCCTGCTGATCTACACCTCGGGCAGCACCGGCGCCCCCAAGGGCGCGATGTACCCGCAGAGCAATGTCGCCAAGATGTGGAACCGGTCGACCAAGAACTGGTTCGGACCCAGCGCCGCGTCGATCAGCCTGAACTTCATGCCGATGAGCCACGTCATGGGTCGCGGCACCCTCTACGGCACGCTCGGCAACGGTGGCACCGCCTACTTCGCCGCCAAGAGCGACCTGTCGACGCTGCTCGAAGATCTGCGCCTGGTGCGGCCGACCGAGCTGAACTTCGTGCCGCGCATCTGGGAGATGCTCTACAGCGAATACCAGAACGAGGTCGGGCGGCGGACCGCCGACGGCGCCGACCAGAAGACCGCGGAGTCGCAGGTGCTCACCGAGTTGCGTGACGAGCTGCTCGGCGGTCGTTTCATCTTCGCGATGACCGGCTCGGCTCCCACCTCCCCCGAACTGCGGAGCTGGGTCGAGTCGCTGCTGGAAATTCATCTGGTCGACGGGTACGGCTCCACCGAGGCCGGCATGGTCTTGCTCGACGGCGAGATCCAGCGCCCGCCCGTTCTCGACTACAAGCTGGTCGACGTTCCTGACCTGGGGTACTACGCCACCGACCGGCCCTACCCCCGGGGCGAGCTGCTGCTCAAGACCCCCAACATGTTCCCCGGCTACTACAAGCGGGCCGAGACGACCGCGGCGGTGTTCGACGACGAGGGTTACTACCGCACGGGCGACGTCTTCGCGGAGACTTCCCCGGACCACCTGGTCTACGTCGACCGCCGCAACAACGTGCTGAAGCTGGCGCAGGGTGAATTCGTCACGCTGGCCAAGTTGGAAGCGGAGTTCGGCAACAGCCCGCTGGTCCGCCAGATCTACATCTACGGCAACAGCGCACAGCCTTATCTGCTGGCCGTCGTGGTGCCGACCGACGCTAACACGTCGAAGTCGGCGATCGCCGAATCGCTGCAAACCGTTGCGCGGCAAGCGAATCTGCAGTCCTACGAGGTGCCGCGTGACTTCATCATTGAGACCACGCCATTTTCCCTGGAAAACGGTCTGCTGACCGGGATTCGCAAGCTGGCGTGGCCGAAACTCAAGCAGCACTACGGCGAGCAGTTGGAGCAGCTCTACGCCGACTTGGCGCAGGGTCAGGCAAATGAGCTCTCCGAGCTGCGCCGCACGGGCGCAGACGCCCCGGTGCTGCAGACCGTCAGCCGGGCCGCAGCGGCGATGCTGGGCGCGGCGAAGTCCGACCTGACCCCCGACGCGCATTTCACCGATCTGGGTGGAGATTCGTTGTCCGCGTTGACATTCGGCAACCTTCTGCATGAGATCTTCGACGTGGACGTGCCGGTGGGCGTGATCGTCAGCCCAGCCAACGACCTACAGGCGATCGCCAACTACATCGAAGGCGAACGGCAGGGCAGCAAGCGGCCCAGCTTCGCCTCGGTGCACGGCCGTGGCGCCACCGAAGTGCGCGCCGCCGACCTGACGCTGGACAAGTTCATCGACGCGGCCACCCTGGCCGCAGCGCCCAACCTGCCGAAGGCCGGCAGCCAGGTGCGGACGGTATTGCTCACCGGCGCAACCGGTTTCCTGGGTCGCTATCTGGCGCTGGAATGGCTGGAGCGGATGGCCTCGGTCGACGGCAAGGTGATTGCCCTGGTAAGGGCCAAGACTGACGCCGAAGCGCGTGCGCGCCTAGACAACACGTTCGACAGCGGCGACCCAAAGCTGTTGGCGCACTACCGCAAACTGGCCGCCGACCATTTAGAGGTGATCGCCGGCGACAAGGGTGAGGCCAACCTCGGACTGGACGCGGCGACCTGGCAGCGGCTGGCCGACACCGTCGACCTGATCGTCGACCCCGCCGCTCTGGTGAACCACGTGCTGCCCTACAGCGAACTGTTCGGCCCCAACGCGGTCGGCACCGCCGAGCTGCTGCGGATCGCGCTGACCACGAAACTGAAGGCATACACCTATGTTTCGACGATCGGCGTGGGCGACCAGATCCAGCCCGGGAAGTTCGTCGAGGACGCCGACGTCCGCGAAATCAGCGCTACCCGTCAGATCAACGACGGCTACGCCAACGGCTACGGCACCAGCAAGTGGGCCGGCGAGGTGTTGCTGCGCGAAGCCAACGACCTGTGCGGTCTTCCGGTCGCGGTGTTCCGCTGCGACATGATCCTGGCCGACACCACCTACGCTGGACAGCTGAACCTGCCGGACATGTTCACCCGGCTGATGCTCAGCCTGGTCGCCACCGGTATCGCGCCCGGCTCCTTCTACGACCTCGACGCCGAGGGCAACCGGCAACGCGCCCACTATGACGGTCTGCCAGTGGAATTCATCGCCGAGGCGATCTCGGAGTTGGGCGCCCACGTGGTCGACGGGTTCCAGACGTATCACGTGATGAACCCCTACGACGACGGCGTCGGCCTCGACGAGTACGTCGACTGGCTGGTCGACGCCGGGTACTCGGTCCAGCGGGTTGGCGACTACGGCAGCTGGTTGCAGCGGTTCGAGATGACGCTGCGGGGCCTGCCGGAGCGCCAACGTCAGTACTCACTCCTACCGCTGCTGCATAACTACCAGAAGCCGCAGGTGCCGCTCAACGGATCGATGGCGCCGACCGATCGGTTCCGCGCCGCGGTGCAAGAGGCGAAAATCGGCTCGGACAAAGACATTCCGCATGTCTCGCAGCCGGTGATCGTCAAGTACATCACCGACCTGCAGCTGCTCGGTCTCCTCTGACGAGCAGACGCAAAAGCCCCGCACGCCTCGGCGTGTCGGGGCCTTTTGCTGGGGGCACCTCCCGCTTGCGGGGGACTCGTCGCGCCGGTCAGTGGCTGGTCACGCCGGCGCCGCTCCGGCGAAGCCAGCCGCCCTTGCCTTCGCGCCGGTGACGTTGCGGCACGGGAGTCACCACCTCGGTGCGGGCCGACTCCGCGAACGCATCGACGGTGCCGGAGTCCGCAGGCACCCGCACATCGGCGGCCTGCTGGGCCAACTCGACGTCACGGGCGGTCCGGATCGTCACACGCGCCAGTACGGCTCCGCCGATGAAGACGATCAACGCACCCAGGCCGGAGAAATACGCAATCTCGATGATCGCGCGGTGGGCGTCCGTCGCCGCCAAGGGTTGGCCGATGTCGCCGAGACGCAAGGGCGATGCGAGTGTGCGACCGACGATTAACCAGGCGCCCGCGATCACGGCGAGCCAGCCGCCGAACATTGCGGTGGCCCGGTTTCCGGAAATCAGCAGGAGAAATCCGCCTACGGCGGCGGTGACGCCGGGAAACACCTCCAACCAGGCCCGGGCCGTGCTCCACGCCCACGCTTGGCCGGATCCGTAGGCGAAGTGGAAGTACGGGCCGATGAAGGGGATCAATGCTCCCCATGCACCGAGGATGAGTAGGAGCAGTCCGCTAAGGGCGCCTCGGCTGCGCGGCATGTGCAGGCTGCCGAAACCTGACCGGGAGTCATTCATTTCTCGAGTCTCCTCAAACAGTGGACACCGCAGTGTCAAGAGCGTGCTGAGTACCCCTGCGTCCCGGCGGTCTAACTTCGTGCCGTCAACGTGCGCGTCACGCTAACCGTCGCGCCTTAGACCCGCCTCAGAGCTGAGCAACTAAGAGCGGCGCGAGCAACGCCGCCACGTGGCGATGACATCGATAGTCCGCGACGTATTGGGTGGGCTGTCCACGCTCAGCAACAGCTGAGATTTTTCAGGATCCTGATTAGAACAACGCCACGATGTCAGCAAGCCAACCACCGCTGGTCACGGCCGCGGTGCCTGACAGGTTTCCTAATGCCGAGACGATGTCGTACAGGTAGTCGGCACCGGTAGCTAAATGGTTGAACGTGTTGTCTTCGAACAGAGTGGCGCCAAAGTCGTAGCTCCCGGGTTCACCAAGCGGACCGCCGGAATAGACAGTGTCGCCACCGCTGAAAGCGTGGCTATTGGCCGCATCGACAAAAGTGAGGTTGCCGTTACCGAATTCGGCGAACGCGCCGCCCCCCGTCGAGTTGTTGTAAATGTCAATGGCAGTATCGAAATCCGATGTGCTGCTTTGGCCGGCAAATGCCCCGCATCGACGCCGATAGCCTCGGCGAAGTCGCCGATTCCGTTAACAGCGTAGGCGTTGGCGTTGTCGCCGTAAGCGATCGCGATATCCCCGATCGACGAGTAGGCACTAGCCGAATTGCCCGCTGTGGGAAGCAGGTCGTACCCGTCCATGGAAATCTGGAAATTCAGGCCGTCAGCGGAGGCGAGTCCCGCCGTGGAAGCCACCGCCGCTACGACGCCCAGCCCAACCGCCAAAATTCCCCACCGAGCACGACCCGCACGCTCACTGCCGATCCCTTCGCCGGTCAGCGGGTGGGCTCGCCCTAGAACAAGGCCAACAGCTCGGCCAGCCAGCCGCCGCTGGTAGCGGCCGCGGTGTTTGCCTCGCTGCCGAGTGGCGACAAGATGTCGTATAGGAAATTGGCGCCGGTAGGTGCGGCAGCGGTGGCATTGTCGTCGAACAAGATGGCGGCCAGGTCGAAGTTGCCGGTGCTACCACTAAAGCCGGCTCCAGAAAACGCTATGTCACCGCCCTGGCCAAAGGGGTCGACGATAGCGCTGACGTCGTTGCTGCCGGTCAGGCTGGAGTCCGTAACATTGCCGCCGGCCCAGGCGGTGCTGTTGGGCGCGTCTACGTAGCTGAGATTGTCGCTGCCGTAGAGGGCGTAGGCATGACCCCCTGTCCCGGTATCGTCGCCAATGTTGATGGCGCTGTCGAAATTTGAGGCGCTGTTCCCACCAGCACTTGCGCCAGCGCCGTTGCCAACAGCCTCGGCGAAGTCGCCAACGCCACCGGTGGCATCCGCGTTGGCCCCGTCGCCCCACGCGATCGCGATATCACCGAAGCTTGAAGTCGCGGTCGCGCCATTGCCCTCCAACGGCAGCAGCTCGTAGCCGTCAATCGAGATCTGGAAATCCAGGGCGTCGGCTGCGGCGATTCCCGGCGTGGAGGCCACCGCCGCTCCGATTCCCAGCCCCATTGCCAATGTGGCCAACCGGGCAAAACCACGTGCATTCATTATTGGACCTCATTTCTCCCGACCGCTGGAAGCCGGCGGCGTGCAATTGGCTGGTCAGCTGCCGATCGCTGCGAGGCAGAAGCTTAATACGATGACTCCGATTGACATAGGAAAAACCTGATGAATTCTCATAAATTTCGGCGATTTAGCCCAATTAGTTCCTGAGATTCGGCGCGAATGTTCACCAAATTGGAACTAATTGCCAATAGTTCGGAATAACACTGTTGATTGCTTATGCTAGCGAATTTGTTCCGATTACCGGCTGATCAGACCGGCGACAAGCAAGACGACGGCGATCGCCGGGAAGGTGCCCTGCGTCAGCGCCGCCCGCGCCTTGTCCGGCGCCGAGGCCAGCAGCACGATCGCCGCGGCCACCATCGATCCGACGCCCGCGAAGATCAAGGCCGCGCCGATACCCTTGTGCCCCAACTCAATTGCCCCGATGCCCACGCCGGTGACGATCGCCAGGAACAGGTTGTAGAAACCCTGGTTGAATGCGAGCAGCTTGGTGGTCTCCGCTTCCTCAGCGGTAGTTCCGAACGCGGCGCGGGTGCGCTTGCTGGTCCAGGTCAGCGACTCCATCGTGAAGATGTAGACGTGCAGCAACGCGGCCAGCCCGGCGAATACCAGTGCGGCAGTGATCATCTCAGACTCCTACTCAACGGCGGCGACCGCTACTCGAAAAGTCCCGGCTGCCCTAGACCGCTGGCCCGCGGGGGTGGTGTCATCCCTAAATGCGTCCACGCCTGCGGGGTGGCCACCCTGCCGCGCGGAGTGCGGGCGATCATGCCGGCCCGTACCAGGAAAGGCTCGCACACCTCCTCGACGGTGGTGGCCTCTTCGCCGACAGCGACCGCAAGCGTCGAGACTCCGACCGGACCGCCGCCGAAGCTGCGAGTCAACGCCGTCAGCACGCCTCGGTCCAGCCGGTCGAGACCGAGCTCGTCGACGTCGTACACCGCCAGCGCGGATTTGGCTACGTCGCGGGTGATCACCCCGTCGGCGCGGACCTCGGCGTAGTCGCGGACCCGGCGCAGCAGCCGGTTGGCGATTCGCGGGGTGCCCCGCGAGCGGCGCGCGATCTCCGCGCCGGCCTCGGCGCCGAGCTCGATTCCCAGGATTCCCGCCGACCGGCTCAGCACCCGCTCCAATTCGGCCGGCTCGTAGAAGTCCATGTGCGCGGTCAAGCCGAATCGGTCGCGCAGCGGCCCGGTCAGCGCACCGGAGCGAGTGGTCGCACCGACCAAGGTAAACGGCGCCACCTCCAACGGAATCGATGTTGCCCCGGGGCCTTTGCCGACGACGACGTCGACCCGGAAGTCCTCCATCGCCAGATACAGCATCTCCTCGGCCGGCCGGGCGATGCGGTGAATCTCGTCGATGAACAACACATCGTGCTCGACGAGGTTGGACAGCATCGCCGCCAAATCGCCGGCGCGTTCCAGCGCCGGACCCGACGTCACCCGCAGCGACGTTCCCAGTTCGGCGGCGATGATCATCGCCAGTGACGTCTTGCCCAACCCCGGCGGGCCGGACAGCAGGATGTGATCCGGTGTGCCGCCGCGGTTTTTGGCCCCCTCGAGAACAAGCTGCAATTGCTCACGTACCCGCGGCTGGCCAATGAACTCTCCCAGCGAGCGCGGGCGCAGGCTGGCGTCGACATCGCCCTCGCCGACGGTCAGGGCCGCGGAAACCTCCCGGTCCTCGGCGTCTTCGTCGTCGGCGTCGTGATTCACTTCGTCTTCCCCAGCAGCGACAACGCCGACCGCAGCGCCGTCGCCGTGGTGGCGTCGTTGTCGGCGGCCAGCACCTTGTCGGTGGCCTCTTCGGCCTGCTTAGCCGCAAAACCAAGTCCCACAAGGGCTTCCACCACCGGGCCGCGGACGCTGTGGCCGTTGAGCGTCACACCGGGCGATGCCGAGACGGGCCCGATCTTGTCGCGCAACTCGAGCACCAACCGCTCGGCGCCACGTTTGCCGATGCCCGGCACCCGGGTCAGGGCGGTGACGTCGCCGTCAGCCAGCGCCTGCCGTAGCGCGGTCGCGTCGTAGACCGCGAGGGTGGCCAACGCGATCTTGGGGCCGATGCCGGAGACACCGAGCAGGGTCAGGAACAGGTCGCGGGCATCGGCGTCGGGAAAGCCGTAGAGCGTCATCGAGTCTTCGCGGACGATCATCGCGGTGATCAGGCGCGCTTCGCTGCCCCGACGCAACGTCGCGAGCGTGGACGGAGCGGCCATCAGCTTGTAACCGACGCCGGCCGCCTCGATGACGACATGGTCGAGGGCGATGTCGAGCACCTCGCCGCGCACCGACGCGATCATCTCGCGGCCTTCACTTTCGCCTGGTAGTTGCGACGCTGTTCGGCGGCCATGGCTTCGGCGGCGGCCATCCGCGCGATCATCGGCGCGCGCCAACAATGACAGATCGCCAGCGCCAGCGCATCAGCGGCATCGGCGGGCGTCGGTTTCGTCTGCAGCGCAAGGATTTTGGTGACCATCGCGGTAATCTGGGCTTTGTCGGCCCGCCCGTTGCCGGTCACCGCCGCCTTGACCTCGCTGGGCGTGTGAAAGTGGACGTCGATGTTGCGCTTGGCGGCCGCCAGTGCGATCACGCCGCCGGCCTGCGCGGTCCCCATCGCCGTGTTGGCGTTCTGATTGGCGAACACCCGCTCGATCGCGACGACGTCCGGCCGGTGGGTGTCCATC
>DATNFI010000165.1:0-35249 GCA_035606475.1 Mycobacterium sp. | reverse complement strand
ACTCAGCTTGGCAATCGTGGTCAGCACGTGGCACGGCAAGATCTGCAACCAGCTGCTCGACCGCGCTCAGCTGGTTGCCGACCAGTGGGGCGTCAAGAACCCCACGGTCGTGCGGGTGCGCGGCGCAATCGAGATCCCGGTCGTCGCGCAGGCAGTCGCCCGGAACCACGACGCGGTCGTCGCGCTGGGCGTGGTGATTCGCGGTCAGACACCGCATTTCGATTACGTCTGCGATGCGGTAACCCAGGGGCTGACCCGGGTTTCGCTCGACGAGTCCACCCCGGTGGCCAACGGTGTGCTGACCACCAACACCGAAGCCCAGGCGCTGGACCGCGCGGGACTCCCGGATTCCGCCGAGGACAACGGTGGACAAGCGACGGCTGCGGCGTTGAGCACCGCGCTGACCCTGCGCCAGCTGCGCGAAAAGTCGTGACCGCCAAGCCCAACCGGGACACCTGGGATGCGCAGCTGCGGCCGCACCTGACTCCGTACGTCGCTTACGCCGTCGCGGTGGTCCTCGTTGTCGCGCATGTGGTGATCGGGCTGCTGCTGAAGATCGGATCCACCGGCGTGATCTTCCAGACCTCGGACCAAATTGCGATGGTGGTGCTGGGCGTGGTTCTCGCCGGGCTGGTTCTGCTGTTCGCCCGGCCCCGGTTGCGGGTCGGTCCGGCGGGGCTGTCGGTGCGAAATGTGCTCAGCGACCGGTTGGTGGCGTGGGATGACGTGGTTGGGGTGTCGTTTCCGGTCGGGGCGCGCTGGGCGCGAATCGATCTGCCCGACGACGAATACGTCCCGCTGATGGCGATCCAGTCTGTCGACAAGGATCGCGCGGTGGCGGCGATGGACACGGTCCGGAGTCTGGTCGCGCGCTACCGGCCTGACCTGGCGTCGCACTGACTGGCAGTCGCCTGGTCGGCCGCACGGTTTGCTCGTCGAGTGTGAGGCCGGCTGCACGTGCGCCACGGATCACGTACATGTCGTCGGCGTCGGCAGGCGCGACTAGCCTTAGAAACCGTGGCTGATCCCGCGACCTACCGCCCCGCCCCCGGGTCCATCCCGGTCGAGCCTGGCGTGTACCGGTTCAGCGATCAGCACGGGCGGGTGATCTACGTCGGCAAGGCCAAGAGCCTGCGCAGCCGGCTGAACTCGTACTTCGCGGATATCGCCGGCCTGCATCCGCGCACTCGGCAGATGGTGACCACCGCCGCCAAAGTCGAATGGACGGTGGTTAACACCGAGGTCGAGGCACTGCAGTTGGAATACAACTGGATCAAAGAGTTCGATCCTCGATTCAACATCCGCTACCGCGACGACAAGTCCTATCCGGTGCTCGCGGTCACCCTCAACGAAGAGTTTCCCCGGTTGATGGTCTACCGCGGGCCGCGTCGCAAAGGTGTCCGCTATTTCGGGCCGTACTCGCACGCCTGGGCGATCCGCGAGACCCTCGACCTGCTGACCCGGGTATTCCCGGCGCGTACCTGCTCGGCGGGAGTATTCAAGCGGCACAACCAAATCGACCGACCATGTCTGCTCGGCTATATCGACAAGTGCTCGGCCCCGTGCGTCGGGCGGGTCAGCGCCGAACAGCATCGCCAGATCGTGATGGACTTCTGCGATTTCCTGTCCGGCAAGACCGACAAGTTCGCGCGCGGGCTGGACCAGCAGATGCACGCCGCCGCGGAGGACTTGGACTTCGAGCGTGCGGCCCGTCTACGCGACGACCTGGGCGCGCTCAAGCGAGCGCTGGAGAAGCAGGCCGTGGTGCTCGGCGATGGCACCGACGCCGACGTCGTCGCGTTCGCCGACGACGATCTCGAGGCCGCCGTCCAGGTATTCCACGTCCGTGGCGGGCGCGTTCGCGGACAGCGCGGCTGGATCGTCGAAAAGCCAGGCGACCCCGGCGATTCCGGTGAGGCGCAACTTGTCGAGCAATTCTTGACGCAGTTCTACGGTGATCAGGCCGAACTCGACGGTGCCGCCGATGAATCCGCCAATCCGGTCCCCCGCGAGGTCCTGGTGCCCTGCCTGCCGCCCAATGCCGACGAGTTGGCGAGTTGGCTGACCGGGTTGCGTGGTTCGCGGGTCGCATTGCGGGTTCCGCGTCGCGGTGACAAGCGAGCCCTGGCCGAGACCGTGCAGCGCAACGCCAAAGAGGCTCTGCAGCAACACAAGCTGAAGCGTGCTGGCGACTTTACCGCCAGATCCGCTGCGCTACAGAATATTCAAGAGGCACTCGGTTTGGCTGACGCGCCGCTGCGGATCGAATGCGTCGACATCAGCCACGTCCAGGGCACCGACGTTGTCGGGTCGCTGGTGGTGTTCGAAGACGGGCTGCCGCGCAAGTCCGATTACCGCCACTTCGGCATCCGAGAAGCGGCCGGTGACGGACGTTCCGACGACGTCGCATCGATCGCCGAGGTCACCCGTCGCCGCTTCATCCGGCATATCCAGGATCAAGAAGACCCGAAAGTCCTTTCCCCCGAGGGTAAATCGCGGCGATTCGCCTATCCGCCCAACCTGTATGTTGTCGACGGCGGCGCTCCACAGGTCAACGCTGCCAGCGCGGTTCTCGATGAACTCGGCGTCAACGATGTCGCTGTGATCGGTTTGGCCAAGCGACTCGAAGAGGTCTGGGTGCCCTCGGAGCCGGACCCGATCATCCTGCCGCGCAACAGCGAGGGGCTGTATCTGCTCCAGCGGGTGCGCGACGAAGCCCATCGGTTTGCCATCACCTATCACCGCAGCAAGCGGTCCAAGCGGATGACCGCGTCCGTGCTGGACTCCGTGCCAGGACTCGGCGAGCATCGCCGCAAAGCACTCGTTACCCATTTCGGCTCACTGGCCCGGCTCAGGGAGGCTACGGTCGACGAGATCACCTCCGTGCCGGGCATCGGGGTTGCGACGGCGACGGCGGTGCTCGACGCATTGCGCGGCGACCATGCCGGATCGGACCCCGCAGTGCACGGCCGGATCGCGGAACGGGCGTCGGGATGACAGGCGAGGGGATGGACGGGCCGAATCAGACCGGGTCGTTGGAACAGACCGACAGCCACGGTGCCACAAGCGAATCCGGCATCGACGTCGTTCTGGTCACCGGCTTGTCCGGCGCCGGACGCGGCACCGCGGCCAAGGTGCTCGAGGATCTCGGCTGGTATGTCGCCGACAACCTGCCGCCGCAGTTGATCACCCGGATGGTCGACCTCGGGCTTGATGCGGGGTCGCGGATCACCCAGCTGGCGATCGTGATGGACGTGCGTTCACGCGGGTTCACCGGCGACCTGGACTGGGTGCGCAATGACCTGGCGACGCGCAACATCAGCCCGCGGGTGGTGTTCATGGAGGCCTCGGACGACATGTTGGTGCGCCGCTACGAGCAGAACCGGCGCAGCCATCCACTGCAGGGGTCGCAGACGCTGGCCGAAGGTATTGCCGCCGAGCGCGAGATGCTGGCGCCGGTTCGCGCCACGGCCGACCTGATCATCGACACCTCGACGCTGGCGGTGCGCGAGCTGCGCGAAAGCATCGAACGGGCCTTTGGTGGCGAGACCGTCGCCCAAACCAGCGTCACCGTCGAGTCCTTCGGCTTCAAGTACGGTCTGCCGATGGACGCCGACTCCGTGATGGACGTTCGATTCCTCCCAAATCCGCACTGGGTCGACGAGCTGCGTCCGCTCACCGGCCAACACCCCGAAGTCCGTGACTACGTGCTCGCCCAGACTGGCGCGGCGGAGTTTCTGGAGACATACCATCGGTTGCTGTCCCTGATTGTCGACGGCTACCGCAGAGAGGGGAAGCGCTATATGACCGTGGCGATCGGCTGCACCGGCGGCAAACACCGCAGCGTCGCGATCGCCGAGGCGTTGGCGCGGCTGCTTGAGCCCGACAAGCAGCTGACGGTGCGAGTGCTGCACCGGGATCTGGGCCGCGAATGAGTCCCGCCGGCGACGATCAGCAGGGCAGTGCGATCCGAAACGGGCAGGAGGAGCGGCGCCAATGAGCCGACGCATTGTCGCCCTGGGCGGAGGGCACGGTTTGTATGCGACGCTGTCGGCCGCCCGGCGCCTGACGCCGCACGTGACCGCCATCGTCACCGTCGCCGATGATGGCGGCTCCTCGGGTCGGCTGCGCAGCGAACTCGACGTGGTGCCGCCGGGCGACCTGCGAATGGCGTTGGCGGCGTTGGCTTCTGACAGCCCGCATGGCCGCCTATGGGCGACCATCATGCAACACCGGTTCGGCGGCAGCGGTGCCCTGTCGGGGCATCCGATCGGCAATCTGCTGCTGGCCGGACTCAACGAGGTGCTCGATGATCCGGTTGCCGCCCTCGACGAAGTCGGCCGGATATTGGGCGTGCGGGGTCGGGTGCTGCCGATGTGCCCGATCGCCCTGCAGATCGAGGCCGATGTCTCCGGTCTGGAAACCGACCCACGGATGTTCCGGGCGATCCGCGGGCAGGTGGCGATCGCCACCACACCCGGAAAGGTCCGCCGCGTGCGACTGCTGCCCGGGGATCCGCCGGCCACCAGGCAGGCGGTCGACGCGATCATGTCCGCCGATCTGGTGGTGCTGGGCCCGGGCTCGTGGTTCACCAGCGTGATCCCACATGTCCTGGTGCCCGGGTTTGCCGCGGCGCTACAGGCGACCCCGGCCCGCCGCGCGCTGGTGCTCAACCTGGTGGCCGAACCGGGGGAGACCGCAGGGTTCTCGGTCGAACGTCATCTCCACGTACTGGCCCAGCACGCTCCGGGTTTCACCGTTCACGACGTGATCATCGACGCCGAGCGGGTACCGAGCGAACGGGAGCGCGAGCAATTGCGCCGGACCGCGATGCTGCTGAATGCCCACGTTCAATTCGCTGACGTGTCCAAGCCTGGTACACCTTTACATGACCCGGGCAAACTGGCCGCGGCGCTGGACGGAGTGGGCGTCCGGGACACCGCTCGGCCGCCTGGTGCGGGATCGACCGACGCGGACAGACAGGATCGCAACGGACCGAGGGGTGACGACGCGTGGCGATGACGGCCGAAGTCAAAGACGAATTGAGCCGCCTGGTGGTAACCGCGGTGAGCGCGCGGCGCGCTGAGGTGACCTCGCTGCTGCGCTTTGCCGGCGGGCTGCACATCGTGGCCGGCCGCGTGGTCGTCGAGGCCGAGGTCGATTTGGGCAGCATCGCGCGACGGCTGCGTAAGGACATCTTCGATCTCTACGGCTACAACGCTGTCGTACATGTGTTGTCCGCCAGTGGAATCCGCAAGTCCACCCGCTACGTCCTGCGGGTCGCCAACGACGGCGAGGCGCTGGCCCGGCAGACCGGATTGCTTGATCTGCGTGGCCGGCCGGTGCGCGGCTTGCCGGCTCAGGTCGTGGGCGGCAGCGTCGGCGACGCCGAGGCCGCGTGGCGTGGCGCCTTCCTGGCTCACGGTTCACTGACCGAGCCGGGTCGCTCGTCGGCGCTGGAGGTCAGCTGCCCCGGACCCGAGGCCGCGTTGGCGTTGGTGGGCGCGGCGCGCCGGCTGGGCATCAGCGCCAAAGCACGCGAAGTGCGCGGCGCCGACCGGGTCGTCGTGCGCGACGGTGAAGCCATCGGGGCACTGCTCACCCGGATGGGGGCCCAGGACACCCGGTTGGTGTGGGAGGAGCGGCGGATGCGCCGCGAGGTGCGGGCGACCGCGAACCGGCTGGCCAACTTCGACGACGCCAACTTGCGGCGCTCGGCACGCGCCGCAGTCGCTGCCGCCGCCCGCGTCGAGCGGGCGCTGGATATTCTCGGCGAAGGCGTGCCCGACCATCTGGCGGCGGCCGGCAAGCTGCGCATCGAACACCGCCAGGCCTCACTGGAGGAGTTGGGCCGGTTGGCCGACCCGCCGATGACGAAAGACGCTGTGGCCGGCCGTATTCGGCGTCTGCTGTCAATGGCCGACCGCAAAGCGAAGGTCGATGGGATTCCGGACACCGAATCCGCGGTGACCCCCGACCTGCTGGAAGACGCCTAGAGGCCGCCCGTATCGGCGTGGACGAGAGGGCTTGCGAGCAGCGCCAGGAAAGTGGCTCCGGCGCCAGACGCCAGCAGTCGGGTGCGGGGCCCGAAATTAGGCATACATTTTCCTTAACGAATCCCAAGAGGTCGATAGGCTGTTTATCGGGTGCGACGCTTTGAGGTCAACGAAAAAGGGCGGACACTCACAGCAATCCTCAAGACTGGCTTGGTGATCCCGCTAGATTGTTCTCGCCAACGGTGGCTGACCTGAATCGAGGCCGTAATGGGATTCATCACCCCGGATCTTCCGGACGTCGACCCAGAGACCTGGCAGGCGCGGTCGGCGGCCGACCGGATGCAGGTGGTGACCCGGCACTGGGTCGAGCACGGCTTCGGCACTCCGTCGGCGATCTACCTGCTCTACGTGATCAAGATGGCCGCCTACGCCGCCGGCGCCACGGCAGCCATCTCGCTGACCCCGGGCCTGGGTGGGCTCGGGCGCATCGGGGACTGGTGGACGCAGCCGATCGTCTACCAAAAATTCATCGTCTTCACGCTGCTATTCGAAGTCCTAGGCCTGGGCTGCGGGTCGGGCCCGCTCACTGCGCGCTTCATGCCGCCCATCGGGGGATTCCTGTACTGGTTGCGGCCCAAGACAATTCGGCTACCACCCTGGCCGAACGATGTACCGTTCACTCGCGGCGACACCCGCTCCCTTTTCGACGTGGCGCTGTATGTCGTGGTGCTGGCGTCCGGTGTCCGGGCGCTGCTCGCGCCCGGACACGGCGGGTCGGTCACGGGCAGCGGCGACGTCGGGTTGATCGACCCGGTGCTGGTTCTGCCAACGATCATTTCGCTGGCGCTGTTGGGCCTGCGCGACAAGACGATCTTTCTGGCCGCTCGCGGTGAGCACTACTGGCTGAAACTTCTGATCTTCTTTTTCCCGTTCACCGACCAGATCGCTGCGTTCAAGATCGTCATGCTCGGACTGTGGTGGGGCGCTGCGACTTCCAAACTCAACCATCACTTTCCCTACGTCGTCGCTGCGATGACGAGCAACAACCCCCTGCTCCGCGGCAAGCCGTTCAACTGGTTGAAACGCAGGCTCTATCGCGACCCGGTCGACGACATCCGGCCCACCTGGATTCCGAAGGTGATGGCTCATGTCGGTGGCACCACCGCCGAACTGATCGTCCCGGCGGTCCTGGTCTTCGCCGGCGGCGATCACCCGTGGCGGTGGGGCTTGATCGCCTTCATGGTGATCTTCCACCTCAACATCATTTCCAACCTGCCGATGGGCGTTCCGCTGGAGTGGAACATCTTCTTCATCTTCTCGCTGTTCTACCTGTTCGGTCATTACAGCAACATCGTGATCTACGACCTGAATTCGCCGCTGCTGCTGGCGATCCTGATGGCGGCTCTCCTGGTGATTCCTGTGGTGGGAAACATGTTCCCACAACAGATTTCATTCCTGCCCGCCTTGCGGTACTACGCGGGAAACTGGGCCTCGAGTGTCTGGTGCTTCCGCGAGGGCGTGGAAGACAAGATCGAAGAGAACGTGGTCAAGAGTTCGGCGCTGACCGCCAAACAAGTAGCCCGGCTCTATGACCCGGCCACCGCCGAGATCATTAGCGACAAAGCCCGCGGCTTCCGGTCCATGCACGTCCATGGTCGCGCGCTCAACGGCCTCATACCCAGGGCGCTCGGCAAGGATGCCAATGAGCAGGACTACACGATGCGCGAAGGTGAAACCGTCGCGGGGTCGCTGATCGGCTGGAATTTCGGCGAAGGACATCTGCACAACGAGCAACTGGTCGAGGCGGTGCAGCGGCGCTGCCACCTGGAGGAGGGCGACCTGCGGGTGATCATCCTCGAAGGCCAGCCGATCCAGACGAAAAAGCAGTGCTACCGCATCGTCGACGCCAAGACCGGCTTGATCGAGGAAGGCTACGTCTCGGTCGACGACATGCTGGCCCGCCAGCCGTGGCCGGAGTCCGATGACGAGTTCCCCGTGCATCTCGTAACCGATCGGTCCGACGCTTCGAGATGACGCGCGCCTCCGACGATGCAGAGCGGGGCGATCAGGAGGAGCGGCGCTGATCACGACTGCAGTAGTCGTCGGCGCCGGCCCGTCGGCTTGGCCGACGCAATCTACCTGGCGTGCAACGGTTTCGACGTTCGGCTGCTCGAGGCAGGGTCTGAGCTTGGCGTCGGAACCGGAAGCTGACTATTGCCCTGGGGCGGTGTTGACCGGTGTTGAATAGTGTGACTGACATCACACTATTGTTCAGTTGACAAATAGCGAATAATCTGGTATTGACTCGCACTCCGACTGAGACTAACCTGTGAGCGTTCCGTTAGTCCGCTGAGGAGGTCTGAGGAAATGATGCAGAAAGATGACAAAGGCTCCGTCGGCCGGCGCCGCCGCTGGGCCGTCGCCGCGGGCAGCATAGGTGTCGCTGTCGGCGCCGTCTTGGCCGCCGCGACGCTCCCGGTAGGCACCGCGGGCGCCGAGCCGGACCAGGACCCGTTCGTTGACCTATTCGGGAACAGCCCGATGTGGGTCGACCTTGACGCGATTTTGCAGCCGTCCCTTGCGAATTCGTTAGACATGTCCGTCGATAATTTCTTGGCGGACGCAGACCCGTTCTCTGACCTGTTCGGGCCCGCGCTTGGTGCCCCCATCGACGCGGCCTTCCCCCCCTGGCTAGACGCCTGGCTCGACTTAGAATTTAGTGCTTTCGGTATCTGACCTGGTTGTGGCTGTCTGATTGGTGGAAGGGTCGGTCCACCAATCAGACGTCGCCGCTGGTGCATTCTCCTTGTTGGTCGACCTCGGCCTTTTCGTCCAGATCACCGGCCTCAACGCGATCGCCCCCCCTTTGCCCCGGTAATCCGCCGCGATCGGTTCACTACTGACGGTGGCGGCTCACCACGGGCGCTTACCGCCGTGGCGCAACCGCCATTCGCGACTCTGTTGTCGCCCCATTACGCTGATCCGTGGATTACATCGGCGAATGAGGGGACAACGACGTGACGGTCCGGGTAGGCATCAATGGCTTCGGTCGCATCGGCCGCAACTTCTACCGGGCCCTGCTGGCGCAGCAGGCCGCGGGAGCCGACACCGAAATCGAGGTGGTGGCGGCCAACGACCTGACTGACAACGCCAGCCTGGCGCACCTGCTGAAGTTCGACTCGATCCTGGGCCGGCTGCCGTACGACGTCAGCCTGGAGGGCGAGGACACCATCGTCGTCGGCAACCACAAGATCAAGGCGCTCGAGGTCAAAGAGGGGCCAGCGGCCCTTCCCTGGGGCGACCTGGGTGTCGACGTGGTCGTCGAATCCACCGGAATCTTCACCAACGCCGCAAAGGCCAAGGGCCACTTGGACGCTGGTGCCAAGAAGGTGATCATCTCCGCGCCGGCCACCGATGAGGACATCACCATCGTGCTGGGCGTCAACGACGACAAGTACGACGGCAGTCAGAACATCATCTCCAACGCGTCGTGCACCACCAACTGCCTCGGCCCGATCGCCAAGGTGCTCAACGACGAGTTCGGCATCGTCAAGGGTCTGATGACCACCATCCACGCGTACACCCAGGACCAGAACCTGCAGGACGGTCCGCACAAGGACCTGCGCCGGGCCCGCGCCGCCGCCCTGAACATCGTGCCGACCTCGACCGGGGCCGCCAAGGCGATCGGGCTGGTGCTGCCCGAACTGAAGGGCAAGCTGGACGGCTACGCGCTGCGGGTGCCGATCCCGACCGGCTCGGTCACCGACCTGACCGCGGAGCTGAAGAAGTCCGCCACCGCCGACGAGATCAACGCCGCGATGAAGGCCGCCGCGGAGGGCCCGATGAAGGGCATCCTCAAGTATTACGACGCACCGATCGTCTCCAGCGACATCGTCACCGACCCGCACAGCTCGATCTTCGACTCCGGTCTGACCAAGGTGATCGACAACCAGGCCAAGGTGGTTTCCTGGTACGACAACGAATGGGGCTACTCCAACCGCCTCGTCGACTTGGTCGCGTTGGTCGGCAAGTCACTGTAACCGTGGCTATTCCGAACCTGGACGACCTTCTCGCACAGGGGGTTTCGGGTCGCGGCGTGCTTGTTCGCTCCGACCTGAATGTGCCGCTCAACGACGGCGTCATCACCGACCCGGGTCGCATCATCGCCTCGGTGCCCACCATCAAGGCACTTGCCGATGCCGGCGCCAAAGTGGTGGTGACCGCTCATTTGGGACGCCCCGACGGCAAGCCGGATCCGGCGCTGTCGCTGGCGCCCGTCGCCGCGAAACTCGGTGCGGAACTGGGTAAGAACGTCCAGTTGGCCGCCGATGTCGTCGGCGTCGACGCCAAGGCTCGTGCCTCGAATTTGGCCAGCGGTGATGTTCTGCTGGTGGAGAACATCCGCTTCGATCCGCGGGAAACCAGCAAGGACGACGGCGAACGCCTGGCGCTGGCCCAGGAACTCGCCGAATTAGTCGGCGGCTCAGGGGCTTTCGTATCCGACGGGTTCGGGGTGGTGCACCGCAAGCAGGCCTCCGTCTACGACGTAGCGACGCTGCTGCCGCACTACGCCGGCACGCTGGTCGCCGAAGAGGTCGGCGTGCTCGAGCGGCTCACCGGTTCGGTGAAGCGGCCGTACGCCGTGATCCTCGGCGGCTCTAAGGTTTCCGACAAGCTCGGCGTGATCGAGCGGCTGGCCACCAAGGCCGACAGCATCGTGATCGGCGGCGGCATGTGCTACACGTTCCTTGCCGCACTGGGCCTTTCAGTCGGGACCTCGCTGCTGCAGACCGAGATGATCGACACCTGCAAGAAACTGCTCGACACCCACGCCGATGTGCTACACCTGCCGGTGGACATCGTGGTGGCCGACAAATTCGCCGCCGATTCGCCATCGGAAGTTGTTGTCGCCGATGCGATTCCGGACGGCAAGATGGGCCTGGACATCGGCCCCGGGTCGGTCAAGCGGTTCACCAAGCTGCTGGCCAACGCGGAGACCATCTTCTGGAATGGCCCGATGGGGGTCTTCGAGTTCCCGGCATTCGCCGCCGGCACCAAGGGTCTCGCCGAAGTGATCGCCACGGCGACGGGCAAAGGCGCGTTCAGTGTGGTGGGCGGCGGCGACTCGGCCGCCGCGGTGCGGGCACTGGGTCTGCCCGAAGACGGCTTCTCCCACATTTCCACCGGTGGCGGGGCATCGCTGGAATACCTTGAGGGCAAGACGCTACCCGGCCTCGAAGTGTTGAGTACCTGAGCAAAGGACCTCCATGATTGTTCCGCCTCCTCCCCATCGCTTCGCTCTGCATCGTCGGCGGTGGGTATGAGCCGCAAGCCGCTGATTGCCGGCAACTGGAAGATGAACCTCAACCACTTCGAGGCCATCGCGCTGGTACAGAAGATCGCGTTCTCGCTGCCCGACAAATACTTCGACAGGGTCGACGTCGCGGTCATTCCGCCGTTCACCGATCTCCGCAGCGTGCAGACCCTGGTCGACGGCGACAAGCTGCGACTCACCTATGGCGCCCAGGACATCTCGCAGCATGACTCTGGCGCGTACACCGGTGAGATCAGCGGGGCGTTTCTGGCCAAGCTGGGTTGCCACTACGCCGTGGTCGGCCACTCCGAGCGGCGCACCTATCACCACGAGGACGACGCGCTGGTAGCCGCGAAGGCCGCGGCCGCGCTCAAGCACGCGCTGACGCCGATTGTGTGCATCGGCGAGCACCTGGATGTCCGTGAGGCCGGCGAGCACGTCAGCCACTGCCAGAGCCAGCTGCGCGGGTCGCTGGCCGGGTTGTCGGCCGAGCAGATCGGCAAGACTGTCGTCGCCTACGAGCCGGTGTGGGCGATCGGCACCGGGCGGGTGGCCAGCGCCGCCGACGCGCAGGAAGTGTGTGTCGCGGTGCGCCAGGAGCTGGGTGCGCTGGCGTCACCGCAGA
This sequence comes from Mycobacterium sp., assembly GCA_035606475.1. Lineage (GTDB taxonomy): Bacteria > Actinomycetota > Actinomycetes > Mycobacteriales > Mycobacteriaceae > Mycobacterium. The sequence continues at coordinate 23,314 of DATNFI010000165.1, read as the reverse complement.
TCGCCGAGACTGTCCGGGTGCTCTACGGCGGCTCGGTGAACGCCAAGAACATCGGCGACATCGTCGCGCAGGCCGACGTGGACGGCGCCTTGGTGGGGGGTGCGTCGCTGGATGGCGAGCAGTTCGCGACGCTGTCCGCGATCGCGGCCGGCGGCCCGCTGCCTTGACGGCGTATGCAGGGTTCGCCTGCGGCGCGAAAGTGACAGTTGCCTGAACAACCGTCGCGTACCGGTTGCGATCATGAGGTGGGCACGCTTAGCTAAAAACGAACCTAAAAGACGCATAGGTTTGTCTAGTTGTGCTCATAGCTGAGCCATACCAAGCCGGGGGACATCAATGGCTGGTCGTAAGAAGCAGGCCCGAAAAGCTGGCGCGGGTCGCCGTGTGCTGGTGGGCGTCGGAGCGAGCGCCGGTGTGTTGCTTGCCGCGGCCGCGATGGCGACCGGATCCGCGATCACCGCTGCACCGGCACACGCCGATTTCGAAGATCTGCTCGACCCAATCATCCAACCGCTGTTGTCGTCGTTCGCCGACGCGGTTTCCGCCGTCGACCCCGCGGCGGCCCTGGATGTCACCAGCTGGACTGACAGCCTGTTGAGCAGCCTGGGCTCGTTCGATCTGGCGTTGCCATCGACCGACTCTGCTCTGGCAGCCGCGGCGACCGCAGCCGAACCCGCCGCCTCGACGGGCCCCTACGACCTTCCGTTGACGGTGTTAGAAGGTACCGAGCCGACCGTCAACGCCGCGATCGACGGCAGCAGCACCTCGGTGCCGCTACTGGTCGACACCGGATCCAGCGGCCTGGTGATCCCGTCCACCGACCTCGGGTCGAATTTCGTTTCGCAGCTTGAGGCTCTGTACAGCCTCGGCTTCCCCACCGGCATCAGCGAGAGCGGTTACAGCGGCGGGGTGGACTACATCTACCTGACCTACAACGACGTGCCGGTTACCTACGCCGACGGTCTGACCACGAATGGCCCGGTCGACATCGAGGTGTATTCCTGGGACCCATCGAACTTCGGCAGCCTGTTCACTAACGATGCCTTCCAGAACTTCCTCAGCGGCAACGATGTCAACGGCATCCTCGGCATCGGCGAAAACACCGCCGGCCCGGGGACCAGCCCGTTTGAGAGCTTCGGCAACGTGACCGTCGACGTTCCCGGCAAGGAACTGATTGTCGGCGGCGATCCCGTGACAGGCACCTCCCTCAGCGGTGCGCCGATCAGTACCGACTACATCTCGATCGACGGTGGTCCGCTGCAGGCGGTGTCCAACGACGTCGACTCCGGCGGTGTGACCGGAACCATTCCGGCATCCCTGCTCACGTCGTCGGAGTACAACTCGTCCACCGATTTGGTCAACCCGGGAACCACGATCGCGGTCTACGCCGACAAGGCCGGCACCGAAGAGCTGTACCACTACACGGTGACCGCCGCCAACGAGCCGTTCGTGGTGTCGGGATCCTCGATGGACAGCGGAGTCGAGCCGTTCCTGCTGGGTCCGATTTCGATGGAGTACACGCCGGTTGGCACGGGCACGACGATATTCGGCGGCTAGCCATCCGGATGGCGCCCGCGGCAAAATATGAGTTTGTTATGCGCACGGGTTGTCTGGCAGCAAAGTCGCAGCTACCTTAACGGAACCTGATAAGAACACAGGGATCGTTTGGGTTGCGGCGACGCAGTCCCGCCAACTGCTCGGGAGTAGCTCATGACTCGTCGTCACCGCGGAAACCACGCAGGTAAGAGCCGACACCGCCTGCTGTCCGGGCTCGGAGTCGGGGCTGGCGCATTCATCGCCGCGGCCGCGGTTGCGACCAGTTCCGTCGCGCCTGCCAAGGCAGACTTCGAAGACCTCCTGGACCCGATCGTCCAGCCGATCCTGACGTCGCTGACCGACTCGATTGCGGTCTTCGACCCGGCCGCGGCGCTGGACCTGACCAGCTGGGCCGACAGCCTGCTCGCCAGCCTGAATACCTCGTTCGATTTCGCGCTGCCAACCGCAGATTCCGCGCTGGCGGCCGCGTCGACCGGGGCAGAGCCCGCTGCGGCCGCGGCCAGCTACACGCTTCCGATCACCATGCAGATTGTCACCGAACCGACCATCCAGGCGGCTATCGGTGCCGGCGACCCCTCGACCCTGCTGGTCGACACCGGCTCGAGCGGCCTGGTGGTCCCCTGGCAAGACCTCGGGAGCAACGACTTTTCGGCGCTAGAGGAGCTGTTCAAACTCGGACTGCCAGACAATTACGGGTTCAGCGGCTACAGCGGCGGCGTCGAGTACCTCTACCTGACTTACAACGACGTTCCCGTCGACTACGGCACCGACGGCACCGACGTGCTCAGCACGACCAGCCCCGTCGACGTCGAAGTTCTCTCGTGGTCAACCAACCCTGCCAACATCTTCGAGAACTTCCAGAGCTTCCTCGATAGCAACCACGTCGACGGCATCCTGGGCATCGGACCCGAGACAGCCGGGCCGACCGAAAGCCCGTTTGACAGTTACGGTGGTGTGCTCGTCGACCTGGTCGGACCCGAGAAACAACTGATCGTCGGGGGTGACAACCCGCTGACCGGTGGCACCTGGCTCGACGGATCGCCGATCGTCGGCCATCTGACCGAGACAGTGACGCACAACGGCGCCGTGATCGGTACCGGAACGGTGACCAACGACCTCGACTCCGGTGGTGTCTACGGAACGATTCCGTCGTCGATCGCGCATTCCGGCGTCGCGTCGGGCGACACGATTTCGGTGTACGACGGCACCACGCTGTTGTACTCCTACCAGGTGGGCACCGACAGCATCGACCAGAGCACGGCGCCGACGGTGATCTCGGGCAGCTCGATCGACAGCGGCGTCGTTCCGTTCTTCAGCCACGAGGCGTACTTCGACTACGCCACCGACAAGACCTACTGGGGTCCGCTGGCTTCCTAGCGCCGGTCCGAGCCGGGCCGTTGCAGCCCGGTAAGGTGTCGTCCATGGAATTGGCCCTGCAGATCACCCTGGTGGTCACCAGCGTCCTGGTGGTCCTGTTGGTGCTGTTGCACCGCGCCAAGGGTGGTGGTCTGTCCACGCTGTTCGGTGGTGGCGTGCAGTCCAGCCTGTCCGGGTCGACGGTGGTGGAAAAGAACCTCGACCGACTGACGTTGTTCGTCGTCGGTATCTGGCTGGTCGCCATCATCGGCATGGCGCTGCGCATCAAATACAACGCCTGACTCCACGAAAGGCGAGTCGTGTCGGCGACGCCGATGTGCTACTTAGGTGCTACTCTCGATGGATGGGTGAGACCGTCGGGATTCGCGAGCTGCGTCAAAACGCCTCCGAAATAATCAATGCCGCTGAGGGCGGCCAGGCATTTCATGTCACCGTTCGCGGCAAGGACACCGGCGTTGTCATCGCCAAACAGCCATCCACGCCCCCCGTTCAACGGCGGCACGGCGTCACATTGAGCCACATCGAAGAGGCCGACACCTACGCCCAGCCCACTCCTGCCGGCTACGAAGAGGCGATGCTGGAGATCGTCCAGCGCGGTCGAGACGAATCGGGGCGCGTCGGCAACCGCGACCGGTGAGGATTCACCTCGATACCAATCTGCTGATCAGCAAACCTCGGTGGGAGCTCCTACCTCCTGGGGACCATGAATTCCTGGTTTCAGCGCTGGTGTTCGCCGAATTCAGCGAGGGCACAGCGCATCCCGATCCTGACATTGCCGCCCGGGCCCGCATCGACCTCATACAGCACCGGTCGACCTATGGCGACGGACTGCCGTTCACCCAGCGCGAAGCCGATATCTACCGCGAACTCTGCTCCGTCGTCGCGATCGCAGGGCGGACTCCGGGAGGTACGCGCCGCATCGATTTGATGATCGCGGCGATCGCGATCGGGGACGGCGCAGCGCTGGCTACCCGCAATACCTCCGATTTCGAGGGCCTGCAGCCGCTCCTGCACGTCATCACGCTCTGAGACCGGAATGCCCACGAAAGGCGAAGTCGGCCGGCCACCCCGATACTGGTAGGCATGGCTGACGCACCCGACTCGTTGGAGCCCTTCGGTGCCGTCCGACGCACCCGGATCGGGCGTGAGGCGACCGAGCCGATGCGCGAAGACATTCGGCTCCTCGGCACCATCCTCGGCGACACCGTCCGCGAGCAGAACGGCGACGAGGTGTTCACGTTGGTGGAGCGGGCCCGCACCGCGTCGTTTCAGGTGCGCCGCTCGGAGATCGAGCGTGCCGAGGTTGCGCAGATCTTCGACGGCATCGACATTCGTCAAGCGATCCCGGTCATCCGGGCGTTCAGTCACTTCGCCTTGCTGGCCAACGTCGCCGAAGACATCCATCGGGAACGCCGGCGTGCCATCCACGTCGCTCACGGCGAGCCGCCGCAGGACAGCAGCCTGGCCGCGACGTATCTGAAGCTCGACGCGGCCCAGCTAGACACCGCAACCGTCGCCGAGGCGCTGACCGGCGCGCTGGTCTCACCGGTCATCACCGCGCATCCGACCGAAACGCGCCGGCGCACGGTGTTCGACACCCAGCACCGCATCACCCAATTGATGCGGATGCATGCACACGGGCGGACCGAAACCGACGACGGCGGCGACATCGAGACCGAGCTCCGGCGCCAGGTGCTGATGCTCTGGCAGACCGCGTTGGTGCGACTGTCCCGGCTGCAGATCTCCGACGAGATCGCGGTCGGGTTGCGCTATTACCGGGCAGCGTTTTTCGAGGTGGTGCCGAAAGTCAACGCTTCGGTCCGCGACGCACTGCGCCGCCGCTGGCCCGACGCGGACCTGCTGACCGAACCGATTCTGCGGCCCGGCTCGTGGATCGGCGGCGACCGCGACGGCAACCCCAACGTCACCGCCGACGTGGTGCGGCTGGCCACCGGCAGCGCGGCCTACACGGCGCTGAACCACTACTTCGCCGAGCTCAGCGCGTGCGAGCAGGAGCTGTCGATGTCGGCGCGCCTGGTCGCGGTCACCGACGAGTTGGCCGCGCTGGCAGCGGCCTGCGACGAGCCGGCCCGCGGCGACGAGCCCTACCGTCGTGCCCTGCGCGTCGTCCACGGCCGGCTCACCGCCACCGCCGCGCAGATTCTGGACCACGAGCCGGACAACCTGCTCGACCTGGGCTTGCCGCCGTACTCGACGCCGGGGGAGATGCTGGCCGACCTCGACACCGTTGATGCCTCCCTGCGCGCCAACGGCAGCACGCTGTTGGCCGACGATCGGCTGAATCGGCTCCGAGAAGCCTTGCGCGTCTTCGGTTTTCACCTGTCCGGCCTGGATATGCGGCAGAACTCTGACGTGCATGAAGAAGTGGTCGCGGAGTTACTGGCCTGGGCCGGAGTCCATCCCGACTACGCGTCGCTGAGCGAAGACGAGCGGGTCAACATCCTCGCCGGTGAGCTGAGCACCCGCCGACCGCTGATCGGCGATCACGAGCAACTGTCGGACCTGGCCCGGAAAGAACTCGCCATTGTCTCCGCCGCCGCTCGGGCCGTGGAGATTTACGGCTCGGAAGCGGTGCCCAACTACATCATTTCGATGTGCCGCTCCGTCTCGGATCTGCTCGAAGCGGGCATCCTGCTGAAGGAATCCGGACTGCTCGACGCTTCGGCCGACCAGCCCTACTGTCCGGTGGGCATCGTTCCGCTCTTCGAGACCATCGACGACCTGCGCCGGGGCGCCTCGATTCTCGAAGCGGCGCTTGATCTTCCGGTCTACCAGACCATCGTCCGGGCCCGCCGGGGCAGCCAAGAAGTGATGCTCGGCTACTCCGATTCCAACAAAGACGGCGGCTACCTGGCCGCCAACTGGGCGCTCTATCGGGCCGAGCTCGATCTCGTCGAGTCGGCGCGCAAAACCGGTATTCGGTTGCGGCTCTTCCATGGTCGCGGCGGCACGGTGGGCCGCGGCGGCGGTCCCAGTTATCAGGCCATCCTTGCTCAGCCGCCGGGCGCCGTGAACGGATCGTTGCGGCTGACCGAGCAGGGCGAGGTGATTGCCGCCAAGTACGCCGAACCGTTGATGGCGCAACGCAATCTGGAGACGCTACTGGCAGCCACCCTGGAATCGACCCTGCTCGACGTCGAGGGGCTGGGCGACGTGGCGGGCCCGGCCTACGAGATTCTGGACGAGCTGGCCGATCGGGCACAACGTGCGTACTCCGAATTGGTCCATGAGACAGACGGTTTCGTGGAGTACTTTCTGCAGTCCACGCCGGTTAGCGAGATCGGATCGCTCAACGTCGGCAGCCGGCCCACATCGCGTAAGCAGACATCGTCGATTTCCGACTTGCGTGCGATTCCGTGGGTGATGGCCTGGAGTCAGTCGCGGGTGATGTTGCCGGGATGGTATGGGACCGGCACGGCGATCGAGGAGTGGATCGCCGGTGGCGAGGGGCGCCTCGAAACGCTGCGCGAGCTGTATGAGCGTTGGCCGTTCTTCCAGACCGTGCTGTCGAACATGGCGCAGGTCCTGGCCAAGACCGACCTCGGCCTGGCCGCCCGCTACGCGGAACTCGTCGAAGATGAATCGTTGCGGCTACGGGTGTTCGACAAGATCGCCGCCGAGCATCAGCGAAGTATCAAGGCGCATCAGCTGATTACCGGTCAGGACAACCTGCTGGCCGACAACCCGGCGCTGGCCCGATCGGTGTTCAACCGCTTCCCGTATCTGGAGCCGCTGAACCACCTGCAAGTTGAATTGCTGCGGCGCTACCGCTCCGGCGACGACGACGAACTGGTGCAGCGCGGAATCCTGCTGGCGATGAACGGTCTGGCCAGCGCGCTGCGCAACAGTGGTTAGTGGCTATCGCGATTGCGTAAGGCGTTGAATGCGTTGCGGACTGCGTTTTCGGTGACCGACAGCGGCGACATCACCGTCTCGCCCACCCCGACCATGTAGTCGATCCGCTCGACGATCGCCTCGACCGGCGCCACCAGTGTCACGAGCCGCTTCATCAGGTCGTCAATCCGGCCGAGGGTGGCTTCGAAGTGGTCGAGGCCGTCGTCGAGACGGTCCACGGCGTTGTTGAGGTTCGTGAGCGACGTGTTCAGATCGCCCAAGGTACCCCCGAGTCCACCCAGCACGTCTTCGAGCTGGTTGACGGTGACGTCGGCGTTCATCGCCGCTTGGGTGAGCGTCTTGATCCGCTGCCGCGCTGGGCGATCACCGGCGCTTTTGTCTGCCATACCGCTCAGTATGACGGTCGACGGAACCGCCGGGACGGGATATCCGTCTGATCGGATATGCATCGACGAGATTGTGACCACCACCGTGCGGTAGCGATCAGCCGCGCGGCACCGACCGACATCCTCCGGCGACTCGAGGAGTACCAGCGGGGCCACGCCGACGGGCAGGCCGACCGGCGGTCCGGCTAGGCCGGCAGTTCGCCGGCGGCGCCGCTGTCGAGGAACCAGATCGTGTGTTCGCGACCGATGGCGCCGGCCGCCGGAATCGACACCGGGTCGGCACCACCGACGGCGGCGGCCACCGCCTCGGCCTTCTCGGCGCCGGACACCAACAGCCAGACCTCACGGGACCGCTGAATTGCTGGCAACGTCAGGGTGATTCGCAATGGCGGAGGTTTCGGCGAATCCTCGACATCGACCACGAAGCGGGTTGTCTCGCGCACGGCCGGGGTGTCCGGGAACAGCGAGTTGATGTGGCCCTCGGGTCCGACACCCAGCAGATGTACATCGAAATTAGGGGCAGGATCGCCCGGCTCGGCGTTGGCGGCCAGGATCTGCTCGTAAGCAAGCGCGGCGGCGGCCAGGTCGTTGCCGAATTCGCCGTCGGCGGCCGCCATCGCGTGCACGTTGCGGGCCGGAATGTCGACGTGATCCAGCAACGCCTCCCGAGCCTGCTTGTCATTGCGTTCGTCGTCGTCTTCGGTGACGTACCGGTCGTCACCCCAGAAGACATGCACCTTGGCCCAGTCGATGCGTCCGCTCTGGGTGGCCAGGAAGCGCATCAGCTTGTTGCCGTTGCCGCCGCCGGTCAGCACCACCAGCGCCTTTCCGCGGGCGGCGATCGCCTCGCCGACGACACTGATCAGCCGCTCGCCCGCGGCAGCCACGAGTGCGTCGCTGTCGTCGAACGTTTCTACAGCTGGTCTCATTGGCGCCGCTCCTTCTCATCGCTGCGCTCTGCATCGTCGCCGGCGGTACTCATTTGCGCCGCTCCTTCTCATCGCTACGCTCTGCATCGTCGCCGGCGCGGCTCATGCGTACTCCACCCGATCGATACCTTCCAACGCCGCACAGTAGATCGTGTCGGCATCCAGTCGCCGGAGATCTTCGGCGAGGCATTCGGGGACGTCGCGCCGCTGCAGCGGAACCAGTGCGTCCGGCTTGCCCGTGCGGCTCAGCGTCGCAGTGATTCCCCGCTGCGGCCGCCGCAATACCACCGTCTCCGTGAGGCGCTCGAGTTCGACCTTGAGCTCGCCCACCACGCGGCGCACCGGGCCGTCGATCCGGTTGGCCAGCCAGCCGGCCAGGATGTCCAGCGCCGGTTCGTCTTTGAGGCCCGACACCAGCGCTGAGGTGATCGGCTCGTGCGGTGGCTGATCGATCGCCGACGCGAGTAGCGCGCGCCAGTAAGTGATCCGGCTCCAGGCCAGGTCGGTGTCACCCGGGGTGTAGCCCGGCAGCCTGCTCTTGATTGCCGACAACGGATCCGCTCCGTTGGTCGCATCCGTTATTCGACGAATTGCCAACTGGCCCAATGGATCTTGTGCGGGCACTGCGGGGGCGATGTCGGGCCACCAGGCCACGACCGGGATGTCAGGTAACAGGAACGGGACGACAACGCTGCTGTTGTGGCCGGCCAGTGGCCCGGAGAGTCGCAGGACCACGAGCTCGCCGACTGCGTCTTCGCCGCCGACGCGTAGTTGGGCGTCGAGGCGCGCATCGCGGGCCTCGGGATCGCCGGTCATCACCACAATCACCCGGCTTGGGTGCTCGTGGCTGGCGACGTTCGCGGCTTCGATGGATTCCTCCAGCAGTGCGTCGCTATCGGGGGCGATCACCAGGGTCAACACCCGGCCGAGAGTGACCGCGCCGGTCTTCTCGCGAAGTTCGTTGAGCTTTTTGTTGATCTCGGTGGTGCTGGTATCCGGCAATTCGACAATCATCTAGGGTCGCCGCCATTCCCGCCCGGTGCGCCGCAGCATCTCGAATGCCGATGCCGGGCCCCAGGTGCCTGCTTCGTAGGGATCGGGCGTGCCGTGCTGAGCCCAGTAGTCCAGCACAGGATCCAGTATCTCCCAGGCTAATTCGACTTCAGCGTTCACCGGAAACAATGAGGGTTCGCCCAGCAGCACGTCCAGGATCAGCCGCTCATAGGCCTCGGGGGAGTCCTCGGCGAAGGCCGAGCCGTAGGAGAAGTCCATGTTGACGTCGCGCACTTCCATGGTGCCGGGCACCTTCGACCCGAACCGCAACGTGACCCCTTCGTCGGGCTGCACCCGGATTACCAAGGCGTTGGCCCCCAATTCTTCGGTCATCGTCGCGTCGAACGGCAGATGGGGTGCCTTCTTGAACACCAACGCAATCTCGGTCACCCTGCGGCCCAACCGTTTTCCGGTGCGCAAATAAAACGGCACGCCGGCCCAGCGACGCGTGTTGACTTCGAGAGTGATGGCGGCGAACGTCTCGGTGATGGACTCCGGAGAGAAGCCCTCCTCCTCCAGCAGCCCCACCACGTGCTCGCCGCCCTGCCACCCGGCGGTGTACTGACCGCGAGAAGTGGTCTCCTCCAACGGCTCCACCAACTCGATCGCGGAGAGCACCTTGATCTTCTCGCTCTGCAACTCGACGGGAAGGAAGCTCACCGGCTCTTCCATCGCGGTCAAAGCCAGCAGCTGCGTCAGGTGGTTCTGGATGACATCGCGGGCGGCGCCGATCCCGTCGTAGTAGCCCCCGCGACCGCCCAGGCCGATGTCTTCGGCCATGGTGATCTGGACGTGATCCACGTAGTGCGCATTCCAGATCGGGTCGAACAGCTGGTTGGCGAAACGCAGCGCCAGGATGTTCTGGACCGTCTCTTTGCCCAGGTAGTGGTCGATGCGAAACACCGAGTCCTCGGGGAAGACGCTGTTGACCACCTTGTTGAGTTCGCGGGCGCTGTCGAGGTCGTGGCCGAACGGTTTCTCGATGACGACCCGACTCCAGCTGCCCTCCTTCGCTTCGGCCAACCCGGCCTTGGCCAGCTGCTCGCACACGGTCGGGAAACTCTTCGGCGGGATGGCGTAGTAGAACGCGTGGTTGCCGCCGATACCGCGCTCGGCGTCCAGCTTGTCCAGCGTCTCAGCCAGTCGCGCGAATCCCGCCTCATCGTCGAAAGTGCCTTGGACGAAACGGCATCCGTCGGCCAGCCGATCCCAGATAGCCTGGCGGAACGGCGTACGCGAGTGCTCCTTGACGAGCTGGAGGACCTCGTCTGCGAAGGCCGCGTCGTCCCAGTCCCGGCGGGCGAAGCCCACCAGGGCGAAGTTGGGCGCCAGCAAGCCCCGGTTGGCCAAGTCGTAGATGGCCGGCACCACTTTTTTGCGGGCCAAATCGCCGGTCACGCCGAAGATCACCATCGCGCAGGGCGGAGCGATCTGCGGCAAGCGCTTATCGCACTTGTCCCGCAACGGGTTTCGCCATTGCCCGGAACTGGCCCGGGTTCCGGCTGGGCTCACTGGCCGGCGGACTGGAGCTGAGCCTGCGTCGCGTCGAGCAGCTCTTTCCAGGAGGCCTCGAACTTCTCGACGCCTTCGTTCTCCAGCACCAGGAACACGTCGGTCAGGTCGATGCCGATCGCGTCGAGGTTGTCGAAGACCTCCTGGGCGGCCGACGCGGTGCCGGTGACGGTGTCGCCAGTGATGATCCCGTGGTCGGCCACCGCATCGATCGTCGCCTCCGGCATGGTGTTCACGGTGTTCGGCGCCACCAGTTCGGTGACATACAGCGTGTCGGAGTAGTCGGGGTTCTTCACGCCGGTCGACGCCCACAGCGGACGCTGCACCCGCGCGCCATCGCCCTCGAGCGGGGCGAAGCGGTCGCCACCGACGAACACTTCCTGGTAGGCCGCGTAGGCCAGCCGCGCGTTGGCCACGCCAGCCTGCCCGCGCAGTGCCAGCGCTTCATCCGAGCCGATTTTCTCCAGGCGCTTGTCGACCTCGGTGTCGACGCGCGACACGAAAAACGATGCGACCGAGTGGATTTTGGACACGTCGTGGCCGGCTGCCTTGGCGGCTTCCAGTCCGGCGAGGTAGGCGTCCATCACCTCGCGGTGCCGCTCGACCGAGAAGATCAGCGTGACGTTGACCGAAATCCCTTCCGCCAGAACGGCGCTGATGGCGGGCAGACCGGCCTTGGTGGCCGGGATCTTGATCAGCAGGTTCGGACGGTCGACGATCTTCCACAGCTCGATGGCCTGGGCGACGGTCTTGTCGGTGTCGTGCGCCAACCGCGGATCGACCTCGATCGACACCCGGCCGTCGACGCCGTCGGACGCCTCCCATTGCGGCCGGAGCACGTCGCAACCGTTGCGGACGTCGTCGGTAGTCACCGTCCGGATGGTGGCGTCCACGTCGGCGCCGCGCTCGGCGAGTTCGGCGACCTGGGCGTCGTAGGAATCGCCCTGGGACAAGGCCTTCTGGAAGATCGACGGGTTGGTGGTGACCCCGACGATGCTCTTGGTGTCGATCAGCTCCTGCAGATTGCCGGACTGCAAGCGCTCGCGGGACAGGTCGTCCAGCCAGACCGATACACCCGCGGAGCTCAGGGCAGCGAGGTTGGGATTCTGAGTCATCGGCTTTCCCTTCGGTTAGTTGTCGATTGTTCGTTCGGCGGCGTCGACGACGGCTTCCGGGGTGAACCCGAACTCGCGAAACAAAGTCTTCTCATCGGCGGACTCCCCGTAGTGCTCGATCGAAACGATCTCACCGGTGTCACCGACCAATTTGTGCCAGCACTGCGCGACCCCGGCCTCGACGGCCACCCGTGCCGACACGGACGGCGGCAGTACGCTGTTGCGGTATTCGTCGGACTGCGACTCGAACCATTCGACGCAGGGCATCGACACCACGCGAGCGACAATGTCCTTGTCCGCCAACAGTTTCTGCGCGGCGACGGCGAGCTGAACCTCGGATCCGGTGGCGATCAGAACCACGTCGGGCTCCTGATCTTCGCTACCGCCGCCCCCAGTGCTGAGGATGTAGCCACCCTTGGCAACGCCGTCGTAGCTGGTGCCCTCGAGGATCGGGACACCCTGCCGGGTCAGGATCAACCCGACCGGGCCACTGCCGTTACCGCGGGCCAGGACCGTCCGCCACGCGTAGGCGGTTTCGTTGGCATCCGCCGGGCGCACCACGGACAACCTCGGGATGGCCCGCAGCGCCGCGAGGTGCTCGATCGGCTGGTGGGTCGGGCCGTCCTCGCCGAGCCCGATCGAATCGTGCGTCCACACGTAAATGGTGTCGATGTCCATCAGCGCGGCCAGTCGCACCGCCGGACGCATGTAGTCCGAGAACTGTAGGAAGGTGCCGCCGTAGGCGCGGGTTGGGCCGTGCAGCACGATGCCGGACAGGATCGAGCCCATCGCGTGCTCACGGACACCGAAATGCAAAGTGCGGCCGTACCAGTCTGCCGTGTAATCCTTCGTCGAAATAGACGGTGGGCCAAACGATTTCACGTTGTCCATGGTGGTGTTGTTGCTGCCGGCCAAGTCGGCCGAGCCGCCCCAAAGCTCTGGTAGGTGTGGGCCGACGGCGCTGAGCACCTTGCCGGAGGCGGCGCGGGTGGCCAGCGCCTTGCCGCCCGGCTCCCAATGCGGAATGTCGGCGTCCCAGCCGTCGGGCAGTTCCTCGGCGGTCAGCCGGTCCAGCAGCTTCTTGCGTTCGGGTTCGCGCTTGGCCCACGCCTCGAAGTCGGCGTTCCACTTTTCGTGGGCTGCCTTGCCGCGCTGCACCAGTTCGCGGGTGTGGTTGATCACCTCGTCGCTGACGGCGAATTTCTTGTCGGGGTCGAATCCCAGGATCTCCTTGACCGCTGCGACCTCTTCGTCGCCGAGTGCCGCACCGTGCGCCTTGCCGGTGTTCATCAGCTTCGGCGCGGGATACCCGATGATCGTCCGCACCGAGATGAACGAGGGCTTGTCGGTGACCGCCTTGGCGTTGGCGATGGCGTCCTCGATGGCGACGACGTTCTCGCCGCCCTCGACGCGCTGCACGTGCCAGCCGTAGGCCTGGTAGCGGGCCGCGGTGTCCTCGCACAAGGCGATGTCGGTGTCGTCCTCGATCGAGATCTCGTTGTGGTCGTAGAACACGATGAGGTTGCCGAGTTGCTGCACGGCGGCCAGCGACGACGCCTCCGAGGTCACGCCCTCTTCGATATCGCCGTCCGAGGCGATCACGTAGATGTGGTGGTCGAAGGGGCTGGTCCCGGGCGCGGTGTCCGGGTCGAACAGTCCGCGCTCGTAGCGTGACGCCATCGCGAAGCCGACCGCGGACGCCAGGCCCTGGCCCAAGGGGCCGGTGGTGATCTCCACGCCCTTGGTGTGCCGGAACTCCGGGTGCCCGGGTGTCTTGGATCCCCAGGTTCGCAGCGACTCGATGTCAGACAACTCGAGACCGAACCCGCCCAGGTACAGCTGAAGATAAAGGGTCAGGCTGCTGTGTCCACAGGACAGGATGAACCGGTCGCGGCCCAGCCAGTGCGGGTCGCTCGGGTCATGCCGCATGGCCCGCTGGAACAGCGTGTAGGCGAGCGGAGCCAAGCTCATCGCCGTCCCGGGATGGCCGTTGCCCACCTTCTGGACCGCGTCGGCGGCCAGCACTCGCACGGTGTCGACTGCGGCCGAATCGAGCTCGGTCCAATCATCGGGGTGGTGCGGTTGGGTCAGGGTCGAGATGTCTTCGATCGTGGTCACTTAGTTTGAAGTCCTCGGGTCGGCAGAATGATCCTGATTCCACCCTAATGCCGGAACGTTGCGGACGTGTTAGTGCATATTTCGGCTCCCCGATTGTTCAGTCGCCGTCAACGGCGCGTTGCGCCTCGAACCTTGCCGATTGGCTGCGAATAGGTACTGCGGTGCATGCTGGGCAAGTCGTCCCGTCTACCATCGTGCGTAGTAGAAGCTGCGCGCTGTCGTGATCCGAGGAGCCATTGCGTGAGCATTCGCGAGCGCGTTGCGCCGAGCCGAGTCAGCGGCACATTGCTGGCGTATCTGGCTCTGACCAAGCCGCGGGTCGTCGAACTGTTGCTGGTCACCGCGATTCCGGCGATGTTGCTCGCCCACCGCGGCAGCGTGAACCCGTTGCTGATTCTCAATACGCTGGTCGGCGGAATGCTCGCCGCCGGCGGCGCCAACACGTTGAACTGTGTGGCCGACGCCGACATCGACAAGATAATGAAGCGCACCGCGCGCCGTCCGCTGGCGCGTGCCACCGTGCCGACCAGGAACGCCCTGATTTTCGGGTTGACGCTCAGCGTCGCCTCGTTTGCGTGGCTGTGGTGGACGACGAACCTGTTGTCCGGCCTGCTGGCGGTCGTCACGATCGCGTTCTACGTCTTCGTCTACACGCTCCTGCTCAAGCGCCGTACCTCGCAGAACGTGGTCTGGGGCGGCGCGGCCGGCTGCATGCCGGTGATGATCGCCTGGTCGGCGGTGACCGGAACCATCGCCTGGCCGGCGCTGGTCATGTTCGCGATCATCTTCTTCTGGACGCCGCCGCACACCTGGGCACTGGCGATGCGCTACAAGGAGGACTACCAGGCGGCCGGCATCCCGATGCTGCCGGCCGTGGCGACCGAACGTCAGGTCACTAAGCAGATCCTGATCTACACCTGGCTGACCGTCGCCGCGACGCTGGCGCTCGCGCTGGCCACCGGGTGGCTCTACACCACGGTGGCCGTGGTGGCCGGCGTCTGGTTCCTGGCGATGGCACACCAGCTCTACGCCGGCGTCCGCCGCGGCGAGCCGGTGAAACCGTTGCGATTGTTCCTGCAGTCGAACAACTATCTCGCCGTCGTCTTCTGCGCTCTGGCGCTCGATTCGGCGCTGGCACTGCCGACGCTGTTGCGGGTCTGATCCTCAGTCACAGGTCCCGGACCTGCGAATACCCCATACCCCGACGGGGTCTTGCGACTACGACGCGCCGTAGTTTTTAGTGGCCCATTGTGATCAAGTCATGACCGCGCCGATCTGGATGGCCCTGCCGCCCGAAGTCCACTCGACACTGCTCAGCAGTGGCCCCGGACCCGGCTCGCTGCTGTCCGCGGCGACCGCCTGGTCGGCGCTGAGCACCGAGTACGCCGAGGTGGCCGACGAGCTGACCACGGTGCTGGCGGGCGTGCAGACCGGTGCCTGGCAGGGCCCCAGCGCCGCGCAGTACGTCGCCGCACACGCTCCGTACCTGGCCTGGCTGATGCGGGCCGGCGCCGACAGCGCGGCCGCCGCCGCCCAGCACGAGACCGCGGCCGCGGCCTACACCGGGGCCCTGGCCGCGATGCCGACCTTGCCCGAGTTGGCCACCAACCACGTGGTGCACGGTCTGCTGACCGCGACCAACTTCTTCGGCATCAACACCATCCCGATCGCGCTGAACGAGGCCGACTACGTGCGCATGTGGGTTCAGGCCGCAACCACGATGAGCACCTACCAGGCCGTCGCCGGATCGGCCCTCGCCGCGGTTCCGCCGGCCGAGCCCGCGCCGCAGATTTTGACCGGCGGCGGCGAAACACCCGCTGCGACAACACAAGCCGCGGCTGCGGCGGACACCTCGTGGCAGGATCAATTGGCCGCGCTGCTCAGCGATTACACGCAGGGGTTCGCCTGGCCGCTGGGCAAACTGCTGTACCCGGACGGGTGGCCATTTCCCGCCGTCCCCTTCGCCAACGGCATCGCCAACGCGCTTCAGTCGGCGATCCCCGGCCTGTCGCCGACACTGGCCTCGGCGATCGGCTGGACCGTCTTTCACACGACCGTCCTGTTCTGGCCGTTGGTGCAGGCGGCGCCCTTCTTGCTGCCCTTCGCCATCCCCGCGGCCTTCGGCGCCGGATTTGCCGGGCTGGCCGGACTCGCGGGTGTCGTGGCCGTCCCCGGGGCGCCCGTTTCGCCGGCCGCGGCCGTCCCGACGGCGCCGGTCACCGCCGCGCCGGTGAGCGCGACGCCGACGGTGTCGACTGTCGGCAGCATCGCAACCAGCGGCGGGCAGGCTCCCGCAGTGTCGAGCGCACCGGCGCCGAGCACTGTCGGCGCGTCCGGTGGGGTACCGCCGGGCGCCGGCCCGGGCTTCTCGCCGCCGTATGCGGTGGGTGGGGCTTCGCTGGCGTCGGCGTTCGGCGCGCAGGCCCAGACACACGAGCCGACGTCGCGTGGCGCAGCCAAGGCGCCCGCGGCGGCCGCGGCGGTGGCCGTCGGCGCGAACGATCGTGCCCGGAAGAGACGGCGTCCGCGCGTGCGCCTGCAGGCGCACGCCCACGAGTACATGGACATGAACGTCGACGTGGAGCCGGACTGGGGGGTGGACGCCGCTGTGTCGGATCGGGGAGCGGGGCCGCTCGGATTCACCGGAACGGTTTCCAAAGGCAGTGGGCAGGCGAGCGGGCTCGCGACGCTGTCCGCGGACGGCTTCGGCGGCGGTCCCAGTGTGCCGATGCTGCCGAACACCTGGGGTGGCGCGGACTCCCGTTAGCTCTCTGACCGGCGGATACCCCTTACCGGTACCGAGTCTTGTCCTACGACATGGCGTCGTATTCACTTTCTCCGTGACCGCACATATTTGTGCCGCTTCGGTAGCGGATGTGAGGTCATGACTGCGCCGGTATGGATGGCGGCGCCGCCCGAGGTGCACTCGACATTGCTCAGTAGCGGACCGGGTCCGGGCTCACTGCTAGCGGCCGCGAGCGCGTGGAGCTCGTTGAGCGTCGAATACTCCTCGGTCGCCGACGAACTCAGCGATGTGCTGGCCGCGGTGCAGGCCGGAGCGTGGCAGGGCCCGACCGCCGAGCGCTATGTGGCCGCGCATCTGCCCTACCTGGCCTGGCTGATGCAGGCCAGCGCCAAGAGCGCCGCCGAAGCCGCCCAGCATGAGACGGCGGCTGCCGCCTACACCGCGGCGCTGGCCGCCATGCCGACGTTGCCGGAGCTGGCCACCAACCACGTCGTGCACGGCGTGTTGATGGCCACGAATTTCTTTGGTATCAACACGATTCCGATTGCGCTCAACGAAGCCGACTATGTACGGATGTGGGTCCAGGCTGCCGCCACCATGACCACCTACCAGGCCGTGTCGACAACGGCGCTGGCCGGTGCGCCACCGACCGATGCGGCGCCACAGATCGTCAACTCCACCAGCGCGCAGCCCGCCGACAGCAACGGCGACGGCTCGACACAGCCGATCATCGACGACGACTCGGGCGACCCCTACCAGTGGAGTTGGTATATCAACCGAATCACCGAGGTGACGGACACCGTGCAGCGAGACATCACCTTGATCGCCCAGAACCCGGCCCAAGGCCTGACGCAGCTGTCCGCGGACGTCAGTGGATTGGTGGCCGACGAGGTGGGCCACGTGGGGGAGTTCCTCAGTGCCTTTCCCGAGGTGTACGCCCTACCGCTGATCGCGCCGATCGTGTTGACCGGGGGCGTCGCTGGCGTGGCCGGGCTGGCCGGAATACAGCCCGGCCCACCGCAATTCCCCGCCGAGGTCCTGTCGCCGACACCGCAGACCTCGACTCTGCCGGCCTCCGCGACCGGCAGTCCCGTCGCGATAGGCGCGCCGGGCACGCCGACCACGGCCCCCGCGTCAGCACCCGCGTCCACGGCCGGCACCGTCGCGACGTCGGTGCCGACATCACCCCCTCCCGCGGGCGGGCCGGGCTTCGGGCCGCCGTACGCCGTCGGCCCGCCCAGGCTCGGATCGGGTTCCGATATGGCCAGCACCGCCGGCGCGGGCGACAAGAGGAAAGCGGCCGAGCCCTTTGCGGCGGCTGCTACCGCCGCCGCGGCTGAGCGCGGGCAACTCCGGTCGAGGCGACGCCGGCGGGCCGGCCTGCGCGGGTACGCTCACGAGTTCATGGACATGAATATCGCCGTCGACCCAGACTGGGCTGGACCGACGGCGACCTCCGACCGCGGCGGCGGACAGCTGGGTTTTGCCGGAACAGTGCGCAAAAGGGGCTCAGCTGCAGCGGGTTTGGCTACCCTCGACGATGACGAATTCGGCAGCGGAGCGGTCCTGCCGATGGTGCCGGGCACCTGGACCACCGGCGGCGAGGCGGAAGAACAGCACTGATGGGGCAGCGCTCCCCGGGCGTTCACACCGAATTGTCGCTGGCCTGGTTGCTCGAGCCGCTATCCGTCGATGCCTTTCTCGACGAGTTCTGGGGTAAGTCGCACTACCACGTGAGCCGAAACAGCCCCGACTATTTCGACGCTCTGCTGGACGGAGCTGACTCAGTTGACGCCCTACTGGCCGTGTTTCGGCCGCATCTGTCACTGGTCAGCCTGGTCCGGCAAGAGGAGCGCAAAGACCAATACGTCTACCGGCGCGCCGATGGAAGTTTCGACGTCGCGGCCATCGGCCAGGACTTCGCCGACGGGTTCACCATCGTGCTGGACAGCGTCCAGCGATATGTGCGCTCGATCGCCTCGCTGGCGCATTCGATCGACGTCGAGCTGAATTACGCGGCGCAGGTGAACGCGTACTTCACCCCGCCCCAATCGCAAGGCTTCGTCGCGCATTTCGACGACCACGACGCGCTGATCGTGCAGCTTCAGGGATCCAAGATCTGGCATCTCTACGAGGGCATCGATGTGGCACCGCACGAGATGTGGCGCCACGATTCAATTCCCGCCGCCGAACTCCCCACACCCATCGACGTTCGCCTGGAAGCCGGGGACGTCCTGTACCTGCCACGCGGTCGCATGCATGCCGCTGAGTCGACGTCGGACCTGTCAGTGCATCTGACGGTGGGTTTGCACGCACCCACGCTCTCCCTGCTCGCCGCCCGAATGCTGAACGCGCTCAACAACTCCGATGCGCGTGCGCACATTCAACTACCGCCACGTTTCCTGTCCGATCCAGACGTGCGGGCCGGATTGGGCTCACTCGTGCACGAGATCACCGAATCCCTCGAGCAGCCGGAAGCCATCGCTGCAGCACTCGACTCGCTGGAAGCCGACCTGGTCAGGCGGGGCCAGTGCCACCCGCTGGGGGCGGGCATCTCCGACGCCGTTGACATCGACGACCAGACCCGGGTGGTGAAGTACCAACCGCTGTATTCGCGGGTGACCGAGGATTCCGGCGGAGTGGCACTGCACTTCGCCCAATCCGTGGTGAACGCCGGCATCGACCATCGCGAGGCCCTGCAGTATCTGGCGAGAAGCACCGAGCCGCTGCGGGTTTCGGATCTGCCGGGGCTCTCCGATATGCAGCGGATCGAACTCGCGCGAACCCTGATCCTGCAGGGATTCCTCCTTCGGCTGCCGAGCGGCTGATGGAGATCGCCGACCTCGCCCGATGGACGCCGATTCGCTTCAACTTCGCCACGGCCAACCCGACCGTCGACTGGGCAGACCTGTCGGCCGAGCGTTTCGTGGAGCCGTTCTTCGACCAGACCGTCGGTCGCTGGTCCACTGGCCCGCACGCGCAGCCGCTGGTCCGAACCGATCTCGGCGCGCTGCTAGCTCTTGACAACGAACCGTCCCTGAACCCCGCGGGCATGATCTATCACTTCTCCCGCTGCGGATCGACGTTGGTGTCGCGGCTGTTGTCCACGCTGCCGGGCGTTGTGGTGATCGCCGAGCCGTCACCGCTGAACGCGCTCCTCGGGCTCGATCCGAGCCGGGTGGACGGGGCGGCGCTGGTCCAGATGGTGCGCTATCTGGTCCGCGCGCTCGGTCGGCGCCGCCACGGCGACGAACAGCGGCTGGTACTCAAATGCACCAGCTGGAACATTCGCCGCCAGGAGATTCTCACCGCGGCTTTTCCGGACACCCCGTGGGTCTGGGTTCAGCGAGATCCGGCCGAAGTGCTGGCCTCGCTGCTGGCCGCGCCACCGGGGTGGCTCGGTCACCAGGTGCCGTCGGTGCAGACGGCGCAGCGCTTTGGCATCGACCCGGCCGCCGTTGCGACCATGCCGCGGGCCGAGTTCGTTGCCCGCGCCCTCGGCGCGATGCTGTTTTCGGCCAGTGCCGGGCCTTCGCGGCGGATCTGCGTCGACCACTCTGAGTTGCCCGTCGCGGTGTGGCAGCGGGTTGCTCCGCATTTCGGCATCGAGATCGACCCGGTCGCGATGGAACGCATGACTGAACAGTCTCGGTTCTACTCGAAAGATTCGGACCCCCAAGCATTTTCGGACGATCACCAAGAGCGCCGTCCGGTGACCGATGAGATGCGAGAGGTCGCCCGCCGCTTCGCCGAATCCGGCTATCGACGGCTGGCGTCGCGTCGGTAGCGGTTTCCAGTTCCCAATCCCAGCTCCGTGTGCTAAAAATGTTAATGAAAATCATGTTCAACACGGACCGGAGGGGCTGTCATGACACTGCGTGTCGTTCCAGAAGGCCTTGCGGCTGCTAGCGCGCGGATCGAAGCCCTCACGGCGCGGCTGGCGTCGGCGCAGGCCGGTGCGGCGCCGATGATCACGGCCGTGATCCCGCCTGCCGCCGACCCGGTGTCGCTGCAGACCGCGGGCGGATTCAGCCTCCGCGGCGGCCAGCATGCGGCTGCCGCCGCCCAGGGCGCCGAGGAGCTCGGTCGCTCCGGTCTCGGGGTCGCCGAGTCGGGTGTTGGTTATGCAGCGCTCGACGCCGCCGCGGCGTCGTCGTATCACGGCGTCTGGGGCTGAGGGTGACGGCGCCCATCTATATGGCTGCGCCGCCCGAGGTGCACTCGACGTTGTTAAGCAGTGGTCCAGGGCCCAGTTCGCTACTCGAGGCTGCGGGGGCGTGGAGTTCACTGAGCGCCGAATACACCTCGGTGGCTGAGGAACTCAGCTCGGTGCTGGCCGAAGTGCAGACCGCCGCCTGGCAGGGGCCGACCGCGGAGTCGTTCGTATCGGCGTATGTGCCCTATGTGGCCTGGCTGACGAAAGCCGGCGCCGACAGCGCCGCGGCGGCCACCCAACACGAAACTGCCGCCGCCGCTTACACGGCCGCCTTGGCGGCCATGCCGACGTTGCCGGAGTTGGTGACCAACCACGTCGTGCACGGGGTGCTACAGGCCACGAATTTCTTTGGCATCAACACGATTCCGATCGCGGTCAACGAGGCTGACTACGTGCGGATGTGGGTCCAGGCCGCCACCACGATGAGCACCTATCAAGCCGTCGCCGACACCGCGGTCGCGGCGACGCCGGCCACCGACACCGCGCCCCCGATCTTGAAATCCAACGACGCGTCGCAGCCCGCCGATAGCGGCGACAATCCGCTAGGGCTGCCGCAGTGGCTCGTGGACGATCTCGAAAAACTCGGCATTGGCAACAGCCAGCTCGCGCACGACCCGACGGTGGATACGCCCTTCGACGACGCCATCGCGCAGTGGCTGCAGAACTTCGGTTACAACTGGAATCCTGCCGAGGGCACGCTGAACGGACTCGAGTACGACACCTATACCAACCCGGGCGAGGTCTCCTTTTGGGTCGCTCGCGCCCTCGAACTCACCGAGGACTTCCAGTATTTCGGACAACTGTTGCAGCAGAATCCAATCGAAGCCATTCAATGGTTTATCAGCTGGCAGCTATTCGACTTTCCCACTCACATTCTGGAAGTTGCGAATTTCCTGTCGGCGAACCCGGCGCTGTTCGTTGCCTTTGCCCCCGCGTTGAGTCCCCTCGCGGCCGGTGGCGCGGGACTGGCCGGACTCGCCGCGTTGGCCCAGCCGGTGATTCCGATGATTCCCGTCGAATCCGTTGTGGTGCCGCCGCTGTTCCCGGCGACCGCGCCGGCCCCGGCCGTCCTCGCGTCGTCGGTGGCCCCCAGCGCTCCGGCCCCGTCACCCACGTCGGCCGGTGCCGCGAGCGCGCCGGCGGCACCGGCGGCACCCGCTGCGTCGGCACCACCCGGTGCGGGACCGGGGTTTACGCCGCCGTACATCGTCGGCGGTCCGACCATCGGGTCGGGGATGAACACCCAAGCCAAGACGCAGGAGCCGACCTCGCGCGGCGCGTCGAAGGCGCCGGAGATCGCTGCTGCAGCAGCGGCCGCCGCGGCAAAGCGTCCCACGCGGCGGCGGCGGCGCGCGATCCAACACGACCACTACGACGAATACGCCGACATGAACGTCGATGTCGACCCCGATTGGGCTACCCCGACGGAGTCGTCGGATCGGGGCGCGGGCCCGCTCGGATTCTCCGGCACCGTGTCGAAGAACGGTGAACAGGCGTCCGGACTGGCTACTCTTACCGATGACGGTTTCGGAGACGGGCCGAGAATGCCGATGCTGCCCAACACCTGGTCGCAGGGAGACAGCGAGGACAACTGAATGTCTTTGTACGGCAACGGTAATCAAGTGAGGAAAGGATTTCAGGGATGAGTTTGTTGGATGCTCACATTCCGCAGTTGGTGGCGTCGCAGTCGGCGTTTGGGGCCAAGGCGGGGTTGATGCGGTCGACGATTGGTCAAGCCGAGCAGGAGGCGATGTCGGCGCAGGCGTTTCATGCCGGCGATTCGGCGGCGGCGTTTCAGGCCGCGCATGCCCGGTTCGTGGCGGCGGCGGCGAAGGTGAATTCGCTGCTGGATATCGCGCAGGCGAACCTCGGCGATGCGGCGGGTACGTATGTGGCCGCCGATAGTGCTGCGGCGAGCAGCTACCCGGGCTTCTGAAAGGACTTGTGATGTCGCAGATCATGTACAACTACCCGGCGATGCTGGCGCATTCGGCGGACATGGCCGGCTACGCCGGCACGTTGCAGAGCCTGGGCGCCGATATCTCTGCCGAGCAAGCCGCGTTGCAGTCGGGTTGGCAGGGTGACACGGGCATGAATTATCAGGCCTGGCAGGCACAGTGGAACCAGGCACTGGAGCAGCTGGTGCTGTCATATCACGCGATGGCGAGCACGCACGAGAACAACACCACCTCGATGCTGGCTCGTGACTCGGCCGAAGGCGCCAAGTGGGGCGGCTAGCTCACTGATCTTTGCGGTCATCGAGTCGACGTGAGGATGCGACGAGGCCGGACTTCCGTCCGGCAACTCAGTAGTGTTAGCTAAGCCAATGCTAACCTGGCTTGCCGGTCGCGGCCCACGCTGACGATGACCGCGCCGATCTGGATGGCACTTCCGCCCGAAGTGCACTCTGCGCTGCTGAGCAGCGGTCC
>DATNFI010000164.1:0-2495 GCA_035606475.1 Mycobacterium sp. | reverse complement strand
CGCCGACACCGTGCTGCTGGCCACACTGATCCGCGCCAGCGTGATGACGGCGCTCAACGATGAACGATGCGGCGAGCCGACTCCGCCGCTGAGTCCACACGCGCTCAAGGCGGCGTACTGGAAGTCCGCGCGTGACGGTCTCGACGGCGAGGCGATCGATCTGCTCGAAACCCACGCACCGGTGTCCGCGCGAAAGTTGTTGGAGCACTTGGTCGAGCATGTCCGGCCGGCGCTCGAAGCCGTCGGCGATTACGACATGGTGGTCACCGAGGTGGCGCGCGTCGACGACGAAGGCAACGGCGCGATGCGTCAACGCCGAGCATGGCGCAGCCGGCATGACGTGAACGACGTCATCGCCGAGTTGGCTGCGGCGACTCTGTCCTAGACCAACGGCAACTTGGCGAAAGGTGCGCTGGTGGGCTGCGCTGAACCACCCGGGGGTTCGACGGTGAACGCCAGCGTCTGCGAGTCACCGAGATCGGGCAAGACCGCGGTGGTCGACGGCGCGACGTTCTTGGCGTCCATGGTCCCGGCCGAGTGCGGACCTTTGGCGTCGACCAGCCACATCTGGTAGACGGTTCCCGGCTGCGGCGGTGCGACATTGTTCATCACCAGCACGCCCGCGTTCTTCTCGCGGGAGAACACCACCGTCGCTGTGCCGCCGCTCGGAATCGGGCCGGACACAGTCCGCACATCGGGAGCGGCGAACACCTGCTCGGCGGTCGACGGGCTGGGTGTCGGCCGCAACGCCATTCCCACCCCGAGCGCACCGAGCCCGATGACCAGCGCGGCCGCGGCCGCCAGCACGATGGTCTGCCAGCGTTTCGGGCGCAACACCCGCACTGGATCGCTGCTCACTTCGGTCAGCAGTCGGTCCCGCAGCTGGTGCGGCGGCTCGACGGCGGTGGCCGCCGACACCGCCGCCATGGTTTCTCGCACGGCGCGGACTTCGTCATCGAAGGCCTGCGCGACGTCCGGGGGAGCGGCGGAGACGCGTCGCTCGATGTCGGCGAGCTCAGTCTCAGACACCGCGTGCAGCGCGTACGGCGTCGCGAGGGCGATCAGGTCGGGATCATTCGGCTCGGTCATGTCATCCCCAGACACCTGCGCAGGCCGCGAATGGCGTCGCGCATCCGTGACTTGATCGTCGCAAGATTCGCCGACAACCGTTCCGACACTTGGACATACGTCAGCCCGTCGTAGTATGCGAGCTGAATGCACTCGCGTTGCGCGTCGGTCAACGAGCCGAGGCAGTCGGCCACCTGGCGCCGCTCGTCGCGCAGGATCACCGAATCGGCTACCTGATCCGACGGCGGGTCGACGTTGGCGGCGCCGTAGCGCGACTCACGCTGGCTGGCCGCCTGCTCCGAGCGCACCCGATCCACCGCGCGCCGGTGCGCCAACGTCATCAGCCACGCCAGCGGCGAGCCGGCGGACGGATCGTAACTGTCCGCAGTGCGCCACACCTGCAGGTAGATGTCCTGCGTGGTCTCCTCGCTGTAGCCGGGGTCGCGCAAAACGCGGGTGACCAGGCCGAACACCCTGGCCCGGGTGCGGTCGTAGAAGGTGGCGAACGCATCGACATCGCGGCGGGCCACCTGGCGCAACAACGCGTCGAGTTCGGTGGTCACGTGCGGTAGCCTAGCCACCGGCGTCAATATCGTCATGGTAATCGCGATTTGGGCGGCGTTGGAACGAAAAATGATGTGCGCGAACGATATTCGGCGAATCCAGGCCGGTTGCGCATGTATTTCTCGGTGAGCTTCGCACCCGTGGCGTAGACAAGGAAGTAGGTCATCAGCACCGGTGAGAGCACGGTGAGCAACGAGGACCACGTCGCGATGCTGGCCAGCCACAGCCCCCACCAGACGCAGGCATCGCCAAAGTAGTTGGGATGCCTGGTCCACGCCCACAGGCCGCGGTCCATGATGACGCCCTTGTTGGCAGGGTCGGCCTTGAAGCGACGCAACTGGTGGTCGCCGACGGCCTCGAACAGCACGCCGACGACCCACAGCGCCACGCCGGCGATGAGCACCGGCTGCAACAGCCGGGGAGTCGCACCCAACACCGCCGAAACCTGCAGCGGCAGCGAGACAAACCAGGTCGCCGCCGCCTGGACGGCGAACACCTTGCGTAACACGTGTCCGGCGGAGAAGTCGCCGCCCAGCAGGTCGCGGTAGCGGGGGTCCTCACCTTTACCCGCTGACTTGACGATCATGTGCCAGGCCAGCCGGAGACCCCAAACCGCCACCAGAATCAGCAGCAGGACCCGCCGGAACAGATCACCGGTGCCGACTCCCGCGGCGACGGCGGCGACTGCGACGAACCCGACGCCCCACGCGGCGTCGACGACGTTGTAGCGCCCGATCCGCCGGCCGATCAGGAAGGTGATGCCGTGCACCACCACCAGAATCGCCACCGATGCTGCAGAGACTCCACCGAAATTGTGGTAGTTCATCGGCCACTTCCCGAGGATGCGAAGGTCCATTGGTACA
>DATNFI010000163.1:0-19758 GCA_035606475.1 Mycobacterium sp. | reverse complement strand
TTCCGCCAGAGACGCAGCCCCCGGGTCGTCGACGCAGACGATCAGCGCGCCGCCCGGGGCGATGCGCTCGGCGAAGGAGTCGAACACCGCGGTGTAGGCATCGGGGCTGCCGAAGAAGTCGAGGTGGTCGGCCTCGATGTTGGTGACTACCGCGACATTCGGGGTGTATTCGAGCAGCGAACCGTCGCTCTCGTCGGCCTCGGCGACAAAGCAGTCGCCGCTGCCGTGGTGGGCGTTGGTGCCCGCCTCACCCAGCTCGCCACCGACGGCGAAAGACGGGTCGCGGCCGCAATGCTGAAGCGCCACAATCAACATCGACGTGGTGGTCGTCTTGCCGTGCGTCCCGGTCACCATCAGCGTGGTGCGCCCGGCCATCAGCTTGGCCAGCACCGCCGGCCGCAGCACCACTGGAATGCCGCGACGGCGGGCCTCGACGAGCTCGGGGTTGGTCTTCGGGATCGCGGCGTGCGTGGTGATCACCGCGGTCGGCCCGCCCGGCAGCAGGTCGAGCGACGACGCGTCGTGGCCGATCCGGATCTGCGCACCGCGGGCCTGCAGGGCGCGCACACCGCGCGACTCCTTGGCGTCGGACCCCGAGACCTGTCCACCCCGATCGAGCAGGATGCGGGCGATGCCGGACATGCCCGCTCCCCCGATGCCGACCATGTGTACGCGCTGCAACTCGGGAGGCAGCGGTTGGCTCATCGGCCCGCTCTCCCCGTTCGCGCGACGTCCAAGGCGCGGCGCCGCTTCCCGTCCCGCGCTGCGCGCGCGACGTCCAGCACACTCCGGCGTTTTTGCGCGAGCTTCCGGTCCCGCGCTGCGCGCGCGACGTCCAGCGCGACGCGAGCAACCTCGCGTGCCGCTTCCGGGTGACCGACCAGCGCCGCCGCCGTCGTCATCGCCGCCAGCCGCGGCTCGTCGTTGAGCAACCCGGCCACCTGTTCGGCGACAAAGCCCGGCGTCAGGTCGGCGTCGGCAACCAGCATGCCGCCGCCGGCATCGACCACCGGCAACGCGTTGAGCCGCTGCTCGCCGTTCCCGATCGGCAGGGGCACGTAGATCGCGGGCAGGCCGACCGCGGTCACCTCGGCGACCGTCATCGCCCCGGACCGGCAGATCGCCAAATCCGCTGCGGCGTAGGCGAGGTCCATCCGGCTCAGATACGGCACCGCGACGTACGGCGGATCGCCGGGCTGCGGGTCGCGCAGGTCGATGGTGTTCTTGGCGCCGTGAGCGTGTAACACCGCCACTCCCGCGGCCGCCAGGTCACCGGCGGCCGCGGCGACCGCTCGGTTGACGGACGCCGCTCCCTGCGAGCCGCCGAACACCAGCAGCACCCGGGCGTCGTCGGCGAAGCCGAAGTGCGCCCGGGCCGTCGACCGCAGCGCAGCACGATCCAGCGACGTGATCGTCTCGCGGACCGGGACACCGACAACTTCGGCACCACGCAGCCCGGGATCGGTCACCGCCGAGAGAATGCGGTGCGCGCCGCGGGCCCCGACCCGGTTGGCCAATCCGGCGCTCGCGTTCGCTTCGTGAATCACCACCGGCACCCGGCGGCCGCGCCGCACCGTGCCGCGGGCGGCCAGGTAGGCCGGCAGTGACACGTAGCCGCCGAACCCGATCACCACATCGGCGTCGACCTTGTCCAGCACCGCCCGCGCCTGCCGCACCGCACGCAGCACCCGCGCCGGCAACCGGGCCAGATCACCGGTGGGCTTGCGAGGCAGCGGCACCGGGGTGATCAGCTCGAGCTGGTAGCCACGCTCGGGAACCAGCCTGGTCTCCAGACCCCGCGCGGTGCCCAGCGCGGTGATACGGACGTCGGGATCGAGGCTGACCAGGGCGTCAGCGACGGCCATTGCGGGCTCGACGTGGCCGGCTGTGCCGCCTCCCGCGAGCACAACCGACAACGACGAAGCCCCGGTTGGCTCTCTGACCGAGTCGTTCACCCGTAGCGCTGACCTTCCAGTGCCCGACGGCCCTGCGCTTGGCGCCGGCCGGTGTATCGCTGTCCGCCTACATGATGCCCTGCCCGTGCGGCGCGCTTGTCCACCGCTGGCGGTCTGGCCTTTCGGGCTGCGCGGGCCGGTTGCGGCTTGCGCTGCGGCTTGGCCGGCTTCGGCTTGCCGCGCAGCCGGTCGCGCAGCGCCTCGACCCGGGTCGGCGAGTAGGGCTCCGGCAGTGGCAGCCGCAGGATGCGGGTCATCCGGTCGTCGCGGCCGGCGCGCAGCGCAGCGACCGCCTCGGGTTCGTGACGCGCCGCGTTGGCCATCATGCCGATCATCAAAAGTGTTGTGGCCGTGGATGTTCCACCGGCAGAAATCAGCGGCAGCTGGATGCCGGTGACGGGCAGCAGGCCGATCACGTAGCCGACGTTGATGAACGACTGACCGATCACCCACAGCGTGGTGGTCGCGGTCAGCAGCCGCAGGAACGGGTCGGCCGAGCGGCGTGCGATCCGCATCCCGGTGTAGGCGAACAACCCGAACAGGCCGAGCAGGCCGAGCGCGCCGACCAGGCCGAGTTCCTCGCCGATGATCGCGAAGATGAAGTCGTTGTGGGCGTTGGGCAGGTAGTTCCACTTCGCGGTGCCCTGCCCCAGTCCATCGCCGAAAATACCGCCGTTGGCCAGCGCGTACTTGGCCTGGCGGGCCTGATAACCCGAGTCCTGGGGGTCCTGACCCGGGTCCAGCCACGACCGCACCCGGTCGGAGCGGTAGCCCGCCGACACCGCGAGGACCGCGCCCGCCGCGATCGCGGCGAACAGCGAACTGAGGAACACCCGCAACGGCAGACCGGCGTACCACAGCAGGCCGAGCAGGATGATGCTCATCGACACGGTCTGGCCAAGGTCGGGCTGGGCGACGATGAGGGCCAGCGCGATGACCGCCGCCGGCACCAGCGGAATCAGCATCTCCCGCAGCGACGCCCGCTCCATGCGGCGCGCCGCCAGCAGGTGCGCACCCCAGATCGCGAAGGCGATCTTGGTCAGCTCGGAAGGCTGCATCGAGAAGCCCGCGACGACGAACCATCCGCGAGAACCGTTGGCTTCGTTACCGATTCCCGGTATCAGCACCAGCACCAGCATGACGATGGTCGCCGCGAAGCCGGTGAACGCCATCCGGCGCATGAATCGCACCGGCAACCGCAGCGCCAGATAGCAGGCGAACAGCCCGATGATCGTCCAGAGCACCTGACGGCCGAAGATGGTCCACGCGGATCCGTCGTCGTCATACGACCGAACTCCCGACGCCGAGAGCACCATGATCAGGCCGAGCGTGGTTAGCAACGCGGCCACCGCGATGATCAGGTGAAACGACGTCATGGGCCGGCCGAGCCAGGCTCCGAACCGGGTCCGTGGCTCGCCGACGACGACGGTCGCGGCCTTAGCGGCTTTGGCGGGCTTGGCGGGCTTGTCTTTACCGGCGTCCGGCGCGTCGTCGGCAGCCTGCGCTGTCGGTGGGCCGTCCTTGGGTCCCCGGCGCAGCAGCCGGGCCAGTGCGTGCTTCACCCGCTGCTACCGGCGCGTCGCGCGGGCGGCGGCCGCGAACGCGTCGCCGCGCTCCGCATAGCCGGTGAACTGGTCAAACGAAGCACCAGCCGGTGCCAGCAGCACGGTGTCGCCGGGACGGGCGAGGTCTCGAGCGGCGGCCACGGCTGCATTCATGACACGAGTGCCGACGGTCTCGTCCGACGCGGGCACCACATATGTCACAGGAGACTCAGCAGTCGCATGCATATCAACATCCTCGCGTGCCACAACCTGTACGACGGGCACATCCGGTGCGTGTCGCGATAACGCCTCGGCAACCATCGCCCGATCGCGGCCGATCAACACCACCCCGACCAGCCGTGACGCGACCCTTTCGACGGTGTTCTGCACCGATGCGCCCTTGAGCAGACCGCCGGCGATCCACACCACACCGGGGTACGCCAGCAGCGACGCCTCGGCGGCGTGCGGGTTGGTCGCCTTGGAGTCATCGACGTAGCTGATCTGGTCGACGACGGCGACCAGTTCGGCGCGGTGCCGCCCCACCCGAAACGACGACAACGCCGCCGCGATCGCCTCGGCGGGCACCCCGATGCTGCGAGCCAGCGCCGCGGCGGCGAGCGCGTCGAGCACGCCCACCGGCCCCGGCACCGAGATGGACGACACCGGGGCCAGCGCAAGGTCCTCGGCGAAAGCCCGGTCGATCAGCAGGCCGTCGCGGACGCCGAGTTCGCCGGCGGCCGGTTCACCCAACCGGAAACCCACCCGGACCGGCGCGGGGGCCGTCGACAACAGCTCGGCTGCCCGCGGATCGTCCAGACCGGCCACCGCCACGCGGCCGCGCAACACGCCGGCCTTCGCCGCGGCGTACTCGGCGAGGGTGCCGTGCCAGTCCAGGTGGTCTTCGGCGATGTTGAGCAGCACCCCGGCCTCGGGGCGAACCGATGGCGCCCAATGCAGTTGGAAGCTGGACAATTCGACGGCCAACACGTCGGCGGGCTCGTGCAATTCGTCCAGCACCGGGTTGCCGATGTTTCCGCACAGCCGGCTGTTCACGCCGGCGGCGACGAGCATCGCGTGCAGCATCGAGGTGGTGGTGGTCTTGCCGTTGGTGCCGGTGACCGCCAGCCACCGCCGCGGCGGGCCGTAGCGCCCGGCCTGATCGAGCCGCCAGGCCAGCTCGACATCGCCCCAGATCGGGACACCGGCCGTCGCGGCCGCGGCGGGAACCGGCGCGGACGGCGGAAAACCGGGGCTGACCACCACCAGTGCGTAGTCGGCGATGTGGGCCGCGACCGTCGCGGAATCCACTGTCGGCGTGCCGGCGTCGGCGAAGTGCTGACGGGTGGCCGCGGAGTCGTCGCACAGCGTCGCCGTGGCCCCCAGTGCACCGAGCGCCGCCAGCACCGCGCGACCGGTCACGCCGCCCCCCGCGACCAGCACCGGCGCGCCGGCCGACAGTTGTTCGAGGGCGGGGTGCGTCACGTCAGCCGCCGCCGGTGGAGGCCAGCCACTCGCTGTAGAACAGCGCGACGCCCAGTCCGCAGCTGATCGCGGTGAGCAGCCAGAAACGGATGATCACCGTGGTCTCGGCCCACCCGGCCAGCTCGAAGTGATGGTGGAAGGGCGCCATTCGGAACACCCGGCGGCCGGTCGTCCGGAACGCCAGGATCTGCACCACGACCGAGACGATTTCCGCGACGAACAGCGAGCCGAGCACGACGGCGAGGATCTCGGTGCGGCTGGTCACCGAGATGCCGGCGATGATCCCGCCCAGCGCCAGCGATCCGGTATCGCCCATGAAGATCTTGGCCGGGGCGGCGTTCCACCACAGGAATCCGATGCAGGCCCCCGTCGTGGCGGCCGCGACGATTGCCAGGTCCAGCGGGTCGCGCACGTTGTAGCAGCCCAGTCCGGGCGCGGTCGCGCACGCGTTGCGGTACTGCCAGAACGTGATCAGCACGTAGGCGGCGGTCACCATCGCCATCGAGCCGGCCGCCAGGCCGTCCAGTCCGTCGGTGAAGTTGACCGCGTTGGACCAGGCGCTGACGACGAGCACGCAGAACAGCACGAAAAGCGCGGGAGCCAGTGTGACCGTGGCGATTTCGCGCACATACGACAGGTCCGAGGTGCCCGGCGTCAGGCCGGCGTCGTTGCGGAATTGCAGGACCAGGATGCCGATCAGGACCGCGGCGGTGATCTGGCCGAGGGTCTTGGCGGTCTTGTTCAGACCCAGGTTTCGGGATCGCCGGATCTTGATCAGGTCGTCGACGAAGCCGACGGCGCCCAGCGTGGTGGCCAGGAACAGCACCAGCAGCCCCGACGCGGACGGGCCGTTGCCGTTGAACGCCAGGCCGGCCAGGTGGGTGCCGAGGTATCCCGCCCAGATGCCGGCCAGAATCGCGACCCCGCCCATCGATGGCGTCCCGCGCTTGGTCTTGTGACTCGGTGGCCCGTCTTCGCGGATCTCGTGACCGAAGCCCTGCCGGTTGAACAGCCGGATCAGCATCGGGGTCAGCAGGATGGAGACCGTCAGCGAGATCGCGACGGCGATGAGAATGTCGATCATCGGGTATCGCCCTGGCTCTCCGCCGTCAGCGAATCGGCCAGCGCCCCGAGGCCGGCCGCATTGGAGGCCTTGACCAGCACCACATCGCCGGGCTGCAGTTCAGCCCGCAGGACTGCCAGGGCGGCGTCGGCGTCGGCCACGATCGCGGCCTCTTCACCCCATGAGCCTTCCATGACCGCACCTTGGTGCATGGCGCTCATAGACCTCCCCGTTCCGACGACAATGAGTCGAGAGACATCTAATCGCACCGCCAGCCGCCCGATGCGGTCATGCTCGGATATCGCGTCGTCGCCGAGTTCGGCCATCTCCCCCAGCACCGCCCAGCTCCTGCGCTTAGCGGCGGGGTCGGCCCCGCGTCCGGTCGAAATCCAGGCCAATGCCTGCAGTCCGGCCCGCATCGAATCCGGGTTGGCGTTGTAGGCGTCGTCGATCACCGTGACACCGTCGGCGCGGGTGCTGACCCGCATCCGGTGGCCCGACACCGGGCCGGCCCCGGCCAGCGCCTCGGCGACCTGAGCGGTGGTGGCGCCGCATTCCAGCGCGACGGCGGCCGCGCACAGCGCATTGCTGACGTGGTGATCGCCGTGCACGGCCAGGCTGACGTCGACGGCGGCGTCCCGCGAGTGCAAGGTGAACCGCGGCCTGGCCAGTTCGTCGAGCGTTACCGGGCCGGCCCACACCTCCGTCTCGCGATTCCGGCTGACCCGCACCACGCGGGCCGCGGTCACGTCGGCCATCGCCGCGACGGCCGGGTCGTCGATGTTGAGCACGACGACGCCGGAAGGCGGAACAGCCTGCGGTAGCTCACTTTTGGTTTGCGCGATGACTTCCCGCGAGCCGAATTCGCCCAGATGCGCGGTGCCGACGTTGAGCACCACCCCGATGGTGGGCGGCGCGATTGCGGCGAGCGCGGCGATGTTACCGGGGTGGCGTGCCGACAGCTCGAGGACCAGGTAGTCGGTGCCGGGGGTGGCGCGCAGCACGGTCCAGGGGTGGCCGAGTTCGTTGTTGAAGGATCCGGGCGGCGCGATCACCTCGCCGAGCGGTGAAAGCACAGCGGCCAGAAGGTCTTTCGTCGACGTCTTGCCCGACGATCCGGTGATGCCGACGATCGTCAGACCGCCGGCGACCAATTCGGTGGCGACCGCGGCGGCAAGCTTGGCCAGTGCGGCCAGCACCGCCGCGCCCGAGCCGTCGCTGTCGTGTTCGAGGACACCGGCGCCGGTGTCCTCGGTGTCCGCGGCCGGGGCGACCACGATCGCGGGTACGCCGACCGGCCGGGCCGCCAACACCGCGGCGGCACCGGCCGCTACCGCCGCGGCGGCATGGTCGTGCCCGTCGACGCGGGCGCCCGGCAACGCCAGGAACAGCCCGCCGGAAGTGACTTTGCGGGAATCGAATTCGACGGTTCCAGTGACGTGCAGGCGGGCGGCGTCCTCGGCGGAGATGTCGGCGAGTTCGCCGCCGACGATGGCGGCGATCTGCGCCACGGTGAGGTCGATCAATTGCGGGCCTCCAGCGCGGCGGCCAGTTCGACCCGATCGTCGAAGGGCTGGGTCTGCCCGTCGCGGGTCTGGCCGGTTTCGTGGCCCTTGCCGGCGACCAGCACGACGTCTCCGGCGCTCGCCCACGCCACCGCGTGGTCGATCGCCGCGCGCCGGTCCCCGATTTCGACCACCTCGGTGTCGGCGCCGGCTTCGGCTGTGCCGGACAGGATTTCGCGACGGATCGTGGCGGGGTCCTCGCTGCGAGGATTGTCGTCGGTGACGACGACCAGGTCGGCCAGTTCCGCGGCGACGCGGCCCATCTCCGCGCGCTTGCCGGGATCGCGATCACCACCGGCACCGAACACCACGGCCAGTCGACCGTCCGGGCGCCGCAGCGTGCGCAGCACCTCGTGCAGCGCGCCCGGCTTGTGCGCGTAGTCGACCAGCGCGAGGAAATCCTGGCCGCGGTCGATCTGCTCGAGTCGCCCGGGAACCTGAGTGTGCCGCAGACCGGCTGACGCCTGCTCCGGCGAGACCCCGATGGCGTCCAGGACCGCCAGTGCGACAAGGCAATTGGCGATGTTGTAGTCACCGGGCAGCGTGATGCCCATCCGATGGTGGACCCCGGCGGGATCGACCGCGGTGAACTCCTGGATACCAGCCTGCGCGGTGACGGCCTCGGCACGCCAGTCGGCCGGCCGACCTTTGGTGCTGACCGTGACCGCCTTGTCGGCGCGGTGGGACATCGCGCGGCCGGCATCGTCGTCGACACAGACCACCGCACGCCGGGCGCGCAGTGGGGAGGCCGGGTCGAAGAGCCGCGCCTTGGCCTCGAAGTAGTCGTCCATGGTCGGGTGGAAGTCGAGGTGGTCGCGGGACAGGTTGGTGAAGCCACCGACCGCAAACCGAATGCCGTCGACGCGCCCCAGGGTCAGCGCATGACTGGACACCTCCATCACCACCGTGTCGACGCCACGCTCGGCCATCGCGGCCAAAAGCGCCTGCAGCGCAGGCGCTTCCGGCGTGGTCAGCACGCTGGGGATGTCTTCGCCGTTGATCCGCAGTCCGACCGTGCCGATCAGACCCACCGACCGTCCGGCCGACCGCAGACCGGCTTCGATCAGGTAGGTGGTCGTGGTCTTGCCCGACGTGCCGGTGACCCCGACCACCGCGAGGTGTTCGGACGGATGCCCGTACACGGTGGCGGCGATCTCGCCGAGCACGCTGCGGGGCTGGGGGTGGACCAGCACGGGCACCACGCCGGTGTCTCGGTTCAGCTGCGCCAGCCCGGCCGCATCGGTGAGCACCGCGACGGCTCCGCTTTCGACCGCCTCGCCATAGAACCGCGCGCCATGCGTCGTCGTGCCCGGCAGCGCCGCGAACAGGTCGCCGGGCTGCACATCCTGAGCGCGCAGGGTCACTCCGGTGATCTGATGATCGGGCTCGGCGCCGCCCTCGGCGGGAACCGCGCCGACCTGGGTGGCCAGCGTCGACAGCGGCACGCCCGCGCAGGAAGTGGGACGCAGCGCAGCGGGCACCGTCATCACCTCCGTCTGCCGATCAGCCCTGACACCTTATCCAGCAGGCGACATTCGACGGAAAGACCGTTACGGCCGCGCCGGTCAACACGCGGCGACCGGCGACAGTCAGCGCCACAAGATGAACAGAAGATGAACGTGACCCAAACGCCAGTGCGTCCAAATGGGGGCGAATTCTCGCGTCCCGCCGCTGCTCACCGCGCACCCCACACGCGAAACCGACGCGCCCCCAGTTTCCCGACCGGATCGTGAAACTGCAGCTGAAAGACCTTTTAGGGCAAGGTGCGGGCGCGACCGGCAAGACCTCAACGCGCCCACAGACAACCTTAAGTCTAGGCGTCCATGATATGAATTACAGTTATACTCACGATGAACGAAGAGTGAACGGAGCTGCTCGTGATCGCAAAAGCCCTCATCGGTGCTGCGGGAGCCGCCATCGCCATCGGTCTCGCCGCGCCGGCGGGCGCCGACCCGGCACCGCCGCCGAATCCTGACCTCGTGGGCGTCGCCACCCCGGCACCGCCGCCAAGTCCTTCGACCCCGGCCTTCCTGGCCGCCGCGCACGCGGCGGGCGTCAACGGAACGGATCCGGCGATGCTGGAAGACGGCAACAACGTGTGCTGGCAACTGTGGGATGCGCATGCCCAGGGCACTGCCGTGGCCGCCGACCTCGCACGGGACCACCCGGGTGTCACCATCGGCGAAGCCGCCAATTTTGTGCTGGCCGCATACCACAACCTGTGCCCGGCGCCCGGCGAGTACGACTACTGGGCGTACAGCACCAGCTGAAATCAGCTGGCCTGCAACAACAACGACGCGACAACTCGCCGCCCGGTAGCGGATAACAAACCAAATCCCTTGGCGCCAAGGCACTGAACCGGCCGGATGGTTGGTTTTGACGACGCGAAATTCGCTCTACGCGAACATCATTCGCCGCCAATCGAAGCAGCTGCGGCCGTCTGATGAACAGGAGTTAACCATGATCGCAAGAGTTCTCATCGGTACCGCTGGAGCGGTCCTCACCATCGGCCTGGCCGCGCCCGCCGGTGCCGATCCGGCCTCGACCGTCGGCGCCGTCCCCGCACCGCCTGCCACCCCTCAGAGCTTCCTGGCCTCCGCACGTGCCGGGGGCGTCACCGGATCGGATCCGGCGATGTTGGCCGACGGCTACGACGTGTGCTGGAAACTGTGGAATGGACGCGTCGAGGGCACCGCGGTGGCTGCTGGTTTGGTGCGCGACCACCCGGGGGTCACCACCCCGGAGGCGGCGAATTTTGTGCTGGCCGCTTACCACGACCTGTGTCCGCAGCCCGGTGCGTATGACTATTGGGCGTACAGCACCAGCTGAAATCAGCTGGCCTGCAACAAGAACGGCGGGCCGGGGTCGGGTGAGAGCGGCACATTGCCGCGCTGCAGCAACCAGCCCGCAATGTTGTGGAACAGCGGGGCCGCCGAATGGCCCGGCGTTCCGTCGGAGTTGCGCGCCGGGTTGTCCATCATGATGCCGATGACATAGCGCGGATCGTCGGCGGTGGCCATGCCCGCGAAAGTGATCCAGTAGACGTTGTCGTAGTAGCAACCGCACGCCGGGTTGATCTGCTGCGCGGTGCCGGTCTTACCCGCGATCTGGTAACCCTCAACCGCGGCCGCCGGCCCGGTTCCCTGCTGTACGCCCTTCGGGTCGCGCTGCACCACCGCACGCAGCATGTTGCGCACGGTGCGCGCCGTCTCCGGCGACACCACCCGAACTCCTTCGGGGCGTTGCTCTTCGGTGCGCGATCCGTCGGCGCTGACGGTGGATTTCACGATCCGCGGAGGCATCCGCACCCCGTCGTTGGCGATCGCCTGGTACATGCCGGCCATCTGCAC
The DNA here is from genome assembly GCA_035606475.1 of Mycobacterium sp. Taxonomy (GTDB): domain Bacteria; phylum Actinomycetota; class Actinomycetes; order Mycobacteriales; family Mycobacteriaceae; genus Mycobacterium. The sequence continues at coordinate 8,799 of DATNFI010000163.1, read as the reverse complement.
CAAGGTCATCGAAAGACCCTGCCCGATCGGCAAGTTGGAGAACGAGCTGCCCGACCATTGCCCAATCGGCGGCACCAGTCCCGCGCTCTCACCCGGCAGTCCGACCCCGGTGCGCTGACCCAGCCCGAACTTCTCGAGCATGTCGTAATACCGTTGCGGCCCAACGCGTTGCGCCAGCATCAGGGTTCCGACGTTCGACGACTTACCGAACACACCGGTGGTGGTGTAGGGCGCGACGCCGTGGTCCCAGGCGTCGTGCACGGTGACCCCGCCCATGTTGATCGAGCCCGGGACCTGCAGCACCTCGTCGGGATTGGACAGGCCGTACTCGATCACCGACGCGGCGGTGATGATCTTGTTCACCGAACCGGGTTCGAACGGCGAGGACACCGCGGGGTTGCCCAGTTGCTTGTTGCCCTGGCGCCCGATGTCCTGCGACGGGTCAAAGGTGTTGTCATTGGACATGGCCAGCACTTCGCCGGTCTTGGAGTCCATCACGACCGCGGAGACGTTACGGGCGCCGGACAGGTTCTTGGCCTGCTGCACCTGCTGCTGGACGTAGAACTGGATGTCGTCGTCGATGGTCAGCTGGATCGTCGCGCCGTTGACCGCCCGGTGCTGGTTGCGGTAGCTGCCGGGGATCACCACGCCGTCGGAGCCGCGGTCGTAGGTGACCGAGCCGTCGGTGCCGGCGAGCTCGGCGTCCATGGCGTCTTCGAGGCCGAGCAAACCGTGTCCGTCCCAGTCGATTCCGCCGACGACGTTGGCCGCCAGCGATCCGCCCGGATACTGACGTAGGTCCTGGCGTTCGGCGCCGACCTCGGGGAACTTCCGGGTGATCGTGGTTGCGATCGCCGGGTCGACGGCGCGGGCCAGGTAGACGAACGACTCGTCGCTGCGCAGCTTCTTCAGGATGGTGGCTTTGTCCGGCTTGTTGTTCAGCCGGGCTGCCACATCTTTGGCTATCTCGTTCAACCGCCGTTGCGGGTCAGGCGCTTTCGCGTTCTTCTGCTTGGCCTCGGTCAGCTGCTTGAGAATGCGCTTGGGCTGAAACGTCAACGCCCGGGCCTCGATTGTGAAAGCCAGCTGGTTGTTGTTGCGGTCGACGATGCTTCCGCGAACGGCCTTTTCGACGTCGGTGACTTTGAGCTGGCCGGCGGCCTCGGCGCGTAGGCCCGCAGCCTTGGGCACCTGCAGGTAAAACAGCTGGGCGCCGGCGATCAGCAGCGCGATAAAGATGACGCCGTTGCCGACCCGGTGCCGGAAGATGAATGACGCTCCGCGGTTTCCGACCTCCATCGCCTGGCGGGTACGGCGTGCCCGCGCCGACCGGTCGGCCGCGCCGGGCTTGGCTCGAAGTGGCTTGCGGGACTGGGTCGGCCGCTTCATCGGGCAGGCCCGGGCGTCGTCACCGTTAGCGGGCCGAACTGCTCACCCACCAGCGGCCCGGCGGGACCGGGGTGGTGCGGCATACCCGGGAGGTCGGCCGGCGACGACGCGGCGGGCGGCAGCACCGGCGCGGGAGCGGCGGCCGGTGGCGGCAGCACCGGCGCGACCTGGGGCGCGGGCGGAACGGCCGGCGCCAAGGCAGGAGCAGGCGGGATTCCTTGCACCAGAGGCACTCCCGGCGCTGCAGGCACTCCCGGCGTGATCGGAACGCCCGGAACGATGGGCATCCCGGGCACCGGCGCCGGCCCCGCACCGGGCATGGGAAGCGGGCCGTCCGGCGACGGCAGATGCTGGGGACCCAACGTCGTTGTGCCGTCGGGTGTGCGGACCATCGCGTTAGGGCCAGGAGCCAGCGGGACCGGCGGCACACCGGTACCGGGTAACACGAGTGCCGGCACCTCAACCGCGTTGGCGGGCGGTGCCACCGGCTTCTCCTCGGGCAGCTTGGTGTTCAGCGGGGGCGGCGGAACACCCTGCGCCGGCTTCGGGGTGCCGACCACTACCCAGTTACCGGCGGGATCCTGCACCAGATGCGCGGTGTCGCGGGTCGGGATCATGCCCAGGCCACGAGCCGCCTCGGCCAGCGCCGGCGCGGACTGAGCCTGCTGCACGTCTCGCTCGAGCGCTTCCTTTTCCTGCTGCAGCAATTCGGTGCGCTGACGGGCACTGCCGAGCTGGTAAGACCGCTCAGCGGCGTCGGTGGACAGCCACAGGGTGAGACCGAGTCCGGCACCGAGCGAACCGATGACCAACACGACGAACGGGACCTTGGCCGCCAGCGTACGCGGCCGCAGGTCGATCGAAGCCAACCGCTCGAGTAGGCGTTCGCGCAAAGGAGGACGAACAACCCTTGGCGCCTTGGCTTTTCGCGCCTTGGCCCGAGCCTTGGCCTGGGTGGCGCTCTTCGCGCGCGTCGGTCGTTCCACCGGCCGGGCGACCGGCGTGGTCTGCGACGCCCGCGGTTCGCGGGCCGGCGCAGTGGGGTTACCGGGACGTGGACGGCCACGACGAGCCGGGGCTGGGTCGGCTACCCGGGAAGCCTTGACCGGGCCGCGCCGACGTTCACCGGCGCGGTGCGGTTGCGCTGGGCGCTTGGCTTTCATGAGCCTCCCTTCCTCGCTGCGTCTGATTTCGATTGCAACCGTTGGATGGCCCGCAATCGCACCGCGGCACTGCGCGGATTCTGGTCGACTTCCGTGTCGTCGGCGCGTTCAGCGCCGCGGGTCAGCAGCGTGAATTGCGGTGCATGTCCCGGCAATTCGACCGGTAGACCCGACGGCGTGCTCGAGGTAGTCGCCTCGGCGAAGGTGCGTTTGACGATCCGGTCTTCCAGCGACTGGTAGGCCATCACCACGATGCGCCCGTCCACGGCGAGGGCGTCGAGCGCGGCGGGCAGCATGTCGCGCAACGCGTCCAGTTCACCGTTGACCTCGATGCGCAACGCCTGGAACGTCCGCTTGGCGGGATGTCCCCCGGTGCGACGAGCCGGCGCCGGAACCGCTTGGTAGATAACCTCAACCAGCTCCGCGGTGGAGACGAACGGTGAGCGGGCGCGGTGCCGGACGATGTGCGCCGCAATGCGACGGGCCAACTTCTCGTCGCCGTAGCGCCGCAGGATGCTGCTCAGCGCGGCCTCGTCGTAGGTGTTCAAGATCTCGGCGGCGGTCAGCGGCGACGTCGGGTCCATCCGCATGTCCAGCGGCGCGTCCTGCGAGTAGGAGAAACCCCGCTCGGCCCGGTCGAGTTGCATCGACGAGACCCCGAGATCGAAGAGCATTCCGTCGACGGATTCGGTTGGTCCATAGCCCGATTCGGCCAGCGCGTACTCGACATCGTCATACCGGGTTTGCACCAGGGTGAGCCGATCGGCGAATCGGGACAGCCGGTCGCGGGCGATATCCAGTGCGGTCGGATCGCGGTCGACACCTATCAGGCGAAGCCCGGGCAACTCGGTGAGAAATCGCTCGGCGTGCCCACCGGCACCGAGCGTGCCGTCGAGCAGTACCGCGCCCGATCCGTCGGCGTGGTGGCGGGTCAGTGCCGGAAGCAGCAATTCGAAGCAACGGTCGAGCAGTACGGGCACATGACCGAAACCACCAGTGGCGTCAGGCATCAGAGCGCCCTCCCGGCGTGAGAAGTGGTGGGCGGTGCGGCGCTCCTGCAAACGGGCGACCCGCTGCGCCCGGCTACACCGCGCTTGCGATCGCCCGGCCGTTGCATCGAGGTCCCTGTCCGATTGCACGAACCTGGCGTTGGGGAAGTACGTCAGGGTCGGTTCGGACAGAGGCCACGTTGCACGGGCACGCGCCTCAGATAATGTCGCCGAGTGCTTCATCGCTGGCTGCGGAGAAGTTCTCTTCGTGGGTTTCTTGGTACTGCTGCCAGGCCGCGGCATCCCAGATCTCCAGGTAGTCAATCGATCCGATGACGACGCAGTCTTTGGAAAGGCTCGCGTAGCGACGATGGTCGGCCGACAACGTGATCCGGCCCTGGGCGTCGGGGTGCTGTTCGTCGGTGCCGGCGGCCAGGTTGCGCAGGAACGCTCGCGCCTCAGGATTGCTGCGCGACGTCTGACTGGCTTTGCGGGCGAGTTCCTCGAACGCCACTCGCGGGTAGACCGCGAGGCTGTGGTCCTGACTCTTGGTGACCATCAACCCCCCTGCGAGTGCGTCGCGGAACTTGGCGGGCAACGTGAGTCGCCCTTTGTCATCGAGTTTTGGCGTGTAGGTGCCGAGAAACATCTGGCTACCTCCATGCCCTTCGACTTCCGCCACGATACCCCACAATCCCCCACTTCGCTCCATTTAACGACACGAATGTCACCAATGGGTGTCGTTTCTGCAGGTTCTCGGCCACCACAGCGACCGCACGGGGTGAAGCCAGCGCACACGCGTCTTAGTGAGAGTGGCTTTGAACAGGGATTTCTATCCGCGGTGGGGCGTAGTGGGTGATAGCGCCGCGCTCAGAACACGCCGCGGCCGCCAGTGGGGCATAAAAAAGGGCAGCCAGGCGGCTGCCCTTGTTGCGTCCCGCGCCCTATTCCTCGAAGCGGCGGCGAAACCGGTCTTCCATGCGGCTGGTGAACGAACCGCCGGCACCCTTGTTGCGGCGCTGACGCGCTGCCGCCGAGGCTCCCGGACGCTCACCGCGGCCGGCAAGGCGCGGACCGGTGATAGCAAACACCACACCGCCGAACATCACGATAAAACCGAGCACAGACAGGATCGGGAATGTTCCGATCATGGTGGCCTTAAACGCCACACCGGAGACCAGCATCGCAAGTCCGAGCACAAACAACGCCGCGCCCTGCAGGCGTCGTCGCGCCGTAGGGGCGCGCAATCCGCCGCCGCGGACGCTCGAGGCGAATTTGGGGTCCTCGGCATAGAGAGCGCTCTCGATCTGGTCGAGCATCCGCTGCTCATGATCGGAGAGTGGCATTCGTCCCTCCTTGCCGAAATCCTGTCACGTAAATACCGATAGCACGCCTGCCCCCGCTGCGGGGGCAACTAATAAGAATGATACGAGGTCAATCTGCGCGTTACCACCGCTTCGCCCGCTGAGTGTAATCGCGACGGTCGGCGAACCACGCGCTGGCGTCGCGCCCGATAATGGGATGGCCGACCGCACTGGACGACTGAGGAGGAGACCGCACGTTGGTGACATTCCTCATCAACCTGCCGCCGCAGGACATGCAGCGGAGGCTTTCTGAGGCCTTGGGCGTCTACGTCGACGCCATGCACTACCCGCCCGGCACCGAGAATCAGCGCGCCGCGATGTGGCTCGAACACACCCGCCGACGCGGCTGGCAGGCCGTGGCGGCGGTCGAAGTCGACACCCCGGCCGGAACCGAGCCGTCGTCGGACCAACTCAGCCAGGCACCGCTGCTAGGCGTGGCGTACGGCTACTGTGGCGCCCCCGACCAGTGGTGGCAGCAGCAGGTCGTCGCGGGACTGCAGCGCAGCGGCTACCCCGACCCCGATATCGCCAAGCTGATGGCCAGCTATTTCGAGCTCACCGAGCTACATATCGCCCCCCGGGCGCAGGGCCGCGGCATCGGCGAGGCGCTGGCCCGTCGGCTGCTGTCCGAACGCGGCGAAGCCAACGTCTTGCTGTCGACGCCGGAGTCCAACGGCGAAGCCAATCGGGCCTGGCGGCTCTATCGGCGACTGGGCTTCAACGACGTGATCCGCGGCTATCACTTCACCGGCGATCCACGGGCGTTCGCGATTCTGGGCCGCCAGCTGCCGCTGTAGTGGCACCGGCTCCGTCGTGGTCTGGCACGATGACCTGGTGCGCGCCAGCGGTATACAGCACTCGTCCCGGGGTTACATGGCACGGCCGGCGGGCCATCGACTCACGGCGTGGGCGTTGCTACTGCTGGTGATCCCCATGCTGGCCGGGTGTGTGCGGATCAAGGCATCGATCACCATCTCCCCCGAGGACCTGGTCTCCGGTGACATCATCGCGGCGTCCAAGCCTCGCAACGAGAAAGACAACGGTCCGCAGCTGGATCCCAATCTGGCGTTCGGCCAGAAAGTCGCGGTGTCCAAGTACGACCGCGACGGCTATGTGGGATCGCAGGCCACGTTCTCCGACTTGACGTTCGCCGAATTGCCGGAGCTGGCGCGGATGAACTCCGACGCGCAGGGCGTAAACCTATCGCTGCGCAGAGCCGGCGACCTGGTGATCCTCGAGGGACGCGCGGACCTGACGTCGCTGAACGATCCCGACGCCGACGTGGAGCTGTCCGTCGCGTTCCCGGGGTCGGTGACCTCCACCAACGGCGATCGCGTCGACGAGCAGACCGTGCAGTGGAAACTCAAGCCCGGCGTGGTCAGCGTGCTCAGCGCGCAGGCCCGCTACACCGACCCGAGCACCCGCTCATTCCAGGGTGCGGCGCTGTGGCTGGCGTTGGCATCGCTTGCGGTCGCCGGCGCCGTAGCGGGCCTGGCCTGGTTCAGCCGCGACCAGTCGCCGAAGATCGCTGGACCGAGCGATCCGCCGTCCAGCTGACCCCGGTCAGCGGGTCGGTGACCAGTAGTCCAACATCTCGGCGAACGTCTCGAACGCCGGCGCGGAATTGCCGTAGGTGGCTTCCAGATGGATGCTCAGCGGATAGCCCAACTCGGCGACGCCATCGATCACCCGCTTGTACAGATCCAGCAGAAGCGCGCGCCGTTGCGCCGGTTCGGTATTCGCGAGCTTGGTGACGAACGCCTGCTCCTCGGCGACGGCCGGGTTGCCCGGGTCCTGGATCAGCCAGTTGATGAAGCCGATCTTCTCCTCGAGCTTCGGCACGAACCCGAACCCCAGCAGGATCTCCGGGCGGTGGTCGGTCTGCTTGGCGAAGTCGGTCAAAAAGCCCACGATCGCATCGGAATACAGCAACTGCGTCTGCGCGAAGGTCGCGCCTTGCTCGCACTTGAAATTCAGCCGGCCCGTCTCGCCTTCGCGAGTGGGAATGAGGATCACGCCGCGATTGTCAACCAGCCCTTGGTAAATCGACAGCGCGTCGGTCGGCGCGACGCCGGAGCCCTCGCCGTCGGCCATCGTGCGCGGTACACCGACGAACACGATGCCATCGATCCCGGCGCCGACCAGAGCACCGAGCCGTTGACGCAGCGCAGGCTCGTCCATGAAAGCCGTGACCTGACTGCACAATCCGCGCACCCCGGCCAGCTCGGGCTTGATCGTCGACCAGAAGTCCAGCACGTCGAGCTTGGGCTTCATCTCGATCGGCCGGTCGTCGTCTTCTTCGATCAACCCGGGCATCATCACGTGCCCGATCCGGCCGTCGATCCCGGATTTCGCCGCCAGCTGCACCACTTTGCGGGCGTCTTCGAGAGCTTTCTCGGTACCGCTTTCGAGGTTCGGCGGCACCAGCTCAAGCGCGATGGTGTTCAAAGTCAACGAGCTGCTCCTCATTCAACGACTAGTCCCCCGCCACAGCAGGCCACCCGGCATCGTGCTTCACGACAGCATAGTGACGCCCGTTCACCGCTCCTCCGGGCCGACCCGAGGCGGGCAAAACCCGCTGCACATCGCCGTGCCGAATAGACTTGGCGGGCCATGATCACCAGGGACTCAGAAGAGGTGTCGCGCTGAGCGCAGGAGCAGCGGCAACCGTCGAGCTGGCCGACGCCGTCACCGACCGGCTGCGCAGGTATCTGCGCGACCGTCGAACCGAGGCCGCCCACATCGGAGCCGAGTTCGACGCGCTGACGGCCGGCCTGCAGGATTTCGTCCTCGGCGGGGGCAAGCGGCTGCGCCCGGTCTTCGCCTACTGGGGCTGGCGGGCGGTCTCCAACGACGACGCCGACGAGCAGGCGCTGCTGTTGTTCGCCGCGCTGGAACTGCTGCATGCCTCGGCGCTGGTGCACGACGACGTGATCGACGATTCGGCGACTCGACGCGGGCGACCGACCATGCACATCCAGTCCGCCGAATTGCATCGCGACCGTGGATGGCGCGGGTCGGCCGACCGGTTCGGGATGTCGGCGGCGATCCTGCTCGGGGATCTGGCGCTGGCGTGGGCTGACGACATCGTCGCCGGCGTCGAACTGCCGCCCGGTGCCCGCAACCGAGTGCGCCGGGTCTGGGCCGATATTCGCACCGAGGTCCTCGCCGGGCAGTACCTCGACATCGTGGCCGAGGCCGGCGCCGCGGAGTCGATCGCCTCGGCGATGGCCGTCAACACCTACAAGACCGCTTCGTACACGGTGTCGCGGCCGCTGCAGTTGGGGGCTGCCGCGGCGGCTGACCGGCCCGACGTCCACACGCTGTTCCACGAGGTCGGCGATCGGCTGGGCGTGGCATTTCAACTACGCGACGACGTGCTGGGCGTGTTCGGCGATCCGGTCGTGACCGGCAAGCCGTCCGGGGACGACCTGCGCGCCGGCAAGCGAACCGTGCTGCTGGCGACGGCACTGGAGTTGGCCGACGCGTCAGATCCGGCTGCCGCCAAGCTGTTACGCGCCTCGGTGGGAACGGACTTGAGCAACACCCAGGCGCGCGAGCTGTGCGACGTCATCGAGCGGGTCGGCGCGCTGGCAACCGTCGAGGACCAGATCGCCACCCTGACCCGTCGCGCACTGGATTTGGTCGCCGACGCACCCATCCACGCCGCGGCCAAGGTGGGGCTCGCCGACCTCGCCGACCTGGCCGCGAACCGATCGGCCTGACGCCCATGTCCATTCCGACGTCCGCGCCGGCTCCTGACTCGACTATCGCTGCACCCCAACAGCTTTCGCGGCTGCGGACGTTCGCCCTAGCCGCCGAGGGCCGGCCCGCGCTACTGGGCTTCCTTGGCGCGGTTCTCATCACGACCGGCGGACTGGGCTCGGGCAGCAC
>DATNFI010000162.1:0-48789 GCA_035606475.1 Mycobacterium sp. | reverse complement strand
CCAACGGTCGCAGTCGACTACGACGGCTGAGCCGACACATGCTCGAACTCCGCCAGGCACTCGTCACCGACCATTTGCGGTTGACCGTGTGGCTTTAGGCATCGCCCATCTCGCCAAGGATGCCGCCGCACCTGCTTGACTCGCGGACCCCGGAGGGGTGGGGGGTGCCCCCCGGCGGATCCGAGCCGCGCCTCGCACGGCCAGCGTCCGCTCTCTCTCCGGCGATCTGATCCGACCAGCGTCCGCGGTCCGTCCGCAGTAGCTTCGACAACGGTCGCCACTGGCCAACTTCTCCAGTCCCATGACCTGCTAATTCTTAAGGCGGCCAATGCGATCAGCGGCAACAAACCGCCAAGCCGTCTCGTTCGCATCGAGAAGGTCAGGGGTTCGATTCCCCTTAGCTCCACTTTTAGATCCCTATCGGCACCTGAACGCGATCGGCGGGCACTGCGGGGATTCGACCCCCTAACCGTGCGCGGGATAGGCGTGGATCATCGCCGACGCGAGTTTCGGTAGCGCGTGCGTCAGGTCGTGCTCGCTGTCGTGTGCGATGCGATGTGCCGCAGCCAAACTCAGCGTCGGGTCGACGTCGAGTTCGGCGTCGGCGTGTAAGCGATGTCCGATCCAGCGCAACCGCACGCTGTGCACGGAGCGCACCCCTTCCGCGCCGGCCAGGACCGCTTCGGCGGTGTCGACCAGCTCCGGATCGACACCGTCGATGAGGCGACGGAACACGTCGCGCACGGCGGTTCGCAACACCGCGAGGATGGCCACGGTGATGACCAGGCCGACGATCGGGTCGGCGAGCGGGAAGCCCAGCGCGACCCCGCCGGCGCCGACGAGCACGGCCAGCGAAGTGAATCCGTCGGTGCGGGCGTGCAGCCCGTCGGCGACCAAAGCTGCTGAGCCGATGCGTCTTCCGACTCGGATGCGGTAGAGCGCCACCCACTCGTTGCCGACGAAACCCGCGAGCCCGGCCAGGGCGACCCAGCCAAGATTCGCGATGGGCTGCGGGTGGATGAGTCGTTGGATGGCCTCGTAGCCGGCGATGATCGCCGACAGCGTGATCATCGCGACGACGAACAGTCCGGCAAGATCCTCGACGCGACCGAATCCGTAGGTGTAGCGGCGGGTAGCGGCTTTTGTGCTGAGCGCGAAGGCAATCCAGAGTGGGACGGCGGTCAGGGCGTCGGAGAAATTGTGGATGGTGTCGGCGGCCAGCGCGATAGATCCCGAAATGACGACGATCGCGATCTGGGCAAGTGCCGTGACGCCGAGCACCAGCAGGCTGACTTTGACCGCGCGGATGCCCGCGGCGCTGGACTCCAACGCGCTGTCGACGCTGTCGGCGGAGTCGTGCGAGTGCGGCGCGAAGATTTCCTTGATCGCCCCGCGCATGCCGTGCGGGTGATCGTGATCGTGATCGTGGGAGTGCGGGTGGCCGTGGTCGTTGAGGTGCGTCATCGCTGAGTTACCTTGCGCTGGATTCGGTTTCGAGGGATAGCCCGCACGTTGTCGTCGCCCCGGTGGTGGGGCGGCACGCCGGGGCCGGCATGCTCGGCGTTGAACACCGCGTCGGCGACGAGCTGGCTGACGTGTTCGTTCTCCAGGCTGTAGAAGATCGTCGTGCCGTCGCGGCGGGTGCGCACCAACCGGGCCATCCGAAGCTTGGCCAGGTGCTGCGACACCGACGGCGCGGGCTTGCCGACCTGCTCGGCCAGCTCAGAAACCGATAGCTCGCCGCCGGTCAACGCCCATAACAATCTGACGCGGGTGGGGTCGGCCAGCATTCGGAAGACCTCGACGATCAGATTGACTTCGTCATCGGGTATCGACGCGGGAACGTCATTACTTGCGTTCATACGCAGATATTAACTTATGCAGAGATACGCGACGCCAATGTGGGCTGACCGGGCCCTGACAATTCGGCAAGGGAATCGCGGCGGCCCGTCATCGCCATCAGCAGTGCCTCACCGGGGCCGGTGACCTCGGGCCCGTCCCCGTGCTGCCACCCGACGTCGGCCGCCACCAGCCGCAAGCCCCTGATCCGGCGCCCCGCGCCGAGCCGCGGATTTCCCGGCACCAGCGGCAGTATCCGTTCCAGCCGCTCGGCCGGCACGGCCCGCGGATGGCCGAGCGCCCGTCGGATGTCCTGGTGATGGACCGTGCCGTCGACCAACCCGATCATGCCGCCGAAGGCAGCGGTCAGGCCCTTGGGACTCAGATGCGCACGCAGAAAGTCGACCAACTCGCCAGGGGACAACGACGCAAACTCCCGGACACCTACCTCGTTGGCGCGAACGATCCCGCCTTTGGCGAAACGTTTCGCCAGACCCAACGGCGACAACTCTTCGTAGCTGACCACATGCGCGACAACATCTTTCACCGTCCATTTGTGGCACAGGCTGGGGGCCTGCCATTCGTCCGGTGTCAGCGTCGCGAGGAATGCAGCGAGGTCGGCGCGTTCCGCGTACGCCAATTCCATCAGCGTCTTGTCGGTCGTCATTGCAACGCACCTTCCGCGATCTCGGAGTAGCGCCGCAGATACAGCGGCCATCCGGCGTCGCCGCCGATTCCGTCGGCGACCGACCGCCACCCGTCGCCATGCCGCTCCAGGTTGCGGTGCTCCAACTCGACCCGCGTGCGGCTGTCGGATTCGGCGATGAACCGGACCTCGACCTCGCTGGTCTTGTCCAGGTCGGTCTCCAGCTGCCAGGTCGGCCCGATGTCCCAGGAGAAGACGAGGCGGTGCGGCGGCTCGTAGCCGAGCACGCGGGACCATCGGCATTGGCTGCCGTCGACGCCGACGTCGTAGATGTGGCCGCCAACCCGCGGCTCGAAGATGCTCTGGGCGATCGGAACGGCGAGCAGGTTGTGCTCACGTGGCTTGATGGCATCGAAGCGTTCGACGAACAGCGCAAAGGCTCGCTCGATGCCGAGATTGACGACGAGATGGTGCCGTACCGGTTCGATCATGGATGCTGCCCTTCCTCGTCGGCCAAGAGTTTGTATGCGTCTAATGCCTTGCCCCAGAACACGTCCAGCTCAGCTCGCAGTGCCTCGATACCGCTCGGGTTCACGTGGTAGAGCCGTCGCGTGCCGGCGGCGCGGTCGGACACCAGGCCGGCGCGCTTGAGGACGCTGAGGTGCTGTGACACCGCCGGCCGGCTGACGGGAAGGTTGCTGGCGAGGTCGCCGACCGCCATTGGCCCGTCGGCCAGTCGTTTGAATATCGCGCGCCGGGTGCCGTCGGCCAGGGCGGCCCACGAATCGATGGTGTCGGTGTTCATCTCATCGGTAAGTCTACACTTACCGATGGATTATTGGTCGGCGGTTTCGCCGGTCGCTTCGAAAACAACGCGGCGCCCGATCTCGACGGCGTGGTCGGCGAAGCGTTCGTAGAACCGACCGAGCAGGGTGATGTCGACGGCCGCGGCAACGCCGTGTTTCCATTCGGTGTCCATCAAGACGTTGAACAACTGCTGGTGTAGCTGGTCCATCGCGTCGTCTTCGCGGCTGATGTCCGCGGCTTGCTGTGAATTCCTCGATACGACGACGTCTTTGGCGCTGTTTCCCAGCTCGACTGCGACCCTGCCCATCTCGGCGAAATGGCCTCGTACTTCGTCGGGCAACACGTGGTTGGGATGGCGCCGCCGCGCGATCTTCGCGACGTGCAGGGCGAGCCCACCCATCCGTTCGGCGTCGGCCACGTTCTGCAGCGAACCCACGACGAGTCGCAGGTCGCCGGCCACCGGCGACTGCAGCGCGAGCAGGACAAAGGCAATTTCCTCTGCCTTCGATTGCATCTCGGCAATACGATCGTGGTCGCCGATGACCTGCTCGGCCTTCGACAGGTCGGCTTCCAACAGCGCCTGGGTCGCGCGGTCCATCGCCAAACCGGCCAGGCCGCACATGCCGCTGAGGGTGTCCGTCAGCGTCTCGAGCTGTTCCTGGAATGCCGTCCGCATCGCCATATCCTTAAGCCAATGCGACCAAGCGCATCCGCGTCGATGAACTCATGATGAACCCTATCTTTCCGGACGGGCCCGCCGGTTGCCTTGGCAGGGGCAAAGCGCCAGTGTTGAACGCAGGACGATTCCCGGTCGGGGGGTGACGATGCCGCTGCCCAGTGCGCTATCGCGGATCGTCGCGTGTTCCCTCGGCCTCCTGGGGTGAATACCGATGACAGCCAGGGATGCGGATGACGAACCAGTGACGGCCAACGCCATTCCGCTGTCTCGCCGCTCGGAACGGGTTCAGGCCCAGCTGTTCGCAAAGCTACTGCGTCGCGACATCGAATCGATGAAGCGGAAGGTCGTCAAGGCGGAATCGGCATGGCAAAAGCGTTGTGAGTCAGAAGGTTACGTCGAGCCGCCTAAGCGTCTGGTCATCGTGCGCGAACGCCTGACCGAAGCGCGCAGGATGCTCAGTGCGCTGAATGCACGCTTCCCGCGGAGTTAGGCACCTCGAGGACCTAGTTGTCGGCGATCAACGTCCCGGCAATCCCGTACATCGCGGACGCCGCTACGGATTCGACGCCGAGTTCGCCGGCAACGGCATCGATGGCCTGTTGTGCCGTGGCGAGATCGGCCTTTCGGCCGGGAACGAAGTACGGCCCCACGTAGCGACCGTAATACTGTTCCGCTTCCTCGCGGGTGAGCCGGTCCAGGAACCAGGCCACATAATCGACTGCCCTGCTGGGATTTTCGACGATCAGCCGCAGGGCCCGTTCGTTGGCGCGCGCCAGCCCCAGCAGGGCGGGACTATCCAACGGGATGCGACTGGGGTCGACGACGATACCGACGGTCGGGATCTGGAAATGATCGCCCACCCAGGCAAGCAGATGGAATCCCTCTTCTTCTACGACCTGCTCCGGCGACAGGGTGCTTCCGACATACGCCGCGTCGATGGACCCATTCCGCAGTTGACGTAAGTCCATCTGATAGTCGCCCGGATGCCGTACCACGCAGTCCACGTCACGATCGGGGTCTAACCCGTGCCGGCGCAGGACGATACGGGCGAACGTCCCCGGCGGATCGGCAGGGCCGTGAACGGCCAGCCGCCGCCCGCGAAGGTCCGCCATAGACGTCACGTCGCTGTTGCCCAGGAACCAGAACAATGGACGGTCGGTGCTGAAGCTGACTGCGGTCCAATCGATTCCGTCTTTGAGTCTCGACACCAAAGTCTTGCCGAGACCGATCACCGCACCACGGCGTAGCCGCTCGACGGGCCAGCCGATCCCGTCGTGGATGGCCACGTGCACGCCCTCGTCGTCGAAGAAGCCCTCTTGGTCGGCGACATGGGCGACCAGCTCCTCGTGCAGGCCCCGACCGACGTAGGCGAGGTCGATCGTTTCCACTGCCGAAACCCCCTTCACGATCTCAATCCATCGCCAAGCCGCCGTTGACCTCCAGGCAATGCCCGGTGATGAAACCGGAATCCTCGCTGGCCGCAAACCCGATAGTGTGGGCCACTTCCTCGGGCGTCACGAGTCGGCCCATCGGATTGGCGGCGCCGAGGCTACGCATCTTTTCGGGCGTCATGAGCTTCTCGGCGGTAGCGTCGGCCACCGTCGCCGGCGAGACCAGGTTGGCGGTGATGCCGTGCGGCGCCAGCTCCAGCGCGACGTAACGAACGAATTGATCCATCGCCGCTTTAGCGGTGCCGACCGTGATCATGCCTTCTCGTGGGCGACGCGACAGTATCGTCGTCATGTAGATGAGCCGGCCGAAGCGACGGGAGATCATGCCCGGCACAACAGCTTTGGTGACCAGAAACGCGGCGTGCAACTCGCGGTCCAGCTTGCCGCCCAGCTGCTCCCAATTCAGCTCAGCGAACGTGGTGACGTCATAGGGGATCAGGGCGTTGTGCACCAGCACATCGACCCGCCCCCAACGACGCTCAGTCTCCGAGAACAGCGACGTAACGTCGTCGGGATCGGTGACATCGGCTGGTATCGCCCAGGCCTCGCCGCCCGCCGCGGTTATGGCCCCGACCACCTCGTTGGCTTCGTCGGCGCTGGAGCGGTAGTTGACCGCGACCCGGTATTTCCGCTGCGCGAGGAGTTGAGCGGCCGCCGCGCCAATGCCTCGGCTGGCGCCGGTGATCACCGCGACACGATCCATCGGCCTCTCCTCTGCTCACCGGGCATCCGCGCGCGTCAGCCGGCTGGCTCGCTCGCCGATGCGGCCTTGATCGCCAGGGCCGTACGTCGCTTTAAAAATTGGGCGAAGTAATCGATCTTGTCGGGTTGCACGATTCCGCGCAGCACCGTCGACAGCGCTTTTTCATAGTCGCCGAGTAATACCACCGGATCATCCAGACGGCTGGCCTGACGCATGCCCATGTAGATAGACACCAGCACGCGTCCTATGTCTTCGGGATCGCCCCGGTCGATGATGTCGCCCTCACGGATTCCGCGTGCGGCGATATCGCCGAGCAATTCGATCCAGCCGCCTAACAATCGCTCCTGTAGCTTCTCGGTTCGACCGACGGATTCGAGCAGATTGAATGCCGCGCGGGTGACATTTTCGGTGATGTCTGCCATCGCGATCAGATACGAGACGTCGATCAGCGTTTCCAGCCCGGACAGCTTACGGGTGAGCAATTCCTGCACGGCAGCTCTGGATTTGGCGGTCTGCTCGTCGACGATCGCTAACGCCAACGCGTGCTTGGAGCGGAAATGAAAATACATCGCGCCCTTGGTCAGTTGCGCCTCGGCCAGAATGTCGTCGAGGCCGACGGCATAATACGGTCGCTGCGCAAACTGGTGCGCCGCAGCTCGCAGAATCTGTTCGCGCGTTGTATCGGAGCGCTTGTCGCCAATATCGTTCATTCTTTGCCGATCGTGTTTTTCATCGCGTGTCCGGGGAGGTGACGCGACTATAAGCAACCCCGCGCGCGGTGGAACCCATGCCTCAGGGTAGGCGCGGCGGCCGGCCAAACTATATACGCCCAGCGTGTCGGGTACCGAGCCAACCGGTTAGTTGGGCAGCGATCGTGTCGGCCGCCGAGCGCGGCATGCATGCGGCCGAGGTTGAAGATTGTCGACTCCTCATATCGCCCGTTGCAGAAGGGTTAACCTGCAAATATCTGACGGATCTGAAACTGATTGGTGCGCTGGAATAATGACCACAGCCAACACGCTCTACCCGCCCGGCGGCTTCGGTGCGCCGAAGAACCGGCACGGCCACGCGCAGGGACACCCTGGCCTTCCCGCGGGCACCGAGGTGTTCTCTGCCGACACCCACATCTCGCTGGCCGCCGACATCTTCTACGAACGCCTGCCGGACGACATCCGAGACGGCGCGCCGCGGATCTGGTACGAGGACGGCGCCTACCAGATCGGCCACCAGGGCCAGTCCTTCTTGCCCGAGGTCTTCAGCGCGGTGCTAATGCAGTACGACGACCTGGCCGGGGCGGCGACCAACAACATCGAAGCGCGGATTCGCGAACTGCGTGAAGACGGCGTGGACCGCGAACTCGCCTTCCCCAATGCGCTGCTTGCGATGTTCGGATTTCCCGACAAACCCATGCGCGAAAGGGTCTTTCGGATCTACAACTCCTACATCGCAGATCTGCAGGAACGTTCCGACGGACACTTCCTCGGTGTCGGCCTGATCAACTGGTGGGACGCCGACGGGGCCCAGCGAACGTTGACCGAGCTGAAATCGCTTGGCCTCACCACGTTTCTGCTGCCGCTCAATCCGGGCAGCGGCGACGACGGCGTGATGATGGACTACGCGTGCAGCGCGATGCGACCGGTTTGGGAGGCGATCGAGGAATCCGGCCTACCGATCGCCCACCACATCGGCGAGACGCCGCCGAAGGCGCCCTGCGAGGTCAACAACGTCGCGGTCGCGATGATGGTGAACATCGACGGATTCCGGGAAATGTTCTCCAAGTACATCTTTGGCGGCATCCTCGACCGCCACCCGAGCCTGCGAATCGGCTGGTTCGAGGGCGGCATCGCGTGGATTCCGCCGGCCCTGCAAGACGCCGAGCACGTGCTGGCGTCCTACCAGCACATGCTCGATCACAAGCTGAAACACGACATCCGCTACTACTGGGACACCCACATGAGCGCGTCGTTCATCGTCGACCCGCTGGGGCTCAAGCTGATCGACGAGATCGGCGTGGACAAGGTGATGTGGTCCTCGGACTACCCGCACAACGAAAGCAGTTACGGCTATTCCGAGAAATCGCTGGCCGCCGTTGTCGAGGCCGTCGGGCCCGACAACGCCGCCAAGATCGTGAGCGGCAACATCAAGAAATTCCTGGCGATCTGAGATGACGGCGTCGGTGCGGAGTTTCGTCATTCCCGACGAGCCCGACTTCGCGCGGATGCATCGCGACATCAGTGGGCGGCTGCACAGCGCGATGGCCGACCACGGTGTCGACGCGATGATCCTCTTGATGAACGACAACGTCGTCTACTCCACCGGCGCGAGCTGGCCGGTGCTGGACGCCGGCCTGTCCCACGTCGAACGCCCGGTCGCGATCGTGCTGGCCGACGACCCGCACCCGCACCTGTTCCTGCCGTTCCGGGGTGGCGCCGCATCGGAATCCCAAGTGCCGCAAGACCATCTGCACGACGCGCTGTACCTCGAGCTCGACGAGGGCGTCGAGCAGTTCGGGCGGGTGATCGCCGACCTGATCCCGCCGGGCGCCAGCGTCGCCGTCGACGAACTGACCGGGGCGATGCGCCGCGCCGCGGACCGGATCTTCCCCGGCGGTCCGCCGTCGGAGGCCGCCGTCGTGATCGGGGCCGCCAATCTGGTCAAGAGCCCGGATCAGGTCTGCTGCCTGCGCACGGCCATGCGCATCACCGAGCGCGCGATGGTCGACGTCCAGGAACAGCTCGCACCGGGTGTGAAGCAGACCGACCTGTCGGCCAAGCTGGTGCGCCGCGTTTTCGAACTGGGTGCGACGGCCAACATGCTGGAGGCGATCTGGCAGGTGATGCCGCGCTCACGTGCCGATGGTGTGTGGACCACGCACGGCGACCTCGCGCTGCCGCTGCTGACCAACGAGCGCGAACTCGCCAAGGGCGACGTGTTGTGGACCGACATCAGCATCAGCTACGCCGGGTACTGCTCGGATTTCGGCCGCACCTGGATCGTCGGCGACCAGCCGTCGGCCCGACAGCAGGCTCAGTATCAGCAGTGGCAACACATTCTCGACGCGGTGCTCAGCGTCACCAAAGCCGGTGCCACGTCAGGTGATCTGGCCCGCGCGGCGATCGCCGCCAACGGTGGAATCAAGCCCTGGCTGCCGCACTTCTACCTTGGACACGGGATCGGGATGTATCCCGCCGAGGCGCCGATGATCGGCACCGATCTCGGCGAGGAGTTTGACGACAACTTCGTCTTCCCGGTCGGAATGGTGCTGGTGCTGGAGCCGGTGGTGTGGGAAGACGGCACCGGCGGCTACCGCAGTGAGGAGATCGTGGTCATCACCGAGGACGGCTATATCCGGATCACCGACTACCCGTATACGCCGTATGGCGACTGAGGTTTCGCCCGACGGCCGCGAGCTTCGGTTCGGCCGTCGGCGGCGCGCGCTGGAGCAGATGGAAGCCCACGACATCGATGTCCTGGTGCTGGGTCGGCAAGCCAACGTCCGCTACGTGACCGGGGCGCCGCAGTTGTGGATCGGCGGCACAAGGCCTTTCGGCCCGGTCTGCGTGATGCTGCGGGGTAGCGGCGAGATCTTCCTGATGAGCACCGACGACGAGGGCGTGCCCGATGAGATCGGCCGCGACCGGCTCTATGGGCTGGCCTGGAATCCGATGACGTTCATCGACGTGCTGAAGAATATCGACGGATCGGCAACCGCCAAGCGAGTCGGAACCGATGCGATCACACCGACTTTCGCCACGTTGCTGCCGATGGCGTTCCCGAGCGCCGAGTTCGTCGACGGCGAACTGCCGATGCTCGCCGCGCGCCGGACCAAGACGTCCGAGGAGGTGGCGGCCATGTCCGCCGCGGTTCGGGTGGCCGAGGCCGGAATCGCGGCAGCGGTCGCGGAATTACGGCCCGGACTCACCGAGCAGACGCTGACCGGCGCGGTGCTCGAGGCGATGGCTGCCGGCGGGGTGAGTACGCCCGCCACCCAGGACGCCGCGTGGGTGACCTCACGCGAACACCCTTGGCAACGCGCCCACGGCGAGGTGTGCGACGGCGACCTGGTCGCGTTCAGCGCCGGGGCGCTGGCCGACGGATACGTCGCCGAGGTCGCCCGGACGTGGCCGGTGGGTGAGACCACGGATGCGACCCGTGCGCTCTATCAACGGTCGAATCACCTGTGGGATAAGCTGATTGCGGCATGCCGGTCCGGTGCGCGGGCCGGTGATCTGCTGGCCGCCTACGAGGCGGCTGGTGAACCGGCACCGCCGATGGCCGTCGCGCACGGGCTCGGGCTCGGCTTCGACCCGCCGGTGATCTCCCGGCAACTCCCGGTCACCGCAGACACCGAACGGCTGGATCCGGGAATGGTGTTGGCGCTCACCGGTTACGTGTGGCAGGAGGGCGTCGGCGGGGTGCTGCGCCGCGACAGCGTCGTCATCGCCGACGACGGGCCGCGGGTGTTGACCGCCAGCCCGCTATGGCAGTAGCTCAGGGCTTGGCGCGCCCCGAGCGGCTCAGCCGCCACTCGGGCGGGAAGTTCAGGTCGTTGTCCTTCACCACGTTGTTGAGACCCTTCTCGAAGGTGCCCTCGGTGAGGTCGACCTCTTCGGCGTCGTTCGTGATCATCGGCAGCATGCCCTCGACCATGCCGGTCAGCAGGCTGCCGAAGTACTCGCCCTTGTGCTGCTTGTACAACTCGAGAAAGGTCTTTTGCACCGCGACCGTGTCGGTCGGGCGGGACCGCGAGCACGCCAGCGCGTACTTCTCGGTCTCGGCCTCCAGCTTGTCCCGGGGTACCACGCTGTTGATAAAGCCGCACTCGTACATCTCCTTGGCGCTGAACGGCCTTCCGGTGAACAGCATTTCGGAGAATTTGCGCAGGCCCATGGTCTCGGCCCACCACCACAGCCGCGGCCCCCAGCCGACGTAGCGGAACGCCGGGTGACCGAACAGTGCGTCGTCGGAAGAAATCACCAGATCCGCGTCACCGGCCTGGTAGAAGTGCCAGCCGTAGCAGTATCCCTTGGCCTCGATGATGCTGATCTTCCGAAGCTCTTGCAGCGGACGGTTTCCCGCCCGCGCTTTGGCGTAGAAGTCGGTGACCGTGGACAGGTAGCGGTACGAACCCCCGGGTGGGTACTTGACGTCGTCGTCGTTGATCGCCAGCTCGTGATGCAATGGCAGGCCGGGGTTTTCGAGCATCGGACGCTGTTCGGGAAGGTCGCCACCACTGCCGAAATCGTCACCCTCACCGCGGATCACGACGACCTTCACGTCGTCGTCGACGTTGCATTTGTGGATCAGGTCGGCGTAGTTGTGCCGCATGCCCAGGGTGGTGGCGTTCTGGGCGTCGGGACGGTCGAAGGTGATGTAGGCGATGCGGTTCTTCTTGTCCTTCTCGAACCTGATGTACTGCTCGGCTTCCTTCTTCAGCTTTTCGTAGTCGAACTCGACCATGAGCCATCTCCAATGTTGGTTGTTGAATATTTGAGTACGGTGGCCGCGTCGACACGACCGCTCATGACGTCGAGGCCGGCATGGTCTCCCATCCCCGCACCGTCGATGTCGGGCTGAGTCTGGCTCTGCTCAAGTCGACGTCCCAATCCGGGAAGCGCTTGAGGATCTCCTCGATGGCGATGCGTCCCTCGAGGCGGGCCAACGCCGAGCCCAGACAGAAGTGGGTGCCGACACCGAATGCCAGGTGCTGGCGAGGCTGGCGGTGGATGTTGAATTCCTCGCTGTCCGAGCCGAATTGACGTGGGTCGCGGTTCGCGGCACCGATCAGCGTCATCATCACCGCGCCTTCGGGCACGGTCTGGCCGTGGAAGGTCACGTCGCGGGTCACGTAGCGCGCCGCATGCGGGGCCGGCGGCTCGAAGCGCAGCAGTTCCTCGACGGCCCGCGGGATCAATGCATGGTCCTGGACCAGTTCGCGGCGCTGGTCGGGGTGTTCGGCGAGAACCTTTCCGGCCCAACCGATCAGCCGGGTGGTGGTCTCGTTCCCGGCACCCGCGACCACGTTGAGGTAGATCAGCAACTCGTCGCGGGTCAGGCGGCGGGTGGTGCCGGTCTCGTCGACGAACTCGACATTGAGCAGTTCGGTCATGATGTCGTCGGCGGGATGATCTGCGCGCCAGTCGATGTAGGCGGCGAAGATCTCGCCGGTAACCAGGCCGCCCTCGGCGTTCATCGGCTTGCCGGCCTCGGTGCGCATCTGCGCGTTCGTGTGGTCGCGGATGAATTCCTGGTCGTCCTCGGGGATTCCGAGCAACATGCTGATCACCTTCATCGGCATCTGCGCGCCCAGGTCGCCGACGAAGTCGATGTGGCCCGTCCCGATCAGAGGATCCAGTGAGTGGGCGCAGAAGTCGCGGATCTGGGTTTCCAGCGCAGCGATCTTGCGCGGGGTGAACATCCGGGAGAGCAGCTTGCGGTGGATGTCGTGGACCGGTGGGTCTTCCATGATCAGCAGGCCGGGCGGAATGTCGAGGTTGGCCTTGATCAGTTCGACGATGATGCCGCGCGCCGAACTGAACGTGCCGTGATCGACCAACGCCTTGTCGACGTCGGCGAATCGGCTCACCGCGTAGAAGTCGTGCTCGGCGTTGTAGTACAGCGGCGCCTCTTCACGCAGCCGCGCAAACGTCGGGTATGGGTCGGCGTTGACGACGACGTCGTAGGGGTCGTAGTGCACATCTTGAACGTTCGCGTCGGTGCTGATCGTCACGAAATCTTGCCTTTCGCCACAACTTCGGTGATCCGGATGGGCCGCTAGAACCACGCGTGCGCTTACTTGCGGCCCGTCAACTCTATTGCCGTAGAGAAGTATGCGGGCCCGATTCGACGGGCTATTTCGCGGGTGGTTCCAGCGCGGCGCCGTCATGGGTGAGCCGCCCCTGCTGCTCGCTGTGCAAGATCCCGGCGACGATGGCCGACAGGACGCCGTCGAGTTGTTCGGGGGTGTCGATGATCCGGTCGCCGTGGACGAAGCGCAGCATCAGGCCGTTGATGAAGGTCAGGGTGACGTTGCTGAGGTCGTCGACGACCGCGGGATCCAGATCGGCGCCGTGCGGCAACAACTGGACCAGGATGTCGTGGTGCAGCTTGGTGAAGGCGTCCACCGCGCGTTGGAGGGTGGCGCCGATCGCGGGGTCGCGGGTGGCCTGGATGGTCATTTCGTAGCGGGCTCGGGTGCGGCTCAACTGGGGTTCTTCGCCGCTCTGGAGGACGACCTTGGCCAGCGCCGACGCCGACGATCCGTCGTCGATCGCGACGCTGTCGGCAACGGTTTGCAACGTCGCCAGGTCGAGTTCGACCATCCGCTCGGCGACCGCGTGCAGCAACGCCGAACGGGTCCGGAAGTAGAACGAGGTGGTGCCGTCGGGAACGCCGGCGCGGCCGTCGACCTTCAGGTGGCTCAGACCCTTGGCGCCGTCGTCGGCCAGCAGTTGAATGGCCGCATCGCACAGTTCGCGGCGGCGTTGATCGGGATTGGGCTTGCGTCTCTTAGGTATCCCGGCAGTGTAGCGGCCGCTCACCCGCGTTTTCGTTGTCAAAGCAGATCCCGGCGACGAGCTAGGTTTTCGTTTCGACCAAGACTACTCTATATTCGTAGTGTCAACGGATAATTGCGAAACGTCGAATGGACCCCATGTGACCGCTGCCGCCAGCACGCTCAGCCACCCGCACAGCCCGCTCACCCGGTCCGGCGTGCCGCTGCTGCGCGAGGCCTCCGATGAGCTCGGCAAATACCAATTTCAGGTGGTGGCCGGCAACATCGCCGACGCGGTGCGGTCGATCGGTGGCCTGATCTTCGACCGGGCGATGGCGGGCTGGGAGGTCAGCGTCGTGGTGGACGGCGACACCGGTGCCGACGACCGTCCGCTCCGGATCCTCGGCGCACGCGTTGCCAAGCGGTTGTCGGACCCCAACCATGTGCTGGCACGCCCGCACACGCTCGCGGTCGCGACGGACGTGATGGTCCGCAGCGACGCGATGCGCCGGCAGGTGCTAGCGATCGGCGACGACAACGAGACCGAGATACTGCTCTGGGGTCGACACCACCCGACGAACCTGAACCGCAGGTTTGTCGCCGTCCGGCATCAGCCGAGCGCGGCCGCGCAGGTGTTCAAAGCGCAGGCGCTGACCGCTGGTGGGGTGCCGGCGATGCAACGGGCTGACGAGGGCCTCTACTCGCTGGCCTGACCGTATCCGGGCTTGCCGGCCGTGACGAACTGCAGGTTGCGCTGGATCTGCTGTTCGATGTCGACGAGGCCGGATTTGGCGAACAAGTCGACGAATACGTCACGGTCGAACAAACGCAGCCCGATCGCCTTGGCACTCGCCTTCGTCGCGTACCGGACCGGCGGTATACGACTGGCATAGCTGGTCAGGATCGCGACCCGGCCGCCGGGCCGCAGCACCCGCACCATTTCACGGGCGACTTGGAACGGCTCGGGCATCAGATAGAGCGCACCGAAACAGCAGACGGCGTCGAAGGTTTCGTCGTCGAACGGCAGTGTTGCGGCGTCGCCGCGGACGTAACAGGTGCGCGGTCCGCTGTTGTCCTGCACAGCGCGGGTCAGCATCGGTACCGAGATGTCCAGCCCGACCGCGAGTCCGCCCGCCGGCAGTTTTTCGGCCAGCTTGCCGGTGAAATTGCCTGGGCCACAAGCGATGTCAAGTAACCGAGACGCGTCCGACAGTTGCAGCGCGTCGGCGGCCCGGCGCTGCTCGGTCCCGGTGGTGACGCCGCTGGCGACGTAGAACGCGACCGGGCGCCACAGCCGTTCGTAGATCGTGGCGACCAGTGGGCTGTTCATTGCCTGCTGAGCCAGCGTGGGGGTCTCGCTGGCCACCGATTCGCCGAGCACGTCGAGGAAGCCGTGTCGCAAGCTCGCGTCGCGGTCGAGCAGATCGCGGGTCGTCTGCAGCGGATCATCGGTGCGGGTCACGGCAGTGAGTCTGCCGGGGCACGCGTCCTTGCTGCAACACGCTGAATGCCCCTAGCCTTGGCAGCATCTTCAACGGCGACAGGGGCGGCATGGCGATCGAACTGACCGCGTTGCGCGCCGAGGAACTCGCCACCCTGGAGATCTTCAAAGGCTGCCCGGCCGAGGACTTGATGCCGCTGGCGGCCAGCCTGCAGCCGTTGCAGGCCGCGGCGGGCCAGATTCTGATGCGACAGGACGATGAGGCGGTGTCTTTCCTGCTCATCGCGTCGGGGACGGTCGAGATCAAGCACGTCGCCGACGACGACGCGGTGACCGTCGAGCACGTCTGCGCCGGCACCATCGTCGGCGAGATCGCGCTGCTACGGCATCTTCCGCGCACGGCGACGGTGACCACCGTCGAGCCGCTGGTCGGTTGGATCGGCGACAGCGACGCGTTCGCGCGGCTGGTGCACATCCCCGGGATCATGACCCGTCTGGTGCGCACGGTCCGGCAGCGCTTGGCGGCATTCCTCACCCCGATCCCGGTCCTCACCCGGGACGGATCGGAGTTGCTGCTGCGTCCGGTGCTGCCGGGCGACAGCGCGCGCACGCTGCAGGGGCATGTCTGGTTTTCCAGCGAGACGTTGTACCGGCGGTTCATGTCGGCGCGGGTGCCCAGCCCGGCGCTGATGGACTACCTGGCCGAGGTCGACTACGTCGATCACTTCGTCTGGGTGATGACCGACCTGGACGGCAACCCGGTCGCCGACGCGCGGTTCGTTCGCGACAACGACGATCCCGCGACGGCCGAGATCGCGTTCACCGTCGCCGACGCCTATCAGGGCCGCGGGATCGGCTCGTTTCTGATCGCCGCGCTGTCGGTGGCCGCGCGGGTCGCCGGGGTGGAGAAGTTCTCCGGCCGGATGCTCGCCGACAACGTGGCGATGCGCACGATCATGGACCACTACGGCGCGTTCTGGGAGCGTGACGACGTCGGGGTGGTCACGACCGTCATCGATGTACCCGATGTCAGGCATCTTTCGTTGAGCGGCGAGATGGTCGCCGAGATCAAACGCACTGCGCGGCAAGTTATTCGGGCCGTCAGCTAGCATGCGGATTTTGGCAGCGGCGGCAGTGCTGCTGCTGCTCGCCGGATGCGGTCAGCCGGTCGAACGGCCGCCGGCGCCGTCGGCGAGCGCGCCTTCGCGGCATATCGATCCCGCCAACATCAGGCGCGTGCGGCGCGATCTGCCGCCCGGTTACGAGGTGGTCCCGCTGCCGGATGTGACTGCGCCGTCGGGCATTTGGGGTCTCGGGGGAGTCGACGTTGCAACCCCGACGCGTTGCGCGCCGCTGGCCGACCCGGGCGGTGGTCATGGTCAACGCGCTCAAGGCATTTCGGGATCGGGTTCAGGTGGCACGGTGTACGCGGTGGTGGTGGCGGGACCAGTCGCGCTGGATCCTTCGCTGCTGGCCCAGTGCCGGCAGTGGGGCATCACCGGCCGGCGTGCCAGCGCACGCGTCCACCTGGTCGACGCGCCGCACATCGACGGCGCCGACACTGTCGGAATGACGGCGGACATCCTCACCTCGGTCGAGGGCGGCAATGAAATCGGTTCGCAGGCAAGCACCTTCACCGCATACCTGGGTGATTACTATGCGTTCACCACGGTCGTGAGTGATCCGGGCTCGCCCAATGCGGCGCTGACGCCGCAATTCGCCGCCGACTTGCTGGTGAAAACCGTGTCAGCCGTACGGGGCTAGGTGCGGTGCGTTAGATTGGCCCCAATGATGCGGATTGCGGTTGCGGTTGGGAGTGTCTGTCTGTTGACGGCGTGCTCCCACGGATCGTCGGAGGCGCCACCGTCTGCGGACATCACCAAGATTGCGAAAGTGAAATCCGACTTCGGGCCTGGCTACAAGGTGAAGGAAACGGCGAAAACCGGCATTGACCCCAAGGTGCTGACGACGCACAAGTTGCCGCCGGGCCTGACCTTCGATCCGCCGGATTGCGCGTCGTTCGTCATCGGTGAGGACATGCCGCCGGGGCTGCAGGGCAACATGGCCGCGGTGGCCGCCGAGGGTGACGGCGGGCGCTTCATCGCGATGGCGCTGCAGACGTCGGCGCCGGTCCCGTTCCAGGAACCGCCGCGAAACTGTAAAAAGGTGGCCTTCCAGGGCGGCCGGGTGCGCGGCCTGATCGAAGTCATCGACACACCGCAGATCGAGGGCACCCATACCCTGGGCGTGCACCGCGTCCTGCAGACCGTGGTGCAGGGCAAGCCGCGCAGCGGCGAGTTGTACAACTACTCCGCGCATTTCGGCGACTACCAGGTGATCGTCACCGCCAACCCGATGCTGGTGCAGGGTCAGGCGCCCAAGCCCGTCGACACCAAACAGGCCCGCGACCTGCTCGTGAAATCGGTCGCCGCGATCAGAGACTGATCGTTACCGGACATCTCGGGGCCGGAACTGGATGCTGACCCGCGGGCCGGCGTGGGCTGACGTCTTCGGTACGGAATGCTCCCAGGTTCGCTGGCACGAGCCGCCCATCACCAGCAGATCTCCGTGCGCCTGCGGTAGCCGCAACGACGAGCCGCCGCCGCGGGGCCGCAGCGCGAATGTGCGGGTGGCGCCGAGGCTGACGATCGCGACCATGGTGTCGTGTGTGCTGCTGCGGCCGATGGTGTCACCGTGCCACGCGACGCTGTCGGACCCGTCGCGGTACCAACATAGGCCGACCGTGGTGAACGGCTCGCCGAGCTCGCCGGCGTAGATGTCGTTGAGCCGCCGCCGAATCCGGGCCAGCTGCGGATGTGGCGTCTCTTCGGTGGTGAGGTCGTGGAAGCTCACCAGGCGGGGGACGTCCAGGATGCGGTCATACATCTGGCGGCGTTCGGCGCGCCACGGGATGGATCTGAGCAGTTCGCCGAGCAACTCGTCGACGCCGGTCAACCATCCCGAGCGGATGTCGATCCAGGCTCCGTGGCCCAGCGATCGGCGTTCGTTGCACTGAAACAACGACTCCTGCACCTCGATCGCCACGACGACGATTCTATCGCACAGTTGTTCGAATTACAGGCGTACTGCGCCCGGCCCATCGGCGCTCAGGGTGTCGCCGGGATTGAACAGCGCGCAGGCTTTCAGGCTCAGACAGCCACAGCCGATGCAGTCGGCGAGGTTGTCGCGCAGGCGTTGCAGATGCAGGATTCGATCGTCGAGGTCGGCGCGCCACCCCG
Source organism: Mycobacterium sp. (assembly GCA_035606475.1). Taxonomy (GTDB): domain Bacteria; phylum Actinomycetota; class Actinomycetes; order Mycobacteriales; family Mycobacteriaceae; genus Mycobacterium. The sequence continues at coordinate 30,489 of DATNFI010000162.1, read as the reverse complement.
CGGACAGTCTGGCCCAATCACGGCTGGTCGGAACGCGATCGGCGGGCAGGGTGGCCAGCGCCTCCCGGACGCGGGCCAGTGGAATGCCGAGCCGTTGCGACATCTTGATGAATGCGACCCGGCGCAGCGTGTCGCGGGTGTAGCGGCGCTGATTGCCCGACGTGCGACTACTGGAGATCAACCCCTGCCGCTCGTAAAAGTGCAGGGCCGAGACCGCGACGCCGGCGCGGGCGGCGAGCTCACTGGGAGCCAGTAGTTCGTAACCGTGCATACCTGAACAATACTTGAGGTCGTGTAATGCGTTGCGGGACTGAAGTGTTCTTCGGCGCAAGCCGTCGACTTCAGTCGGGGGATAGCCGATCCCGTCGTCGTTTGGCCCGCGTAGCGGACCGTTGTTGTCGTAGGTGTGTTTTAGCGTGAGAGCCATGCAGTACCGGTCGACGCGTAAAGCGGTGTTTTCGGTGAAGTACCACGTGATTTGGTGCCCGAAGTACCGCAGCCAAGTGTTGGGCGGCGCAGCCGAGCTGCGGTTGAAGCAGATCATCGACGAGGTGGTCTGTGAGTTCGCCGGCATTGTGATCGAGGTTGAGACGATGCGTGATTATGTGCATCTACTGGTCGAGCTGCCGCCGCAGGTAGCGGTATCGAAACTCGTGCAGATCCTGAAAGGCCGGTCGTCGCGGCGCCTGCGGCAGGAGTTCGCACACCTAGCGCCGATGAAGTGTTTGTGGGCGCCGTCGTGGTTCGTCGCCACCGTGGGCGGTGCGCCTCTGGAGGTAGTGCGCCGTTATGTGGAGAATCAGAAACTCGCGGCTGCACGAAAGCCGAAGGCCGCGTAGCGATGGCGCAACGCTACCGCATGTATCCGACTGCGCTGCAGGCGGTGTTTATGCTGGAACGGCACTGTGCTGATGCCCGCTACGTGTGGAATCTTGCCGTCGAGCAGTTCAACTGGGGACGGTCTGGTCGATCGGCGCCGGGTCCGGCGACCCGGCAGAAACAACTTGCTGAAGCCCGACAGGAGTTTGAGTGGCTGGCGGCAGGGTCGTCGTCGGTGCAGCAGCAAGCGTTGCGGGATTTCGACCGTGCCGTCTCAGGATTCTTCAACGGCGTGTGCCGACTGCCCACGTGGCGGCGTAAACACCTCGACGAGGGCTTCTGCATTCGCGACAGCCGTATCGAGCCGGTGAATCGTAAATGGGCGCGGGTGTTTGTCCCGAAACTCGGGCTTGTGAAGTTCCGGCTCTCCCGCCCGCTGCCGGATCGCAAGCTCGGCATGGCCAGGGTCACCTGCAAGGCGGGCCGCTGGCACATCAGCTTCCCGGCTCCCCAACCAGAAGTGCCGGCCGCGCCGGGCCGTGAGGAGCGCATGGTCGGCATCGACCGGGGCGTGATGACCACGCTCGCCTTGTCGGACGCGATGATGCTGCGGGCACCGATCATGCGTCGCGGCGAGCAGAAGAAACTTGTGCGCCTACAACGGCAGCTGGCCCGCTGCCGCAAAGGCAGTGCGCGGCGCGCCAAGGTGAAGGCCCGCATCGCGACTCTGCACGCTCGGGTGGGGGATCGGCGTCGCGACTGGGTCGAGAAAACCACGACGCGGATCGTGGCGACGTACAGCGTGGTTGCGGTCGAGAAGCTGGCGACCCGCAATATGGTGCGCGCCCCGAAACCGAAGCCCGACCCCGACAACGCGGGCCAGTTCTTACCGAACGGGAAAGCCGCGAAAGCCGGTTTGAACAAAGGGATCTACGCCAACTGCTGGGGTGTGATCGCCCAGCGTTTGCAACACAAAACGTCCGCGTCCGGCACTGTCCTCATCGTGGTGCCGGCCGCGTACAGCAGTCTGGAGTGCCGCAACTGTGGCCACAGCGTGAAGGAAAACCGTAAGAGCCAAGCGGAATTCCGGTGCGTGCAATGTGGCCACGAAGACCACGCGGACATTCAGGCAGCGAACTCCATCCTCGCCCGGGCGACCCGGCCCGCGCTCACCTCCGGACCGGAGGCAACACCCGCTACCACGGGTGTGCTCGCGCAAGCGAGAAGACCCGATGACGCGTAAGCGGCGTAAGGAATCCCGCGATCTTCAGTCGCGGGAGGAGGTCAATAGGTCACCGACACGCCCGGGACAGGACACCAAACGATCACGATGCGGTCTCCGCTCTGCCCATGCCGTGCGGAACGTGTCACTGTTTCGAGTGTGACTATTGATGTTGACGACGATCTGGTTCTGTACACGGACAGCCGGCCCTACCGATGCGCGCGGGGCCACTGGCTGCTGCCTGGACACATGATCGTCGGCAGCAGGTCATGCTCGTGTGGTCGGGGTCGGCACACCACCTGGGAATGCGAATGCGGCGACATCACCTATTCGCCGAAAGTGCGCGACTCATGCGAGCTGTCGGGGAGCCGATAGGCGCGAAACGCCATGGCTTCTGTCTCACGCACAAAGTCAACGCCAGCTGGGTAGCCAGATCTCCATGTTCCAGGTGTTCTGCGAAATCGGTTGACCGGTGAGTATCGGGAACAGCCAGGCGAAGTTCGTCAAAACCATTGCGACGTAACAGGACACCAGGATGAGTCCAAGGCTGCGGCGCTCCCCTCCTTGACCGGGCTTGTAGAGAATGTCGCCGAGAATCAACGCGATAGCCATCGCCAGGAACGGCGCCATGGTTGCCGCGTAGAAGAAGTACATCTGACGATCGATATCGGCGAACCACGGCAGCCAGCCCGCGCAATAGCCTCCGCCTATCACCGCGGCAAATCGCCAATCGCGTCGAACCAGCATCCGCCAGCAGGCGTAAAACAGCACCGGCACCGAAATCCACCACATTGCCGGTGTGCCAACCAACATCACCGCTTTGACGCATGATTGCGCGCCGCAACCCGGGACATTCTGCTGGTCGATCGCATATAGCACCGGCCGCAGCGACATCGGCCAAGCCCAGGGCTTGGACTCCCACGGGTGGTAGTTGCCGGCCGCATTCGTCAAGCCCGCGTGAAAGTGATACGCGTTGTAGGTGTAGTGCCACAGTGACCGAATCGCATCGGGCAGAGGGAAATTCGACTTCGTTCCGATGGACTGGCCCACCTCGTGGCGGTCAATCGCCGTCTCGGATGCGAACCATGGCGCGTAGCTGGCCAAGTAGACCCCGAACGGAATGGCCAACAGCGCGTAGGCCGTTGGGAACAGATCGCGGCGCACGGTGCCCAGCCACGGCCGCAGCACCCGGTACTGCCGGCGGGCCGCGATGTCGAACGCCAACGACATCACGGCGAAGAAGGCCACGAAGTACAGGCCGGACCACTTTGTCCCACAAGCCAATCCAAGTAGTACGCCGGCGCCGAAGCGCCACCACCGCACGCCGAGCCGCGGCCCCCACACCGTGTCGTCAATTCGGCCCTCGACGTATGCGACATGCATGCGCTCGCGAACCTGATCCCGGTCGACGATCAGCGCGCCGAAAGCCGCGACCACCAGGAATGCCAGAAACCCGTCGAGCAGCGCGGTGCGCGCCACCACGAAGCTGACGCCGTCGGCGATGACGAGCAGACCCGCGATGGCGCCGACCAGTGTCGACCGGCTGATCCGCCGCACGATTCGCACCACCAGCGCCACCATGATGGTGCCGAGGATCGCGCCGGTGAATCGCCAGCCCAAGCCGTTGTAGCCGAACAGCGCTTCACCGATCGCGATCAGCTGCTTGCCCACCGGCGGGTGCACCACGAGGCCATAGCCGGGGTTGTCCTCCACGCCGTGGTTGTGCAGCACCTGCCATGCCTGCGGCGCGTAATGCTTCTCGTCGAAGATCGGGGTGCCGGCGTCGGTGGGCGAGCCGAGGTTCACCGTTCTGGTCAGCGCCGCCAGCGCGGTCACGACGCCGGTGACCACCCAGCCCTCGAGCCGGTCGACGGGCCCGAAATCGGGTGCCGGGGCCAGCGGCCCCGGGCTGATCACCGGGACAGCGTCCTCGTCGGCGACGAGTTCGTCGTCATCGGTGATGGTGGTCATCGGGTCGATCGTAGGCTGTGGCACATGAATCCCGGCCGACTACTGCTGGGCGCCACGCCGCTGGGCCAGCCGTCCGACGCGTCGCCGCGACTGATCGCGGCACTGGCCACCGCCGACATCGTCGCCGCCGAGGACACCCGTCGGTTGCGGACCCTGGCCAAGGCGCTCGACGTCGTGATCGGCGGAAAGGTGGTCAGCCTCTTCGATCACAACGAAGCGGCCCGGGTGCCCGCCCTGGTCGAGCAGATCGCCGACGGCGCTACCGCGCTGGTGGTCAGCGATGCCGGCATGCCGTTGATCAGCGACCCCGGTCACCGACTGGTGGCCGCCTGTGTCGAGGCCGGCCTGCCGGTGCAGTGCCTGCCCGGCCCGTCGGCGGTGACGACCGCGCTGGCGGTGTCGGGGCTGCCGTCGGAGCGGTTCTGCTTCGAGGGCTTCGCCCCGCGCAAACAGGGCGCGCGCCGCAGCTGGCTGGCGTCGCTGGCGGCCGAGCAGCGCACGACGGTGTTCTTCGAGTCGCCTCGGCGCCTACACGCCTGCCTGCTGGATGCGGTCGCGGAACTCGGCGGGCAGCGGCGGGCGGCGATCTGCCGCGAGCTGACCAAGGTGCACGAGGAAGTGGTGCGCGGATCGCTGGACGAGCTGGCCGCATGGGCCGCCGACGGGGTGCTCGGCGAGATCACCGTCGTGCTGGGCGGCGGGGTGTTGCAGGCCGACCTGCCCACTCTCGTTGCCCGGGTGAGCGCGTTGGTGGACGACGGGCTGGGCGTCAAAGACGCTTGTGCGCAAGTGATTGCGGCTACGCCGGGAGCGGCGTCACGGCGTGAGCTCTACGACGCGGTGCTGCAGGCCCGGCGACGATGCGCGCCGTGAAGCGGCGGGCTGAGGAGCCGGGCAATCGGACTCATGCGAGGCTGAGGCTACGCCCGCCCCGATGATCGGGGCTGCCTTGTGCAGGCACTCCTCCCATTCGGCGTCGGCGTCGGAGTCGGCGGTGATCCCACCGCCAGATCCCAGCACCGCGTTGCCGACCGCGTCGAATTCCACCGTGCGAATCGCGACGTTCAATTCGCAGCCCGCCACCGGCGATGCCAAACCGATTGTGCCGCAATAAACTCCGCGCCTGGAATGTTCCCACTGCGAAATGAGTTCTCGGGCACGAAGTTTGGGGGTTCCGGTGACGGACGCCGGCGGGAAGGTGGCGTCCAGCATCGCCGTGATGGGCAGCTCGACCGGCACCTGCGCCGACACCGTCGACACCAGATGCCACACCCCCGGCGCCGGGCGCACCACAAGCAGCTCGGGCACCGTGACCGAACCGGTGACCGCAACCCGGCCCAGGTCGTTACGAACCAGGTCGACGATCATCACGTTCTCGGCGACGTCCTTGCTCGACGCGCGCAGCGCCGACGGGGGAGCGGAGCGCGGCAGCGTGCCCTTGATCGGACTGGACGTCACCAAATCGCCACGGCGAGAGAGGAACAACTCCGGCGACAACGAAGCGACCGCGCCCCAGTCGCCGGCGAGGTAGGCCGCCCGGGCCGGCGCGGTGCGGGCCACGCCGTCGAGAAAGAAGTCCAACGGGTCGCCGGCGATCGTGCCGGTGAATTGCGTGCACACACACGCCTGGTAGACCTCGCCCGCGCGGATGGCCTCCAGGCAGGCCAGCACTCCGGCGCGATGGGCCGCACGGTCGGCGGCCGCCCAATCGATCCGGTACGCGCGGGCCGGCGCCGGTGACGTCACGGCTTCGGTGAGCCAGCCGGGCATCGGCGCGCCGGACAGGCTCTCGTACCACCACTGCCGGTCGCGGTCGCAGCGCAGCACGCAATCCGTCCAGCCGCCGGCGGCCTCGGGCAGCCGGGCGGGCTGCCCGTCGGAACCCGGATCCGGATAGGACAGATAGCCGATCCAACCCCCGCCGACCGTGGTGCTGTGTGAGCCGGGGCGCACGTCGAACGCGTCGGCGGCGTCTATCGCGCTGATCGGCACGCTCGGAGCGATCACCGCCGTCGCACCGAACCACTGCCCGGTCAGCGCGGCCGGCGGCGGCAGATCCAGCCGGTTGGTGGCGTCGCCGATGGCGCGCAGCACCTCATGCGGGCTGCCCAGGTCGCCGAGTCGGTCGATTCGCACGCCCCTAGCTTGGCAGAAAAGTCAGCCGCGGCTGATTTTGCGTGCGGTCGTGACCGCCGAAAGCTTGTCGGGATTGCGCATCGCGTAGAAATTGGTGATCTTGCCGTCGACGATCTCGACGGTGAAAACACCCTCCAACTCGTCGCGCGCGTAGAGCAGCACGGCGGGTGCCGCGTTGCAGACGACCATCTCCACCCGGACGTCGGGCAGCTGCAAGCCGCGGCTGATCAGCCCGACGATGGCCCGCGCGACCTTGTCGGCTCCGATCACCGGACGACGGGCGGCGCTGGCCTTGCCGCCGCTGTCGGCGGTCCACACCACGTCGGGGGCCAGCATCGACATGACCGTCGCGACATCGCCGCCGGCCGCTGCCGTCATGAACTCCGCGGCGATGCGGGTGTTCTGCTCGGGGTCGGCCGGGGCGAAGCGCTTGCGCCTGGCCTGCACGTGCTCGCGGGCCCGGTGCGCGATCTGACGCACCGCGGGCACCGATTTGCTTACCGCCGAAGCGATTTCGTCGTACTCGAAGCCGAACACCTCGCGCAGCACGAACACCGCGCGCTCGTCGGGGCCGAGGGTCTCCAGCAACACCAGCATCGCCATCGAAACCGATTCGGCCAGAAGGACATCGGCCGAGGGATCCTGCTCGTCGAGCAGCAAGGGCTCGGGCAGCCACGGTCCCACGTAGTCCTCCCGGCGCCGGGCACCCGCCCGCAGCGCGTTGAGCGCCTGACGGGTGACCAGCCGGGCCAGATACGACTTGGTGTCATGCACGCCGCCGAGATCGACCTCCGCCCAGCGCAGGTAGCTGTCCTGCAGCACATCGTCGGATTCGGTTGTCGAACCGAGGATTTCGTAGGCGATGGTGAACAGCAGCGGCCTCAGCAGCATGAACCGTTCGGCGTGTTCGTCGGAGGCCGTCACGACACCGGGACCGCCTCGGCGGCCAGCCGCTGCGCCCGCTTGCCGCCCTTGAGCCAGCGGTACCAGCCGGGCTTGGCGGCTTCCTTGCGGATGCCCCACACCGTGCCCTTGCAGACCGCCTCTTTGATGGACGCCGCCACCCGGCCGCCGATGAACAGGTTCACTGGGGTGTCGTCGGGTCGGGCCAGCTGCACGGTGGCGTACTTGCGGCCGAGGCTGATGCACTGCCCGGTGAAGGCCTGGTTCACCGCCGCGGCCGGCGTGCCGGCGATGCGGCTGAGCACCGTGTTGGCGGCCTGCGCGCCCAGCGGGATGGCGGCCTGGCAGCTCATCCGCAGCGGCTGGCCGGACGGCGCGGCGGCGTCACCGGCCGCCACGATGCGGGGATCGTCCACGCAGGTCAGTGTCTCATCGGTGAGCAACCGGCCTGAGGCGTCAGTGGGCAGCCCGCTGCGGGCGGCCAGCTCCGGTATCCCGAAGCCCGCCGTCCAGATCGTCAGCGCGCTGCGCAGTACGGCCCCGTCGTCAAGCACCACGCCGTTGGAATGGACCGCGCTGACCGTCGGGGTCTCCAGCACGGTCACGCCCAGGCGGCGCAGCCACTTGGCCACCGAACGGCGGCCGGGCCGGCTCAGCGACGGGCCCAGCAGCCCACCGCAGACCAGGTGCACCTGCCGGCCTTGCTCGGCCAGCTCGGATGCGGTTTCGATGCCGGTCAGCCCGGCGCCGACCACGGTGACCGGCGCGTCGGGGTGCAACTCGTCGAGCGCATCGCGGAGCCGTTCGGCCTGCTCGAATTCGGCTATCGGATAGGCGAATTCGCGTGCACCGGGCACCGCGGCGGGGACGGCGCCGGTGCTGCCGACCGCGTAGATCAGGTAGTCGTAGTCCAGCACCGTGCCGGACGTCAGCTCGACGGCGCCCGCGATGGTGTCGATCCGCTCGGCGTTGTCGACCACCAGACGGACACCCTCGCCGAGCAGGGTCCCGTAGTCGACGGCCGCGTCGCCACTGCCGGCAACCATCTGATGCAGGCGGATCCGCTGGACGAACATCGGCCGCGGGTTCACCACGGTGACGTCGACGTCGGCGTTGAGCCGCAGGTGGTTGGCGGCCAGCGTGCCGGCGTATCCGCCGCCGATCACGACGATATGAGTGCGCTGGGCAGTCATGGGTATCTCCTGTTCTCGGGGGTTGTACTGCCCTCAAGACACCGCTACGCCCGTCGTTGTGACGGCGTGTGACCAGGCTCACGTACTCCCGCAGATGGCGCTGACCAGGATGTCGATTCGGGCGTCGCGATAGTCAGGGCGCAACCGGCCGCCGCGGTCGAGGGTGATCAGCCCGTGCAGCGCGGCCCACACCACTTCGGCCAAGGTGTCTGGGTCGCGGTCGCCGGCGACCATGTCGACCGCCGCGCGCAGCTCTTCGAACGCGTCGTTCAGCTCGGAGGGCGTGTCGTCGGCGGCGAACGGCAGGGTGGTCGCCCGGGTGAACATCGCGTCGAACAACGCGGGGTTGTCGCGGGCAAACCCGATGAACGCGTGGGCAACTCGAGTCAGGGCGGCGCGGCCGTCGGTGGCTTCGGCACGGGCCGCGGCCAGCGCGTCGCCGAGCTCGGCGAACCCCTGAACGGCGACCGACGCGACGATGCCCTCCATGCCGGCGAAGTGCTTGTAGAGGACGGGCTGGCTGTACTCGATTTCCGCGGACAACCGACGGGTGGTGACGGCGTCCCAGCCCTCCTCTTCGGCGAGCTTGCGCGCCGTGGCGGTAATCAATCGCCGGCGCGCGGCGCGCTCGCGTGCCCGACGCTCCTCGATGGCCATACCGGCTATGTTAGCGCCGATACAAATAATAGCGCCGCTATTGACACGCGACGGTCCGAGGGTTAGCGTCGCTAACACCTGGCTCGAGGAGGGGTGTGATGGTCGCCAAGCTGTTCGCCGTGATCGCGGTGCTGGGCACCGCGGTGGTCTACGGCACCGACGTCTTCTGCGCGATGGTGCAACGGCCCGCGTTGGCTCGGGTCGACGACCGGGCGCTGCTCGCGGTGATGGGCAATATCCACCGTTACGGCGATCGGCGGATGCCGCTGCCCGGGATCATCGGCTTGGTGGGCGCCGCGGTCAGCGCGGGACTCGCCGCCGCGGCGGGCCGCTGGGCGCCGGCCGGCGCGGCGGGCGTCGCCGTCCTGCTGTTGGTGGTGTGGCTGGTGGTCTACCTGCGGGTGAGCGCACCGATCAACCGTCAACTCACCACGGCGGCCGATCAACCCGCGCCTGCTACGGATGCCCGTGCGCTGCAACGAAACTGGGACGCAGTCATCACGGGCAGGGCGGTTCTACAGGGTCTGGCGGTCGCGTCGTTGTGCGCGACGCTACTGATGTGAAAGGTCAACGATCATGGTCAATGTCACCCGCCTCATCATGCGGGCCGCTCCGCTGTTCAATGCACCCGTCGCGGCGCTCGCGGCATCTCCTCGCCTGGGGAAGACGTTGCGCCGCAACGTCACGTTGATCACTTACACTGGACGCCGCTCGGGTCGGACGATCAGCATGCCGGTGGCTTTCCGCCGCGACGGTGACGAGATCGAGATCGTCGCGAATATGCCCGACGCCAAGACGTGGTGGCGCAACTTCCTCGGCGACGGCGCGCCAATGTCGTTGACGCTCGACGGAATCGAGCGCACCGGACACGCCGTCGCCCATCGCGACGAGACCGGCCGGGTGACAGTGCGAGTGCGGTTGACCTGAACAGTGAGCTGTTGGCTGCCCACTGACGTCGACTGTGCCGGTTTTAAATGCGAAAATGCAATATTCCCTTTATAACCGGCACAGTCGGCGCAATGATCTAGTCGACCTGGTAGCGCGGAAAGACGCCGGTGGGTGCCGGCAGCACAGTGCCGGGCTCGAGCCGGTTCCCGATCGCGGTGAAGTCGCGTTGTTCCGGCGACTGGCCGAGCAGGTCGAGCAGCTTGCCCGCCGAATCGGGCATCACCGGCTGAACCAGCAGCGCCGCGATCCGCACGGCCTCGCACGTCGTGTAGAGCACGGTCGCAAAGCGTGCCTGGTCGGCTTGCGCGTCGCTCTTGCGCAACACCCACGGCTCCTGCGCCGAAAAGTACCGGTTCGCCGCGCCCAGCATCAGCCAGATCGCTTCCAGCGCCAGATGCATTGCCTGGTTGTCGAATTCGGTCCGCACCCGCTCGAGTAGGCCGTCGGCCAGGGTCAGCAGCTCGGTGTCGTCGGCGCTGAATTCACCGGGCGTCGGGACAACGCCGTCGAGATTCTTGGCGATCATCGACAGCGACCGCTGGGCCAGGTTGCCGAGTTCGTTGGCCAGGTCGGAGTTGATCCGCGTGATGATCGCGTCTTCGCTGTAGCTGCCGTCCTGGCCGAACGGGACCTCGCGCAGCAGGAAGTAGCGCACCTGGTCAGTGCCGAACGTGTCGATCAGCGTATTCGGGTCGACGATGTTGCCGACCGACTTGCTCATCTTCTCGCCCTTGTTCAGCAGAAAGCCGTGCGCGAAAACCCTTCGGGGCAGCTCGATTCCGGCCGACATCAGGAAGGCGGGCCAATAGACGGTGTGGAATCGGATGATGTCCTTGCCGATCATATGCAGATCGGCCGGCCAATAGCGTTGGAACAGTTCGGATTCGGTGTCCGGGTAGCCGACGCCGGTCAGGTAGTTGGTCAGCGCGTCCACCCAGACATACATCACGTGGTCCGGATGGTCGGGGACTTTCACCCCCCAGTCGAACGATGTGCGAGAGATGGACAGGTCACGCAGGCCGCCGGAGACGAAGCTGACCACCTCGTTGCGCCGCACCTCGGGTGCGATGAAATCCGGATGAGAGTCGTAGTGCGCCAACAACTTCTCGGTGTACGCCGAAAGCCGGAAGAAGTAGGTCTGCTCCTCGGTCCAGGTCACCGGGGTGCCGGTCTCGAGGGCGATCCGGGTGCCGTCGACCTCCGCGGTCTCGGACTCGACGAAGAACCGCTCGTCGCGCACCGAATACCAGCCCTGGTAGCTGTCCAGGTAGATATCACCTGCCGCCGTCATCCGTCGCCAGATGTCTTTGGACGCCTCGTGGTGGTCGGCGTCGGTGGTGCGGATGAAACGGTCGAAGGAGATGTTCAGGCTGTTCTGCAGCCGCTGGAACACATCGGAATTCCGCTTGGCCAGCTCGGCGGTCGGAATGCCTTCCGCGGCCGCGGTCTCGACCATCTTGAGGCCATGCTCGTCGGTGCCGGTCAGGAAGCGGACGTCGTAGCCGTCGAGCCGCTTGAACCGGGCGATCGCGTCGGTGGCGATGTACTCGTAGGCGTGCCCGACGTGCGGGTCGCCGTTCGGGTAGGTGATCGCGGTGGTGACGTAGTACGGCTTCATCAAGATGCACCCTATGGTGTGCGCGTGAGCTCCAAACGTCCGCCGCCGCCCGCCCCGCCGCGACTGGGCCCGCTGATCGATGCGCACACCCACCTGGATGCATGCGGCGCGAGCGATGCCGACGACGTGCACGCCATCGTCGACCGTGCGGAAGCCGTCGGGGTGACGACGGTGATCACCATCGCCGACGATTTGGCGTCGGCACACTGGGCGACCCAGGCCGCCGACTGGGATTCCCGCGTCTATGCCGCGGTGGCACTACATCCCACCCGCGCCGACGCGCTGACCGACGACGCCCGCGCCGAGATCGAGCGGCTGGCCGCGCACCGGCGGGTGGTGGCGATCGGCGAGACCGGCATGGACCTGTACTGGCCCGGGAAACTCGACGGCTGCGCCGACCCGGCCGTGCAGCGGGAAGCCTTCGCCTGGCACATCGACCTGGCCAAGCGGACCGGCAAGCCGCTGATGATCCACAACCGGGACGCCGACGCCGGGGTGCTCGACGTGCTGCGCGCCGAGGGCGCCCCGGAGACCGTCATCTTCCACTGCTTCTCGTCCGGCCCGGAGTTGGCCCGCGCCTGCGCCGACGCCGGCTGGCTGGTCAGCCTGTCCGGGACGGTGAGTTTCACCAACGCCCGCGAGCTTCGCGAAGCCGTTCCGCTGGTCCCGACGACGCAACTGCTGGTGGAGACCGACGCGCCCTATCTGACCCCGCATCCGTACCGCGGCGCGCCGAACGAGCCGTACTGCCTTCCCTACACCGTGCGGGCGCTGGCGGAGCTGCTCGGGCGGCCCGCCGAAGAGCTGGCCGAGCTCACCACTGGCAACGCGCGACGGGCCTATCGGTTGCCGGACGAGGGTTAATAGTCGGTTAATGGGGCCGGGGCCGAGTTGCCTTAGTCAGGGAATGTCGTTACCGTCTTGTGATCGAACGGGGGGCCCAAAGTGGCCCCTTTTCCTTTGTTACACAAGTTGTTGTTGAGGTCGGGGATACGCGCGCGTTGAACGTTATTACGAAACTCCATCAGGCTCCCTCTCCGGCTCTGCGCTTCCTTGTCGCTGGCCTTTTGCTGGTCTTGGCCTTCGCCGGCGCGGTCGCCGTTGCCGACTACAAGACCGTGACGCTGAGCGTCGATGGCAACGCCATGACCGTGGCGACGATGAAGTCGCGGGTGATCGACATCATCACCGAGAACGGGTTCCAGGTCAGCGATCGCGACGACCTGTACCCGGCCGCCGGTGAGAAGGTCCACAACGCCGCCAACATCGTGCTGCGCCGCAGCCGACCGCTGCAGATCTCGCTGGACGGCCAGAACACCAAGCAGGTGTGGACGACGGCCTCCACGGTCGACGAGGCCCTGGCTCAGCTGGCGATGTCCGACACCGCGCCGGCGGCCGCCTCGCGTGGCAGCCGTGTCCCGCTGGCCGGCATGGCCCTGCCGGTGGTCAGCGCGAAGACCGTCGAACTCGACGACGCCGGCCAGGTACGCAACGTCCACTTGGCCGCGGCGCGGGTCGGCGATCTGCTGGCCGGCCTCGGGGTGCCGCTGGAGCAGAGCGACCAGGTCATGCCCGGCGCGGGCGCGCCGGTGATCGACGGCATGCACGTCCAGGTGACCCGCAACCGGATTGAGAAGATCACCGAGCGGGTTCCGCTGGACCCGCCGCGGCGCCGGATCGAAGACCCGCAGCTGAACATGAGCAAAGAGGTCGTCGAAGACAAGGGCGCCGCCGGCAGCCAGGACATGACCTACGCGGTGTCCAAGGTCAACGGCGTCGAGACCGGCCGCCTGCCGGTCGCCAGCCACGTCATCGCACCCGCCCGTGAGGCGGTCGTGCGCGTCGGCACCAAGCCGGGCACCGAAGTGCCCAATGTCGGCAACGGTGAAATCTGGGACGCCATTTCGCGCTGCGAGGCCGGCGGCAACTGGGCGATCAACACCGGAAACGGCTACTACGGCGGCGTCCAGTTCGACCAGAACACCTGGGAGCGTAACGGCGGCTTGCGGTTTGCCCCGCGCGCCGACCTGGCCAGCCGCGAAGAGCAGATCGCCGTGGCCGAAGTGACCCGCGCCCGTCAGGGCTGGGGAGCATGGCCGGTCTGCAGCGGACGAGCGGGTGCCCGCTGACCATCCAGTTGCTTGGGCGAACCGAAATCCGACGGCTAGCCAAGGAACTCGAACTCCGCCCGCGTAAATCGTTGGGGCAGAACTTTGTCCACGACGCCAACACCGTGCGCCGGATCGTCACCGCGTCCGGCGTCAATCGCAACGACCACGTGCTGGAAGTCGGGCCCGGCCTCGGCTCACTCACCCTGGCGCTGCTGGACCGCGGTTGCACGGTGAGCGCGGTCGAGATCGACCCGGTGCTGGCCGAGCGGCTGCCGCAGACCGTGACCGAGCACGCGCCCAGTGCGAGTCAGCGGCTGGCGGTGATCAACCGCGACGTGCTGTCCATCGGCCCGGGCGATCTCGCTTCCCCGCCGACAGCGGTGGTCGCGAATCTGCCCTACAACGTCGCGGTGCCGGCCATTCTGCACCTGCTCGCCGAATTCCCAACGCTGCGAACGGTAATGGTGATGGTGCAGGCCGAGGTCGCCGAGCGGCTCGGCGCCGAACCGGGCGGCAAGGAGTACGGCGTGCCCAGCGTCAAAGTCCGTTTCCACGGGCAGGTTCGCCGGCACGGCACGGTGTCGCCGACCGTCTTCTGGCCGATCCCGCGGGTCTACTCCGGACTGGTCCGCATCGACCGCCACACCAACCCGCCGTGGCCGATCGACGCAAAATTCCGCCAGAACGTCTTCAAGCTCATCGACATCGCATTTGCGCAGCGGCGCAAGACATCTCGCAACGCGTTCATCGAGTGGGCCGGTTCGGGCAACGAATCGGCAAGCCGCCTGCTGGCCGCGAGTATCGACCCGGCCCGCCGCGGCGAGACACTGACCGTCGACGAGTTCGTCCGGCTTTATCAACGTTCCAGCGACCTGGGCGACACGGGCGAGGTAGCCCCGCGGGGTCGAGCTCGGCGGCAAACGTCCGCGAGCTGACCAGCGGGCGATAGTCTCGTCCGGTGCCGATGGACGGGAGCACCGCAGCCGAGTGGGTGCCCACTGGGGCGGTGACGGTTCGGACGCCCGGGAAAATCAACCTCTATCTGGCCGTCGGGGATCTGATGTCGACCGGCTATCACGATCTGACGACCGTGTTTCACGCCGTTTCGCTGGTAGACGAGGTCACCGTGCGCAGCGCCGATGTGCTCTCGCTGGAGATCACCGGCGAGGGAGCCGGCCAGCTTCCCCTCGACGAGCGCAATCTGGCCTGGCGGGCAGCCGAGCTGATGGGCGAGCACGTCGGTCGCACACCGGACGTGGAGATCGTGATCGACAAGAGCATCCCGGTGGCCGGCGGAATGGGCGGCGGCAGCGCGGACGCGGCGGCCGTGCTCGTCGCGCTCAACGCGCTGTGGGAACTCGGTGTGCCCCGCCGCGATCTGCACACGTTGGCCGCCAAGCTGGGTAGCGACGTGCCGTTCGCGTTGCACGGCGGTACCGCACTGGGCACCGGTCGCGGCGAAGAGCTGGCAACTGTATTGGCCCGCAACACTTTTCACTGGGTGTTGGCGTTCGCCAAGGGTGGACTGGCCACCCCAAAGGTTTTTCGCGAGTTGGATCGGCTGCGTGAGGTGGGCGAGCCGCCGCGCCTCGACGAGGCCGGCCCGGTGCTGGCCGCCCTGGCGGCCGGTGACCCGGAGCAATTGGCGCCCCTGCTGGGCAATGAGTTGCAAGCGGCCGCGGTGAGCCTGAGCGCGCCCCTGCGCCGGGTGCTGCGGGCCGGTGTCGAGGCCGGCGCGCTGGCCGGCATCGTGTCGGGGTCGGGGCCCACGTGTGCGTTTTTGTGCCGCTCAGCGTCCTCGGCCGTCGATGTGGGCACCGAGCTTTCGGGGGCCGGTGTCTGTCGGACGGTGCGGGTCGCCAGCGGTCCCGTGCATGGCGCCCGGGTGGTGCCCACGCCGGCCTCCGGCGACTGAATGACCGCATCCGGCGAGGATGCGTGAAAATCGCCGATTTCGCCACACAGTTTGGCAGTTACTTAAGAGGAGTTTAAGATATTCGACGGTGACAATTTCCGGTCAAGCAACGAGCCTGGTTTCTTCGCCCGCCATCCCCACCGGCGGGCGTGCCGTCAGCGGCTTTGCGACGGTGCGCACGGTTATCGCGTCACCACCGATTCGAGATGAAATCGCTGCCCAATTGTGGGCGCGCGGCTATCCCAAAGTGTGCTTGAGCAGGAGCAACATTAAGGGCTGGGCGATGGCGCCGGAACCGAGGAGGCAATCGTGAGCAGGTTTACCGACAACATGTTCCGCAACGCTCATGAGAGTTCGCGGGGCATGGTTACCGGCGAGCCGCACGAGCCCGTCCGACACACCTGGCTCGAGGTGCACGAGCGCGCCCGCCGCGTCGCCGGCGGACTCGCCGCCGCGGGCATCGGACCCGGTGACGCCGTCGGCGTGCTGGCCGGTTACCCGGTGGAGATCGCGCCGACCGCGCAGGCGCTGTGGATGCGCGGTGCCAGCCTGACGATGCTGCACCAGCCGACGCCGCGTACCGACCTCGCCGTCTGGGCCGAGGACACCATGAACGTGATCGCGATGATCGAGGCCAGCGCCGTCATCGTCTCCGAGCCGTTCCTGGTCGCCATTCCGGTGCTCGAGGAAAAGGGCATCAAGGTGCTCAAGATCGGTGACCTGCTCGAGGCCGAGCCGATCGACCCGGTCGAGACCGACGAAGACGACCTGGCGCTGATGCAGCTGACGTCCGGCTCGACCGGCTCGCCCAAGGCCGTCCAGATCACGCACCGCAACATCTACTCCAACGCCGAGGCCATGTTCATCGGGGCCCAATACGACGTCGACAAGGACGTCATGGTCAGCTGGCTGCCCTGCTTCCACGACATGGGCATGGTCGGCTTCCTGACCATCCCGATGTACTTCGGCGCCGAGCTGGTCAAGGTCACGCCGATGGACTTCCTGCGCGACACGCTGCTGTGGGCCAAGCTCATCGACAAGTACCAGGGCACCATGACCGCGGCGCCCAACTTCGCCTACGCGCTGTTCGCCAAGCGGCTGCGCAAGCAGGCCGAGCCCGGTCAGTACGACCTGTCGACGCTGCGGTTCGCGTTGTCGGGCGCCGAGCCCGTCGACCCCGCCGACGTCGAGGACCTGCTGGACGCGGGTAAGGCCTTCGGGCTGAAGCCGTCGGCGATCCTCCCCGCGTACGGCATGGCGGAGACGACGCTGGCCGTGTCGTTCTCGGAGTGCAACGCCGGCCTGGTGGTCGACGAGGTCGACGCCGATCTGCTGGCCGCGCTGCGCCGCGCCGTCCCGGCCAGCAAGGGCAACACCCGGCGGCTGGCGTCGCTCGGTCCGTTGCTGAAGGACCTCGAGGCCCGCGTCGTCGACGAGAACGGCAACGTGATGCCCGCTCGTGGCGTCGGCGTCATCGAGTTGCGCGGCGAATGCGTGACGCCCGGCTACCTCACGATGGGCGGATTCCTGCCCGCGCAGGACGAAAGCGGCTGGTATGACACCGGCGACCTGGGCTACCTGATGGAGAACGGCCACGTGGTGGTCTGCGGCCGCGTCAAGGACGTCATCATCATGGCCGGCCGCAACATCTACCCGACCGACATCGAGCGGGCCGCGGGCCGGGTCGAGGGCGTGCGCATCGGCTGCGCCGTCGCGGTCCGGCTGGACGCCGGCCACTCGCGCGAAACCTTCGCCGTCGCTGTGGAATCCAACTCCTGGCAGGACCCGGTCGAGGTGCGGCGCATCGAACACCAGGTGGCCCACGAGGTTGTGACCGAAGTCGATGTGCGGCCGCGCAACGTCGTGGTGCTCGGCCCCGGCACGATCCCGAAGACGTCGTCGGGCAAGCTGCGCCGCGCGAACTCCGTCACGCTGGTTACCTAAGCTCGCGGTCAAGCCAGGGGCCCAAGCCCCGCGCGCACGAGTCCCAATGTCGTGGCGGTGATTTCGCTCAAATCCTCACGGCAGCCGTTGCGGCCCCACGTCTCGACGGCGACGACCAGCGCGGCCGCCACGGTGGCGCCGGCGACCGCGGCGACAAGGTCCGCGTTCGGCACATCGGGATAGCGCTGCTTGACGAAGTCGGTGAGCACCGCGGCGAATGACGACTGCACCACGCGAAGGTGGCTGGCGATCTGGTCACCGGTGATCAACTCGGCACGGGCCAGCGCCGCCTGTCGTACCACCTCGAGGTCGTGCGGGAAGCTTTCGATGCTGGCCTTCACGGCGTCGAACAGCGACTCGGCGGGCGGGCGCCGCGCAAGCGCATCGGCCAGCCACTCCACCTGCGTGTCGTAATCCTGAAACAGCACCGCTTCCTTGCTGGGGAAGTGCCGAAAGAACGTGCGTTCGGTGACACCGGCTTCCTGGGCGAGCTGTTCGACGGTGACGTTGCCGAAGCCCTCGCTGGCGAATCGCTTCAAGGCGGCCTGCCGCAGCGCCTCGCGCGTCTTGGTCCGGCGCAACGTGTGCAGGTTCGGCCGCTCACTCATAGCTGGCATCCCACCACACTTCCAATTAAGTCAGTACTGACATATATTACCCGCGAGGGCCGGTGAGGCGGTCCTGACCCGCGTCGTGGATAAGGAGCATGGGTGATGACGGACTATGACGCAATCGTGGTCGGAGCCGGGCACAACGGGTTGACCGCGGCGGCGGTTCTGCAGCGCGCCGGCATGCGGACGCTGTGTCTGGAGGCGAACACCTACAGCGGCGGGATGGCGGCCACGGTCGAGTTGATCGACGGATTTCATTACGAGATAGCCGGTTCCGTGCAGTTTCCCACCGCCCCCCAGATCACCAAAGAGCTCGGGCTCGACACGTTGCCCACCGTCGACGCCGAGGTTCAGTCGGTCAACCTCGGCGACAACGGCGAAGAGCCGATGATCTTCTACCGCGACCCGATGCAGCTGATGACCCACCTCGCCGAGAAGCTCGGCGCCGAAGCCGTTACCGGCATGGCCGAGATGATCGGCTGGAGCCAGGGTCCGGCGAAGGCACTCGACCGCTTCGAGGTATGCACGTTGCCCAAGACGCTGGATGAGATGTACGCCTGCGCGGCAAACGAATTCGAGCGTAAAGCCATTCACGAGGTGCTGTTCGGGTCGGCGATGGATGCCATCGACCGCTTCCTGCCCGACAAGGACAAGCACGCAGTGCTGCGGGGAATGCTCGCCTTCCTCGCGATCAACTCGACTTACCGCGGGCCCTATACCCCGGGCAGCGCAACATGTTTGGCGTTCGCGCTGGCCGTCCCGAACGAGGGCACCGCAATGATGACGAAGCTCGAAGGGGGAATCGGCGCACTGTGCCAACACCTACACGAGCTGTTCGTCTCGCACGGGGGAGAGATCAGGTATCGCGCGAAGGTCGACAAGATCCTCACCGAGAACTCCTCCGTGACCGGTGTGCGTCTGAAGGACGGTTCGGAAATCACTGCGCCCGTGGTCGTTTCCAACCTGTCGCCCGATCTGACCTTGATCGACATGGTCGGGGCCGAGCAGCTGCCGGCCGAGCTTGTCACCCGACTCAGCGGACGCGACCATCGGGCGTCGTTTGTGCAGATCCATTTCGCGCTCGACGGACTGCCGGAATTCGCCCCGCCCTATGACTTTCTCAACGAACCCGGCATGCAAGGGTCGATCGGCATCTTCGGCTCACCCGAGGAACAGCAACGCCAATGGGAGGAGTGCCGGCGCGGCATCATTCCCGACAACCCGTCGATGGGCATGCAGATCCCGTCCGTCCATGACCCCGCAATGGCGCCTCCGGGGAAGCACGCCGCGAGCGCCTTCGCCTACGCGTTCCCGGTGGAATCCAGCCGCGACCTACACGGCCAGCTCAAAAACGTGATGGCGGAGAAGGTCATCGACAAGATCACTCGTTTCGCTCCCAACTTCCGCGACATCCAGATACGGCACATCACGTTTGCGCCGTACCACATGCAGACCATGTTCGCCGCTCCCTCGGGCGACTTCTGCCACGGCTTGTTGCATCCAGACCTGATGGGGCCCAACCGGCCTGGACCCAAGGGCTTCATCGACATGCCGGTCCCGATCGACGGTCTTTACCTTGGCGGGGCGGGCTGCCATGGCGGACCGGGGATCACCTTTACGCCGGGCTACAACGCCGCCCATCAGGCGCTCGCGGACCTGTCGCGATGACGTACCTCATCGAGTAGCAAGCTGCTTCTGCGCGTAGAGCCGCGCCCATTCCTTGCGTGGCCGGATGGACACGTCGACGTCGGCGCCCTTGGCGCGTAACGCCTTTACGGTCGCCTGCTCACGCGGCGTGCGCTTGAACGGGTCCCAGCCGAAGAAATTGCAGGCGTTGCGCCAGGTGATCTTGTCGATGTCGCTGTCGTCGGCCCCGGCGCCGCGTAGTTCGGCCATCACCTGTTCGGGGGCATCCGGCCAGAAGCAGTCGGAGTGCGGGTAGTCGCACTCCCAGGCGATGATGTCGATGCCGATCTCGTGACGGAGCTTCAGCGAGGTTTTGTCGGTGACGTAGCAGGCCAGCGAGTGCTCACGGAACACGTCGCTGGGCAGTTGCGAGCCGAAGTCGCGGCGCAGCCACTTCTGGTTCGTGTAGTGGCGATCGCTGCGGTCGAGATAGAAAGGGATCCAACCGATTCCGCCTTCGGAGAAGGCGAATTTCAGGTCCGGGTAGTTGCGCATCGCCGGGCCCCACAGCAGATCCTGTGCGCACATTGCCGAAACCTGGGTGGCCAGGATGATCATGTTGTCGATCGGCGCGTTGGGCGCCATGCTGATCGCCCCGAAGCCGGTGCCGATGTGCAGGCACATCACCACGTTCTCCTCGGACAGGGTGCGAAATACCGGGCCCCAGTACTCGTCGTCGTGATAGCTCGGAAGTCCTTCCAGATGTGGCAGTTCCGGCATCGTCACCGCGCGACAGCCCTTGGCCGCCACGCGGCGGATCTCGGCACACATGCCCTCGGGAGTCCAGGTCGGCAGAATCGCGATCGGAATGAAGCGGTCCGGGTAGGAGCCCGCCCATTCGTCGATGTGCCAGTCGTTGTAGGCCGACACCATCACCAGCGTGACGTCTTCGCGGGTCATGTTGAGGTGGCGGGCGGAGAAGCCGGTGAAGGTCGGGAAGCACATCGACGCCAGGATGCCGTTGCGGTTCATGTCCCGGACCCGCTCGTGCACGTCGTAGACGCCGGGACGCATCTCCGCGAAGCCCGCCGGGTCGCGGCCCCACTCCTCGGGCGGCCACGACACCACCGCGTTGAGGCCGCTGACGCCCTGCGGGCGGCCCTGGTACATCCACTGGTCGACGCCGTGAGCGTCAGTCACGACGATCGGCGCCTCGTCCTGGTACTTCGCCGGCACGTGGCGCAGGAACATGTCCGGCGGCTCCACGACGTGGTCGTCGATGCTGACCAGGATCAGGTCGTCCGTACCCATTGCATCCATGCCTTTACTTATTACTCTGGACGCCGATGACCGTCTCCGCATCTTCGGCCAGTTTTTTGTCCAAAACGGACAATGAGGCATCGCCATCGGCCAACCTCGTCGAGTTGCGCCGCGGCGGGCGGGCGCGCGCCGGCAGCTATCTCTACGAAGGCAGCCAACTGATCACCGGATGGCACTCGCACGACCTGCATCAGATCCAATACGCGATCGGTGGGGTGGTCGAGGTCGAGACGGCGAGCGCGCACTATCTTCTTCCGCCGCAGCAGGCCGCCTGGATTCCGGTGGGCCTGGAACACCAGGCCACCATGACCCCCGACGTCCGCAGCGTCGCGGTGATGTTCGACCCGGATCTGCTGCCCGCCGTCGACAGCCGCGCACGGATCGTCGTGGTGTCGCCGCTGATCCGCCAGATGATGATCTACGCGCTGCGCTGGCCGATCGGGCGCCCGGACAGTGATCCGGTGTCGGACGGCTTCTTCCAGACGCTCGGCCACCTGGTGTTCGAGGCGCTCGACCACGAGGCGCCGCTGAGCCTGCCTACCGCCGACAACGCGATGGTCGCTGCCGCAATGGATTACACGAAGGCGCATCTGTCTCACGTGACCGCCGCCGAGGTGAGCCGCGCGGTCGCGGTATCCGAGCGGACGCTGCGGCGTCAATTCGACATCGCCGTCGGCATGTCGTGGCGGACCTACCTGCTGCATGCCCGCATGTTGAGAGCGATGGCGTTGCTGGTCAGCCCCGGCCAGTCGGTGCAAAAGACCGCCAGCGCAGTCGGTTTCGACAGTTTGAGCGCATTCACCCGCGCGTTCACCAAGTTCTGCGGCGAAACCCCGTCGAGCTACCGGCAGCGAGCCAGCGCGAAGGAGTAGCGGCTCAGCTCTTCGAAAGTTGGTGCGGGCAGTAGAATTTCGCGGAGATCATCGCGAAATCAGATGCGTCTTCCATATTGAAACCCGGATTTCGGGCCTTCACATCGTGGACGAGTTCCAGCCCGGATTCGCCGCTGTTCAGGCATCCGCAGACGGATTTTCCGGCGCCGACCGCTCCGTCCGGGTTGGGAAAGTGAATGCCGACTTGTCGCAGAGCCCCGAGGAAGCCCGCGTCGTCGCCGGCAACGTCGGGTGGATCGCTGTACGCCGGTGCCGCCAGAGCGATCGCGGTGCACACGCCCACTGCCATGAGTATCTTCTTCATGAGCAACCTCCTTTATCTAAAGGTGTTCAGACGGCACGGCTTTCGTAATGCCGCCCTTGGATAGATGTACGGCATGGACCCCGGGCACCTTGGCCAGTTGCTCGAGCAGACTGTCCAGCCCCTCTTGATCGACATGGTGATGCTGCACGCTTTCGGGCTTCTCCGAAATCTGTGCGACCATCCGTCTGAGCTGCTCCGGAGAATGCTTACCGCTGGAATCCTTCAGGTCTTTCAGCGGAGTGATGCGACCACGAACGCCGTTGGCGGAAGCGATAGTTGGAGCGCCAGCACCTATCGCGCTGCCGAGCATCCCGGCCATCGACATCGAGCTGAACAACCCGACCTCGCCAAGCGCCGCCGCCGGCACGGCCTCCGTCCCGGCGGCGGATAACGCCGCGGCCGCCGTCCTGATCGTCGGGGTGGCCGCGGCCCACGCCGGCGGGACGGACAACTTCCCGACCAGCGTGCCGGTGTCTCCCATGCTCGCCGAGACGGAGCCGGTCAGCCATCCTCGGCCGTACCACGGGCCGAGAAGCCCGCCCCCCAGGCCCGCTTTCGGCGGCAGCCCGAAGCCGGGGGACGGACTGAATTTGAGGAACTGCGATACCGGGAAGTTGGTGAGCAAGCCGATGTCGTTGAACTGCGTGGCGAACCCGAGCGGGGCTTTCACCGCCGAGAACAGCGCCGAGTACGTCGACGCGCCGGACGAGCCGAACATACTGTTCAGTAGGCCATTGAGCGTGCTGGTGTAGTCCGTGCTCAGATTGGCCAGCCATTGCAGCAACGGCGAGCCGGTGTATGTCGTTGCGGCCGAGACTGTTTGAGCGCTGGATCCAGCCTGACTGGCAGCCGCTTGAGCCACCGCCGCCGATTGCGCCGCGGTACCTGCGTCGTTGGTGGTCGGCGGCGGTTCGGTGTAGGGCGTCAGCTTGGAGGCGGCGGCCGAGGAGGCGGCGTAGGTATCCATCGCCAGGGCGTCCTGCGCCCACATCTCGCCGTATTGGGCCTCGGTGGCGGCGATCGCCGCATTGTTCTGCCCGATGATGTTGGTCGCGGCGAGTTGGGCCAAATGGACCCGGTTGGCCGCGATTTCAGCCGGCGGCACATGTGACGCAAAGGCCGTCTCGTAGGCGCTGGCTGCCGCGGTGGCCTGGCCCGCGGTCTCGGCGGCCTGCGTCGCGGTGGCCTGCATCCAGGTCAGATACGGGGCAACCGCGGCCGCCATGCTCAGTGACGTCGGCCCCAACCACGGTCCGCTGGTCAGGGATGAGATCACCGCCGAGTAGGAGGCCGCTGCCTGCTGCAATTCGTTGGCGACCTCGCCCCACGCGGCCGCGGCGGCCAACAACGGGTCCGATCCCGCGCCGGTGTACATCCGGCCCGAGTTGATTTCTGGTGGAAACGCTGCATAGAACATGTCGAAAACCCCTGCCCTGTCAGTCTTCGAACGCCGGGATCACGAAAATGGTGGCCGCCGCGGGGTCCGCCTCGGTGACAACCCCGCCCAGTGACGACGCGATCGGGGCACCGCCGATCGAGCCGGTTGCACTCGCGGCGACGGCCCGTCCGGCAAGGCTCGACAACGCCATCTGGCCGAAGATCTCTCCGTCGCTGCCCGCGAGTGCTGCCTCTGGGGCGCTTGCCAATTCGGTGGACAGCGCCTGTGCGACGTTGCGGATCTCCGGCGCCGCCTGCGTCCACCCCTGCGGCACCGACATATTTCCGACCAGCATCGCGCGGCCCATCGACCCCGACACCGGCGCGGCGCCATACCCGGCCGACGTCAGGTGCGGCCCGAGCTCGCCGGCCAGCGGCGCCAGGGCCCCGCTGATCGGCTTCGGACCGGCCATGAACGCGGCGGCGGCCTGCCCGTTCTGCCCCCACGAGTACGCCTGGCCGAACGACAGGAACGGACCACCGGGAATCGACGTCCAGCCCTGCAGCGAATACGGACCGGTGAGCGCGGAGAAGATCGTGTTCCAGTTCGTCAGGTCTGTCTGCAGTCCGGCAGGCAGTGTCAAGGAGGCCAACTGGGGCAGCGAGAGTCCCGACAACAGATTCGCCGATCCGGTGGTCGGCGATTGCACCAGCCCGCTGGCCAGGTTCTGCAACGCGGTCGGCAATGAGTTGATGAATTGCGTTATCTCCGTGCCGATGTTCGACGCACCGGAGGTGCCGGCCTGGGCGGCGGCCGCCGATTGCTGCGCGGTGCCCGCCGGGTTGGTGGTCTGGGGCGGCTCGGCGAACGGCGTCAACACCGAGGCGCTTGCCGCGGAACCGGCGTAGCCATACATCGCGGTCGCGTCCTGCGCCCACATCTCCATGTAATGGGTCTCGGTTGCGGCGATCGCCGGAGTGTTCTGGCCCAGGATGTTTGTCGCGACCAGCATCGCCAGCAGCGCGCGATTGGCCTCGATCACCGGTGGGGGCACCGTTGCCGCGAAGGCGCCCTCGTACGCCGCGATCGCGGCCTTGGCCTGGGCGGCCGTCTCCTCGGCTTGCGCGGAGGTCGTGTGCATCCAGTCGACGTAGGTGCCGGCCGAAGCCGCCATGGACTCCGACGACGGACCCTGCCACGTCCCGCCGGTCAAGCCGGAGACCGTCGACGCGTAAGCCGCTGCCGTCGAACTCAATTCGGCTGCCAGGTCATCCCAGGCTGCCGCGGCGGCAAGCATCGGTGCGGCTCCGGGTCCGGAATACATTCGCCCGGAATTGATCTCCGGCGGCAGGAACGCGAAATCCACGATTGTTCACCTCCGGTGACATGGCAGATCGTCGATGCGATCTAACTGGGGCAGTCAGGCACATCTCGATACCTGAGCGGCAAGATGTCTGCGTTGTACTCGGCGGCGCTGCCGTGTGTCTCGGTGCGATCGTGCGGTCGCCATGTTCGTAGTACGTTCCCCTCGTGTAACGCACGCGATAAATGGCGTTCACCCAGCATGGAATTTTGTTGTGAGAGAAATTGTTTGACACCGAGACAATCGTGTCGGCCGATCCGGAGATATCGCTTTCTCGAATCCGCGAAAGTGCAACCGGCAAAGCCTATTTGGGAACCGGGTCGGCCTTCGGTCGGGGAAGCTTCTACGCGCCGGTGGCCTGAGTGCGGAGCTCGGTGTGTGCGCCGCTCTTCGAGGTTCCTGCGCATAACACGGCAGCAGGCGATATGGCCGAGCAACCGGACTCAAGACCTCTTGTGTGAGTCCTTGTTAATGAGATCTTTACATCGATGTTCACGTCCGGTGGCATGGCTGGTCGCGACGCGACCAGGTTGCCGCGGTTGAGTTTTCGAGCTGGTTGGATGCCACGTGATCGGGAACCACCGATTCCTTGTTGCGATCTTTACGGCTGAACCGGTATGCGCCGAGTTACCAGGCGTGCACCCGGTTTTGGGCCGGCTCGAGGCCGAGTTCGATCAGCAGCTCGGTGGCGTCGGCGGCCTGCTCGCAGATCGTCGGCACCTCGGTACGTTCGGTGGCGTTGAAGTTCTCCAGCACGAATGCCGCCGGGTCTTTGCGTCCGGGCGGACGGCCGACTCCGATCCGGACCCGCTGAAAGTCCTTGGTGCCGAGCGCGTTTGCCACCGAACGCAGGCCGTTGTGGCCACCTTCGCCGCCGCCGAGCTTCAGCCGGATCTGACCGAAGTCGATGTCGAGTTCGTCGTGGATGATCACGACGTCAGCGGCCGGCACCGAGTAGAACTTCGCGAGCGGACCCACCTGGCGGCCGGACTCGTTCATGTAGCAGCGCGGTTTGGCCAACACGATCGAATGACCGCCAAGTCGGCCGGTGACGATCTCTGCGCCGGAACGCTTGTGCACTTTGAAGTTCGAGCCCAGCCGAGCGGCGAGCCGGTCGGCAACCATGAACCCGAGATTGTGCCGCGTCTGGGCATAGTTCGGTCCGGGGTTGCCCAGACCCACCACCAAATGTGGGCCGGCCACGGCTTATTCGGATTCGGACTCGGCTTCGGACGCCTCGCCCTCGCCCTCGCCTTCGGCGTCTTCGGCGGCCGGCGCTTCGCCCTCGGCTGCCTCGCCGGCGCCTTCGCTCTCCAGGTCCGCCTCGGTCGGAGCGACCACCACGTTGACGACCAGGCTGTCCGGGTCGGCGATCAGGTTGACGCCCGCCGGCAGCGGGATCGCTCCGGCGGTGAACTGGGTGCCTGGCTCGGCACCCTCGATCGACACGGTCAGCGACTGCGGGATCGACATTGCGTCGGCCTCGATCAGGATCGTGTTGGTCTCCTGGGTGACCAGCGTGCCGGGGACCGCGTCGCCGACGATCTCGACGTTGACCTCGACGGTCACCTTCTCGCCACGGCGAACCACCAGCAGGTCGGCGTGCGTGATGGAGCGCCGGATCGGGTGGATGTCGAGCGCCTTGGTCAGCGCCAACTGCTCCTTGCCCTCGATGTCGAGGGTGAGCACCGCGTTGGTGCCGGAGTGACGCAGGACCGCGGCGAAGTCGTGGCCGGGCAGCGCCAGGTGCTGCGGGTCGGCGCCGTGGCCGTACAGAACGGCCGGGATCCAGCCCTCGCGACGCGCCCGGCGGGACGCGCCCTTGCCGGTCTCGGTCCGCACCTGGACGGCAAGTTTGTTGGCAGATCGGGCCATGATGTCGCTCCTGGGTCAGGTTTCTGGCACGGCCAGGATCGCGACTGAGAGTCGGTCCCCGTCGATAACGGCGGCTCGCACAGAGCCACCCTCGCCGTGACGCCTGGTCAGGCTAGCGCATCAGCGGCTCAGAGCGGAAATCTGGTGTCTGTCAGCCGTTCGGACAGCTCCCAGAGCGCGCCCGCCGTCGCATCGCGTTTGGCCAGCGGGCTGCGGCCCACCGGCTTGCTGCGTCCGAACATGCCGAACGCCGGGCCGATGAAGCTGTTACCTGGGACATCCTGGGAAATGGCGTACAGCGTCTGCCGGGCGCCGAAGTCTGCGTCGGTGGCCAACCGGTTGCCGACCGACATCAGCGCGTCACCGAGTTTGTGGCCGGAATGCCCCTGCAGATTGGTGTGGGAGTAGCCGGGATGGGCCGCCACCGCCCGCACCTGCGAGCCCGCCGCCTGCAGCCGGCGTTGCAGCTCGCTGGTGAACAGCAGGTTGGCGAGTTTGGACTGGCCGTAGGCCAGCCACGCCGAATACGGCCGCGAGGTCCAGTTCAGATCCCGCAGGCTGATGTAGCCCATGTAGTGCATCAACGACGACACGGTGACCACCCGGTCGGTGACCTTGGGCAGCAGCAGGTTGGTCAGCGCGAAGTGGCCGAGGTGGTTGGTGCCGATCTGGCTTTCGAAACCGTCCGCGGTGACGGCGTGGGGGACGGCCATGATGCCGGCGTTGTTCACCAGGATGTCGACGCTGTCCACGGCGTCGGCGAATTGCCGCACCGACGCCAGATCCTGCAGGTCGAGCCGGCGCACCTCGACATCTCCGGTCATCTCCCGGGCGGCGGATTCACCCTTGCCGGTGTTGCGCACGGCCAGGATCACCTGCGCGCCGACCCGGGTCAGCTCGCGGGCCGTCACCGCGCCCAGTCCACTGTTGGCCCCGGTGACGATCGCGGTGCGTCCGGCGAACGAGGGCAGGTCGGCGGCGGTCCACGACGTCATGGAAGACACAGTAGTGCGGCGGGAGTTACTTGGCGGCGACGGTGAAGCCGCGGATGATGGCCTCGACGTCGGCCGCGTCATCGACGGCCTTGTCGGCCAGGCTGGTGACCGCGAGCTGGATCAGGTAGTTGTCCGGGTCTTCGCCGGTGCCGTGCGCGATCACGATCCGGTTGATGGTGTGCAGCCGTTGATCGCCGAGGTTGTAGCTGCCTTCGATCATCGACGACGGGAAGCCATGGAAGTCGGCGTTGGACGATTCGAGCTGTTTGAAGTTCTGCGCGAGCCGGGCATCGTCGTTGCCGTGCTTGACCAACTCTTTCGCGTTGAGTTCCCCGCCCAGTTTGAAGACCATCAGCATGGCGTTGGGGAAGCTGTCGGCCTTGGCGATCAATTCCGTGGTCTGCGGGATGTTCACCCGGTTGACCTTCTGCCAGCCTGCGGGGATCGGGATCGAAATGGTCAGCTCGGCCACTTGGTCGGGCGCGACCGGCGAACCGGACACCCCGCTGCTTTCCAGGTACTGCGAAAACGGCACCGGTTTCTCGGTGGGTGCGGCGCTGGTGGTTGTCGGAGTGGTCGACCAGATCGACTGGTAGTCAGGGCTTTTCGGCCCACACCCGACGACTGACACGGTCAGGGCCGTCAGCGTCGCGGCGACTCGCACCAGCGGCCTCACAGGATCTCGCGGACCGCGTCGACCGGACGAGCCAGCCGCGTACCTTTCGGTGTGACGACAAACGGTCGCTCGATCAGGATGGGGTGTTCGGCCATCGCGTCGAGCAGTTGATCGTCGCTCGCATCGGCCAGGTCGAGCTCCGCGTACAGCGGCTCACGCTTACGCACCGCGGCCCGCACGTCGATGCCGGCGGCGCGGATCATCTTCACCAGCTCCGCGCGCGACGGCGGGGTCTTCAAGTACTCGACCACGTCGGGCTCGATACCGTTGTCCTGCAACAACTCCAGGGTCTTGCGTGACGTGCTGCACCGGGGATTGTGGTAGATGACAGCTTGCACCGGTTCAGAGCCCATCTAGGCGTCCCCGTCGAAAAGCCCTGTGACCGAACCATTTTCGAACACCGCGCGAATTGTGCTGGCCAGCAGCGGGGCGATGGACAATACGGTCAGTTGCGGGAACCGCTTCTCCTCGCCGATCGGCAGCGTGTTGGTCACGATGATCTCGCGGGCACCGCATGCCGCCAACCGCTCGGCGGCCGGGTGGGACAGCACGCCGTGCGTGGCCGCGATGATCACGTCCTTGGCACCGTCGTCGTGCAGCAGCTTCACCGCACCCGCGATGGTGCCACCGGTATCGATCATGTCGTCGATCAGCACGCAGGTCTTCCCCTGCACCTCGCCGACCACGCGGTTGGAGACCACCTGGTTGGGCACCCGCGGGTCGCGGGTCTTGTGGATGAAGGCCAGTGGCACGCCGCCCAGTGCGTCCGCCCATTTCTCGGCGATGCGCACGCGGCCCGAGTCGGGGGAGACCACGACCATGTTGCCGTCCGGGTAGTTGTCCCTGATGTAGCCGGTCAGCAGGTTCTGCCCGCGCATGTGGTCGACGGGCCCGTCGAAGAAGCCCTGGATCTGATCGGTGTGCAGGTCCACGGTCACGATCCGGTCGGCGCCGGCGGTCTTGAGCAGATCGGCGACCAGCCGGGCCGAAATCGGTTCGCGCCCACGGTGTTTCTTGTCCTGACGGGCATAGGGATAGAACGGCAGGACCGCGGTGATCCGCTTGGCGCTGCCCCGCTTGAGGGCGTCGATCATGATCAGCGATTCCATCAGCCAGTCGTTCACCGGCGCCGGCGCCGACTGCAGGACGAACGCGTCGCAGCCACGCACCGACTCGTTGAAGCGGACGAAGATCTCGCCGTTGGCGAACTCGCGGGCCGTCTGCGCGGTGACGTGGGTGTCCAGCTCCTTGGCGACCTGTTCGGCCAGCTCAGGATGCGCGCGGCCGGAGAAGAGCATCAGGTTCTTGCGGTTATCGGTCCAGTCGTAGCTCACGTGTCGCCCTTACTGCGTCGGATATGACTGCCATACAAATACTAGGTGGTCTCTTTCGGCGTCGACGTTGACTTATCGTCGCCGGCGCGGGCCTGCTCGGCGGCCTGGGCCGCGGCGCTGCCCGGCCTTTTGCGCGCGACCCAGCCCTCGATATTGCGCTGCTGACCGCCGGAGACCGCGAGCGCACCGGGCGGCACATCCTCGCGCACCACTGTGCCGGCTCCGGTGTAGGCGCCGTCGCCGACGGTGACCGGCGCGACGAACATGGTGTCGGATCCGGTGCGGACGTGCGAGCCGATCGTCGTGCGTTGCTTGGATGTGCCGTCGTAGTTGACGAAGACGCTGGACGCGCCGATGTTGCTGTGCTCGCCGATGTCGGCGTCCCCGACGTAGGTCAGGTGCGGCACCTTGGTTCCGGTGCCGATGGTGGAGTTCTTGGTCTCGACAAAGGCGCCCAGCTTGCCGTCGGCGCCCAACGAGGTACCGGGCCGAAGGTAGGTGAACGGCCCGACGACCGCGCCGTCGCCGATCGCGGCCTCGACGCCATGGGTGCGGATCACCGACGCGCCGTCGCCGACGGTGACGTCGGTCAGCGTGGTGTCGGGTCCGATCGTGCACCGCCCGCCGATGCGGGTGCCGCCGAGTAGCTGGGTGCCGGGCTGGACCACGGTGTCGCG
>DATNFI010000161.1:0-36635 GCA_035606475.1 Mycobacterium sp. | reverse complement strand
TGGCCGAGGTTTGCGACCAGACCATTCCAGGGCCCGACGGCGACATCGCGGTCCGGGTGTATCGGCCCGTCGGCGAGGGGCTGCCGATCGCCGTGTATGCCCACGGCGGCGGATTCGTGTTCTGCGACCTCGATAGCCACGACGGCCTGTGCCGCGATATCGCCAATCGTAATCCCGCCATTGTTATTTCGGTGGCCTACCGGCGGGCGCCCGAGAATCGGTGGCCTGACGCAGCCGAGGACGTCTACGCGGTCGCCCAATGGGCGGCGCACAACGCGAACGCCATCGGCGGCGATGCACGCCGCGTAGTGGTGGGTGGGGACAGCGCAGGAGGCAACCTCGCCGCCGTCACCGCAGTGATGGCGCGAGACCGCGGCGGACCTTCGATCGCTGCGCAGATGCTGATCTACCCGGTGATCGCCGCCGACTTCGACAATGAGTCATATCGCTTGTTCGGCAAGGGTTTCTACAATCCGAAGCCGGCGCTGCAATGGTATTGGGACCAGTACGTTCCGGTGCCTGCCGATCGGGAACATCCGTACGCCTCGCCGCTACGGACCAATCTGGCCGGGCTGCCGCCCGCCGTCATCGTCACCGCCGGTCACGATCCCCTACGTGATGAGGGCAACGCCTACGCCGATGCGCTCGAAGCTGCGGGTGTCGTCACGATGCGCTGCCCTTTCGACGGGGGTGTGCACGGGTTTATGACGATGCCGATGCTCGACATCGCACACGAAGCCCGACGGCAGGCGTGTTCGGGTCTGTCGCAAGTACTCAGCCATGGCTGACGGCCCGGTGTTCGTGATCGACAGGGTGGTGACCAAGCCCGGCTGCGCCAAGACATTCGTCGACACCTACCTTGCCGAGTACGCACCCGGTGCCCGCTCACGCGGCATGACATTGTGCGACGTCCTCGTCAGTCCCCCGATCTGGTCCGATGATCTGGCCAACGTTGTCACCGTCACCTGGACGCTGCCCAACGTCCAGGCATGGTGGGAGATGACGTGGCAGGGCCGGCCGGACCCGGCGCTGGGCGAATGGTGGTCCCGCATCGGCGAACTGGTCTCGGAGCGGTCCCGGTCTTTCGCCGCCGCGGCCGACGACGTCGAGGGCCTCTGCGATGTATAGCGTCACCAGGCTCATCGACGTCGCCGACGAAGATCGGGACCGCGTACTGGCGGCCGTACGTATAGCGGCCGAAGCCACCGACGCACACCACCGGCTCGTCGAGCCGACGCTGCCGGGATCGCGCAACGGCGGCGATGTCCTGGTCCGCTTGAGTTTCGAGTCTCGACGCCAATGGCTCGCGGCCGCAGACGATTTCGCTACTGCGCTCCAGGACAACGGAATCACCAGAGTTAACGGCGCCACTTACCCTGGTACTCCGACGCGCACCGACGACGAGCCGGGCACCGTCTACCGTGCCTTGTTGTTGCGCGTATTACCGGCGACCGACGCAGCCACCCTCGCACATTTTGAAGCCGAGCTGTCCGCGATGCCCCACTACATACCGGCCATCAAGGCGTGGCAGCTGAGCCGTGTCGATGATGCGATCGGAACGTCGCCATGGACGCACGTGTTCGAGCAGGAATTCCACGACCTCGACGGGCTGATGGGCCCCTACCTGATGCATCCCATCCACTGGGCGGTGGTGGATAGATGGTTCGATCCGGAATGCCCGGACGTAATCGTTCGGGATCGGGTGTGCCACAGCTTCTGTCACTGCGACGACGCGATCTTGACGTCAACCTCGGTCAGAGACCCGCAGGCTGAATGTTCGGATTAGCAACAGCCGGTGGTTCGAGTGCCGGCAGCTCGGACTTGCCGTCGAGGCTGCGCACCGGAAGCCGCTGCGACCACGGGTAGTGCAGGCTGAACGCCACCAGGCCGGTGCGTTCGGCGGCGGGCAGCTGGCACATCGCGAGCACGGTCTCGGCGAGGTACTCCACCGGTTCAGTTGGAAAACTATCTGGAATCAGCTGCGCCGCACCAGGTGTGCGGATGGCCGTCGACGGGCCGACGCAGTTCACGGCGACGTTGGCGTCGAGTAACTCCGCCGCCACGCCTTGGGTGAAGCGATGCAGCGCGGCTTTGCACGATGCGTAGATCACGTCGCCGGCGGTCTTGTTGTAGTCACGGTACGGCCGAGCCGGCGCCACACCGGTGACCGACCCGATGTTGACGATCCACCCGCCACCTTGGCTGCGCATATGCGGCACAGCCGCTTTCGTGAGCACAAACGGCGTCCGAAGATAGTGTTCGACGGTCCGGTCGAACGTCTCCAGCGTCATGTCCTCGATCAGGGCATAGTCGGCGAATCCTGCGTTGTTGACCAAAATGTCGATACGGCCGGTGCGACGCACCACGGCGTCGACCAGGCCGCCGCGCGCCTGCGCGTCGTCGAGGTCGGCGGTCACCCCGAATGCCGATCCGCCAGCCTCCTCGATCAGCGCAATGGTCTCGTCGATGGTGCCAGGTATCGCCGAGCTGGCCCCGGCCCGAGTCGACTGCGACGGCTGGTAAGCGCGCGCGGTCACCGCGACGGTCGCACCCTCCGCGGCGAGTCGCTGGGCGATCGCGCGCCCGATGCCGCGGCTGCTGCCGGTGAC
This sequence comes from Mycobacterium sp., assembly GCA_035606475.1. GTDB lineage: Bacteria > Actinomycetota > Actinomycetes > Mycobacteriales > Mycobacteriaceae > Mycobacterium. The sequence goes on along the minus strand of DATNFI010000161.1, from coordinate 34,026 downwards.
CAAAGCTGTTTTACCGCTGAGCAATTGGCTCATCGCAGGGTGAAGTCCTGTTCGACCGGCGCCCGATGCTGACGCCAGACGTCGACGAGCCGATAGGGCGTGGCCACCACCACCCGGCCCGATCCCGACCGGTAGTAGGTGTGCGCATTCGGTGTGTGGCACCACACGGTCCGGCTCATCGCCTCGTCGATCTCGGCGACGTAGTCCTCGTAAGCTCGCCAGGTGACTTCGATCGTCGTCGCGGCGCGCAGGGCCATCAGTTGCAGGCATTCGATGATGTAGTGCGCGAGCACTTCCATCGAAAAGTTCGCGCCCGCACCGTGACCCGGGCTGTAGTTCGGCGCCGACATGATGAACAGGTTGGGGAAACCGGGCACGGTGCCGCCGCGGTAGGCGCGCGGGCTGTCAGCCCATTCGTCGGTCAGCTTCTTGCCGTCCCGGCCGCGGATGTCGACAGTGGAAAGGAAGTCCAGGTAGTAGCCGGTGGCGTAGACAATCACGTCGAGGTCGATCTGTCGACCGTCTTGGGTGACAATGCCTTTCGCGTTGATCTCGGCGGGTTCGCTGGCCTCCACGTCGACGTGATCGCGCGTCAACGCCGCGTAGTAGCCGCCCGGATCGCGAACGATCCGCTTGCCGTACGGTGCGAAGTCCGGCGTGAGCTTCTCGGCCAGCTCGGTGTCCTTGCCGAAAGTCTGCTCGATGTACGCCAGGCACATCTGCAGCAGCACGTCGTTGGCCGCCGAGATGGACAGGTGGTCCTTGGCCCACTCCGGGTCCTGCAGGATCACCGGATAGTTGTTGTCGGCAGTGCCCCAATAGGACTTCAGCCGATTCCACTTCGCGTAGTACGGCAGGTGCCTTCCGAGGTAGCGCTTATGCGCCGGTACATCGTCGCTGAGACGCTTACGGGGAGCCACCCAATGCGGTTGCCGCTGGAACACCGTCAGGTGCTCGACTTGCTCGACGCACGCGTCGACGATCTGCACCGCGGTGCAGCCGGCTCCGATGATCGCCACCTTCTTGCCGGTGAGGTCCAGCGACGAATCCCACGCAGCCGAATGAATGCTGGTGCCCGCGAACGTGTCTCGGCCCGTGATATCGGGCCGGCGCGGGCGATTGAGGTAGCCGGCGGCAGTGACCACGACGCGGGCGAAGTTGATGTCGCGCTGCCCGTCGGCATTGACCGAATGTATCTGCCACTGGTCGCGGTCTTCGTCCCACCACAGCGCCTCGACCTCGGTGCGGAACCGGGTGTGCTCGCGCAGCTTGTGCTTGTCGGCCAGTGCCACCAGGTACGCCTGATATTCGGCGCCCTGCGGATAGTAGCTACTCCAAGCCGGGTTCACCTCGCGCGACAGTGAGTAGTACGCCGACGGGGTGTCGACGCCGATGCCTGGGTAAGTGGTGGTGTACCACGTGCCGCCGACTTCCGGGTTGCGGTCGAAGATTTCGTAGGTCACGCCCTCCTCGGCGGCCGCCAGCGCCATGCTGATTCCGGCGATGCCCGCACCGATGATCGCGATGCTCATCGTGGGTGGGATCGGCACCGTGCGTGGCATCGTCGGTTGCGACCGCTGGAAGCCGCCCTGCTCGAGGAGCAGGTCCACCTGCTCGTCGTCCACAGTTGAGCCCAGCGCCACGGGCAGCAATCGGGCGAAGAAGTTCCGGTCGTCGGCGGGTAGCGCATCTGGGCGCCGCGGCGCGCCCAGCGCGTCGATGACGGCACTCACCAACGCCTCGGACGTGTCCGGGTCGGTGACTCCGGCCCGTTCGGGCGGATCGGGAACGTGCGAGATCTTGGGCGCGTACGTGTCGATCACTGATCCGTCGCCGGTGAGCTGAGCCAGCACTGCCACCAGCACGCCCGGGTCAGCCTGACGCAGGTTGTCCCGCAGTTCGTCGGGGTCAGGAGCGGCGGGGCCGGCGGGCGACATCGATTCCGTGGCGGCGGTCATGCCATCGAGTATCGAAGCGGACGGCTGAGCCGCGCGGCCGGCTGTCTACTCAGCGGGACACTCATGGGTCAGGCGTACTCCGATCACCGGGTGACGCAACGCAGCGTTCCACTGACCGGGCATCCGCGGTGTCGTCAGCGCCTTACCCGGGTTGACTGCCCGACATGAGCAACGACATCACGCTGCCGGAATTGCAGGAGTTCATCGGCAGCTTCTGGTACCACTACGACGAGGCGCACTACGACGAACTGGCGGCGAGCTACGCCGAAGATGTGCACTACTTGACCCGCAGCGATTCGGGAGCCAGCCCCTTCGAAGACTTGATGTCACCCGATCTGCACGGACGGGATGCGGTGATGGAATGGCTGTCCGATCATCGTCGACAGAGCCCATACCCGTTGCGCCACCACGCCACCAACGTGCACCGCACCGGAACCGATGGTGACGTTACCTACGCGCGGTTCTATATCCTGGTCAACCAAATCGCCAACTTCGTGCCGTTCGCGGTGTCCAGCGGCGTCGTCAATGTCGGCGCGCGGCGCGAGGCCACCGGACTGGTGTTCACCGAGATGGACGTCGTGCTCGACGCCACGAACTCCGTTCTGCTGTCGGAGATTGCCGCCGACAGCGCCACGGGTCCGTGAGCGCACGCGAAACATTCTCCGGCGGCGTCGCCGTCATCACGGGCGCCGGCGCCGGGGTCGGCGCGGGATTGGCACGATACGCCAGCGGCCTGGGCATGACCGTGGTCCTGGCCGACATCGACGCCGGCGCGATAGCCGCACTGCGCGACGAACTTTGTGCAGCGGGAGGCACGGCGGAAGACATCGAGTGCGACGTGACCGACCCGGACGCCGTGCAGGAACTCGCCGACCGTATCTACCTCGACGTCGGTCCGGTCCGGCTTTTGGTGAACAACGCCGGCGTCGAACAGTTCGGCTACCTGTGGGACACCCCGGTGCCCAACTGGCGGCGCGTCGTCGACATCAATGTCAGCGGAGTCTTTTTCGGCGTGCGGGCGTTTCTCCCCAAGATGATGGCCACCGACGAGCAGGCCTGGGTGTGGAACCTGTCGTCGGTTGGCGGAGTGCGGGCAATTCAGTTGCAGGCGCCCTACATCATGAGCAAGCACGCCGTGCTCGCGTTGACCGAATGCCTGCACCTGGATGTTCAATCGGCCGGACATGACCACCACATCCACATACAGGCCGTGCTTCCCGGCGCAGTGGTATCAAACATCTTCGAAGCGGCGGGCGGAGTCGACCCGAATGCCGGCGACGCCGCTGCGGCCGATGAGCAGCGCGCCGCGATGCTACGAATCAAGGCTGCGGCCATGGACCCGCTGGCGGCCGCCGAGACGGTGTTCGAGCAGGCTGCCGAGGGGAGATTCTATTTGCTTACCGAGCAATCCGTTGCCGCAGCTATGGAGGAACGGGCGAATGTGCTTGCCGCGCAGCGACTTCCGGTATTGAGATGACGGCTCCGGCACTCGATCCGGACGCCGCCGCGCGGGTGGCGTCATTCGGGGAAATCCCGCCGATGCGCCAACGCGGCCTGGCGGTACTGCGGGCTGCGATCGAATCCGCGCCGCTGCCCCACGATATGCCCGAGATGGCCAGGGTCACCGACACCACCATCCCTGGGCCTGCCGGGCCGATTTCAGCCCGGATCTACTGTCCCACCGGTGATTCCGGTAGCCCCGGACTGGTGTACTTCCACGGGGGCGGACTCGTCATGGGGTCTAACCACTCGTTTGAACCGCTGGCCCGGGCGCTGGCGTCGGCGTCGCGCGCCACCGTGGTGGCCGTCGACTACCGACTGGCCCCGGAGTCGCCGCAGCCCGCGCAGTTCGACGACGCCTACGCCGCGACCGAGTGGGTCTCGCGAAACGCCGATCGCCTCGATGTCGATGCCGCTCGTGTTGCGGTGGTCGGCGACAGCGCAGGTGGCTCCCTGGCGGCGGCGGTTGCGCTGGCCGCGCGCGACCGTGCCGGGCCGGCCATCTGTGCGCAGGTGTTGCTGTACCCGGGTCTGGATCGGGACATGACCGCTCCGTCGATCACCGGCCTGCCCGATGCACCGATGCTCACCCATGACGACATCGACTACATGCACGGACTCGTCGACGGCGACGGCGGCGCGCCCCGCGACCCGTACCTGGTTCCGGCCTACGCGTCCGACTTGTCCGGCCTGCCACCGGCGATCGTGGTGACCGCGGCCTGCGATCCGATCCAGGACTGGGGTGAGCGTTACGCTGTGCGGCTGCGCGATGCCGGCGTACAGACCACCACCACGCGCTATCCCGGCATGTACCACGGGTTTCTGATGCGGTCTGACACGACCGCACGTGGTCGGCTCGCGATCGCCGAGATCGGAGCCCTGCTGCAGGCGAAGTTCGCCAACCCGCTGCGGTTTGGCGTCCCGATCACCGGACACCGCGCAACCACGGCGCAATGACGCCGCGCACACTCACACCGACCGCGAACTGGCAGAAGGAGAAGGCTGATGCTCACTGAAGAGCGGCGGATGGAGCTTTCCGAGATCCTGCGGCCGGCCTCGCCACCGCGCGAGGTCGCCAACCTCTACACCGACGACCAACGCGAGCGGTTGCTCGATGTGGTGCACAGCAAGGGCCCGTGGCGACTGATCATCGCCCAGCATTTCGCCTCGCCGGAGGAGCTGATCGCGACGATGAGCGGAGCCTTCCCCGAAGGCTTCACACCATCACTCGACTTGTTTTTGACTCCGACATTCCGCGGCTACCTGGCGAATTACGGCACCGTGCTGTACCCCGAGTTGCACGACTGCTTCTACGACGCACGGTTCGTGGAAATGGCCAAGAGCTACTGGAACGCCGAGTACGCGAAACCCCAGCTGATGCTGTTCAACATCAACGGGCCGTGCGCGAACCGCGATCCCGGCCACCTGGACTCACCGAGCTTCCGCGGTGTGCGCCACGAGAACGCCCCCACCTGGCTCACCAGTGTGATGGGTAAGTCGGGGCTGTTCCGCGACTACCTGATCAAGATGGCTCAAGTCATCACGTGGTTTTCTCTGGACGAGAACAGCGGCTTCACCTACTGGCCGGATGGGCCGCTGAAGCCGCCGCAGCGACTCAAGCCACCGGTCTACAACCGCGGTGTGGTGGTGCAGAACGAAATGATGGTGCACCGCGGCGAGGCGAACGGCCTTCTCGATCAACAACATCCGGCGGGCTTGGCGTTCGACACGGTGTTCACCGGCGACCCCGACGATCGCGACCACTGGCTGCTCAAGAACGGCGACCACGTGATCGCCCGCCACCACACCGACACGTTGCGGTTCCTCGTTCATTGGTCGGCCGAGGTGTTCGCCGACTACGACGAACTGAAGAAGAACATGGACGGCGGCGACGATCTGACCATCGAGCGGGCCATCGACATGCTGGTCGACGATGTCAACAAGAAGGGCGTCAAGCTCGACGCGCCCAGTGAACCGCTGCACGACCCCGAGTTCATCCAGGCGTTGAACGCGGCCTACGACCTGGGCGGGCCGGCGAGCTACCCGGAAGAGGCTCCCGTCAGTGCCTTCCAACTGGCATGAGATGTCCTGTCGTTTCGTCGATTACCGGTAACTCACCGTGACGGACCGCGTCGACAATCGAGTCGGCTAACGCCGAACAGGCCAGGAACACACCTCGTCCAGAGCATGCGGCCAAATTCTGGGCATCCCGTCGCTCCAGACATCTGGCCGTCGCGTCGGTATCCCACTGGACGCTGGTCTGTTGCCAGCTGCTCTTGCGGGCAAGCACTTTCGCGCCACAATGCGCGCAGCTCACCGGGACCGGAGGCGAGGCGAGCAGTCGGTCGTCGGTGCGAATCATCGGGCTAGGCTGGCTTCGGCGGCGCGCGCGGCGATGGTTTCGTCGATCTGTTTCTGCCACTCCTCGCGCGGGCGGGTCACATCGATCTCGTATTCGAAGCGATCCGTCATGTCCGGTGTCACGTCGCACATGTCGACGTAGAACTGCTGATACCAGCGGCGCAGCTGATACACGGGGCCGTCCTCCTCGCACAGCAGCGGATTGTCGATGCGCGCCTTGGTCTTCCAGATAGCCACGTCCTGCTCGAACCCCATCTTGACCCAATCGCCCAGGGCGATGGCGGTCTGCATCGCGGCCGCCTCGGGCAGGTGCTCGGACTTCTTGACGATGATGCCGTACTGCAGCACAAATGAATTGGCGTCAATCGGGTAGTGGCAATTCAGCAGCACGGTCTTCTGATCTTCACGCTCGAAGTGGTACGTCAGATCATCGATCATGAACGATGGTCCGAAATATGACGCCACCGAGGTCGTCCCGAGCATCCGTGGCTGGCCCTCCGGGTCGGGTATGTCCGGGCGGGCACCGCTGTTCATGTATTGAGTGGCGATGTGGCCTTCGAAGATGTTCTTGAAATGCGTTGGCATCGAGCCGTGTACGTAGAAGAAATGTGCCATGTCTACGACGTTGTCGACGATCTCACGGCAGTTTGCCTTGACGACCGTTGTGTACCAGTGCCATTCGGTCCACTCGTCACTGGTCGCACCCTCGATCCGCGGAATGGTCACCTCGGCTGGCGGCGGATTGCCTTCCGGGTCGTTCCACACGAACAACATTCCGTCCTGCTCCAGCGTGTTCCACTTCGCGGTGCGGGCCAGTTTGGGCACCCGCTTGCTATAGGGCACACGCTTGCACCGGCCGTCGCCGCCCCAGCGCCAATCGTGGAACGGGCATGCGATCTCATTTCCCTTCACCTCGCCCTGGGTGAGATCGCCGCCCATGTGACGGCAGTATCCGTCGAGCGCGTTGATCTTGCCGTCGCCACTTCGGAATATCACCAGCTTCTGCCCGAATGCGTGGACGGCATGTGGCTTGCCGTCGCCGAACTCTTTGGTCAGACCCAAGCAGTGCCAGCCGCGAGCGAATCTGGACGGGGCCGCCCCGGCTTCGATCTGCCGAACCTTGTCAGTAGTGAGCTGCAACGTCATGTCGTTGTTGTACAACCGACCGCCTGCTCATGGCGGCGAGTGTCCCGCTGGCAGGGAAATGCACCCACCACGCCAATTCCGCGACCTACTGTCATCTTTGTGACGTCTGCTCAATCAGCCACCATTCCTGCCGGCATACCGGTCTGTGACACCGTGGTCGACCTTCTCGTCGTGGGCTCGGGCACGGGACTGGCGGCGGCGTTGGCAGCCCAGGAATGCGGATTGAGCGTCCTCATCGTGGAGAAGTCGTCCTACGTCGGCGGCTCGACAGCCCGCTCCGGCGGTGCCCTGTGGTTGCCGGCCAGCCCGATCCTCGCGGCGAACGGCGCCGGCGACACCGTGGAGCGTGCCGAAACGTATCTACAGTCCGTGGTGGCCGATACCGCCCCGGCCGAACGATCCGCCGGCTACCTACGGAACGTGACCGGAACCGTTGAGCTGCTGCAACGCACCACCCCGATACGACTCAGCTGGGCCAAGGACTATTCGGACTACCACCCTGAGGCGGCGGGCGGAACCGCCGCGGGCCGCACCTGCGAATGCCGCCCCTTGAACTCCGCGGTCCTCGGCAAGCACCGAACTCGGCTGCGGCCCGGTGTCATGGAGGTGAAGATCCCCATGCCTACCACCACCGCCGACTACCGGTGGATGAACCTGGTGGCCCGCATTCCGCGAAAAGGCTTACCTACCATCGCCAAGCGCCTCGCCCAGGGAGTGGGCGGACTGCTGCTTGGCCGGCGTTACGTCGCGGGCGGCCAAGCGTTGGCCGCCGGGTTGTTCGCCGGTGTTCTACGTGCGGGTATCCCCATTTGGACCGACTCCGAATTGAAGCGCTTGACCACCGATGGCGGACGGGTCACCGGCGCAATCCTGGGCCACGACGGGCGCCAGGTTACCGTCACCGCGCGGCGCGGCGTGGTGTTGGCGGCCGGCGGGTTCGATCACAGCATGGCTATGCGGTGGAAATTTCAATCCGAATCCCTCGGCGAACACCTGAGCCTGGGCGCCGAAACCAACACCGGTGACGCGATCCACGCCGCTCAAGAGCTAGGTGCCGCAATCGATTTGATGGACCAGTCCTGGTGGTTTCCCGCTGTGGCGCCGCTGCCGGGAAGGGCACCGTCGGTCATGCTGGCCGAACGATCCTTGCCCGGTTCGCTGATCGTCGACCAGAACGGCACCCGATTCATCAACGAGGCAACCGATTACATGTCGTTCGGCCAATGCCTGCTGGCGCGGGAGCGGTCGGGCAATCCGGTGGAGTCGATGTGGATTGTCTTCGACCAGAAGTATCGCAACAGCTATGTCTTTGCCGGCGAACTGTTTCCGCGGATGCCGATTCCACCGGCGTGGTACGAGGCCGGGATCGCCCATCGGTCGGACGACCTGACTGAGCTTGCCGAGCAGATCGGTGTTCCCCGGTCGCAGTTCACCGCGACCATGACGCGGTTCAACGAGATGTCGCGTGCGGGACATGACGCCGACTTCCACCGAGGTGCCAGCGCCTACGACCGCTATTACGGCGACCCCACCATCACCCCGAACCCCAACCTCCGCGCCCTCGATCGCGGGCCGTTTTATGCGGTGCAGATGGTCCTCAGCGACCTGGGCACCTGCGGCGGCCTGCGCGCCGATGACCGGGCTCGGGTGCTGCGCGAAGACGGCACTGTCATCGAGGGTTTGTACGCGATCGGCAACACCGCGGCCAACGCGTTCGGGACCACTTATCCCGGTGCCGGCGCGACCATCGCCCAGGGGCTGGTCTACGGCTACATCGCCGCCCGTGACGCCGCGGCGAGCTGATCAGTCCGGTTCCGCGGCGTCGGCCTTCTTTTCGACTTCGTACCAGTATTCCGGTGCGGGCCAAGGAATCTTCGGGGTTCCACCCTCACCCGCCCGAGGAAACGTGGCTTCCGCCTCATCGAGTTCTTTGATCATCTGCAGGGCGAGTTCTCTCTCATTGGCGTAATACCGCTCAGCCCACTGCAATGCGACACGGGCGTACGCCCAGGAAGCGTCTGCGCCGGCCCAACGCGCGTCCTTCGCCGCGTTTCGGTGCATCTCGTCGGCGTAGGCCACATGCTCCTGAAGCAGCTCCTTCAACCGCGCGGGACTAGTGAGATGCCCCAGCGTAACCCGAAGCAGCGGGCCATGTTTGAGCGTCGGCGGGTCGACCGGCGCCTCGTTTGCCCACTGGGTGACCGCCTCCAGCCCGGTCTCAGTGATCTTGTACAGCCTGCGATTGCGGGTGCCCCCGGTGTTCTCGACGCGAGACGTAACCAGACCCAGCTGCTCCAACTTCTTGAGTTCGGAGTAGATCTGGCTGTAGGCCGGGCTGCCGTAGTAGAAGCGCATGCTCCAGTCGATCCACTTTCGGATGTCATAACCGGAGAGCTCGTACTCGTATGACAGCATGCCGAGCAGCGCCCAGCTGGTCGCCGCGAGATTCGGCTTGCTCGAACCGCTGCCTGCCATTTGCCCAGGTTACAGCCCGGCCCACGGGTCCTTACAGCAACTGACCACTGGCCGGGAGACAGCAGCGTCGGGCGACGTGCCATGACGCACGCTTGGACTGTGGTATCCGACGGGGAGTTGGCCGATGCGGTGCGCCGCCTCATCGATGCCACCATCAGAACGCAAGCCGACGCGGCGACGTTTGCCGCCGTCAAGGAGAAGATCGACTCCGCGACTGCTGAATTGAGCGCTGCATTAATGCCCGGCTCGTTTGGTGTGCGACAGTCTGGCGACGGTCAGCCGATGGCATGGGGCAACGTGATGATCGGTCTCCGCAATCCGGTCGCCCCTCCGCTGGTGATCAATTACGAAGCTGATGGCTTGGTTTGGAGCGACTTCACCCTCGGCGCGGCCTACGAGGGCCCGCCCGGGCATGTGCATGGGGGCGTGTGCGCGATGGTGCTCGATCATGTCCTCGGCGCTACTGCTCACAAGCCGGGAAGGCCCGCCTACACCGGGACCCTTCGCATCCGTTATCTGCGGGGCACACCGCTCGGCCCGCTGCGCGCCGAAGCCCGTGTCGATCGGACAGACGGAGCCAAAACCTTTGCTATCGGCCATCTTTCCGATGGACAAGGCATCACCGTCGAGGCCGAGGGCGTGTTCATCCACCCGCGTGAGAGCTAGCTGCGCGCCGGAGCCAGCCGCTTGAGTGCCAGCCCGCCCTCGAACGGCCGGTAGCCGAACGCAGCGGGGGCCCGATAGCCGGTGTCCTCAAGCGGCGTGTGCACCTCGTCGACCGTGGGCCCGATCTTGGCGGCAATCGGCGCCAGCGCATCGAGGTCGAATCGGTACAGTCGACCGGCGTTGCCGCCCAGGATCTTTCGGCAGGCATCTTCGGACTGGTCGTGTAGTGCCCAGCGGATGGCCAGCTTGGAATGCGGCGTGAAGCCCTCTTCGTGCGGATAGTCGCTACCCCACATGATGTGCTCGGGACCCATGAAGTCGATCATCCCTGAATCGAACGGGGCCAATTCGCTGGCCAGGTAACAATTCCGCTGGGCGTATTGGCTGGGCGTCAGCGTCAGAGCGTCGACCGACGACCCACCGAACATCCCGTAGGTGCGATTGCCTGCCTCGGACTTCATCGTGGGCACCATCGCGTCGAGCATGCCGAGTTGACCCGGTACCCACAGCGTGCCTTGCTCGGTCGGCACGAACCGCAGCGTCGGGTGCCGCTCGAATACTCCGGCCAGGATCAGATGCCCGAGTGTGCGGTTGGCCCACATCGCCATCTCGGTGATCAGCACCGCGTTGGAGGCCGGCTGGTCCATCGGCATCTCGGGGCTGCCGGCGCCCGCGTGCTGGACCACGGTGAGGTCGAGCTCCTCGCAGAGCGCCCAGAGCGGTTCGTATCTCGTGTGGAACAGCGGCGCGACGTTCGGGTCGCCCGGCGAGACCGGCGGCACCAGCACTCCGCCGAAGCAGTCTTGCGCTGCGCCCCAACGGATCTCGTCCAGAGCGTGGTCAACGTCGTTGGGGAAGATCTGAATCAGGCCGCGGCGACGGACCGGGGCCAGCGAGCAGAAGTCGATCTGCCATCGATTATGGGCCTGCACTCCTGCCCAACGCTTCTCGAACTCGTCACGGGTGCGCGGCAGGCTGATGGTGATGTTGGGGGTGGTCGGAAAGAACGGCGGAACGGTGTTGGGCAGCAGGACTTCGGCGGCCACCCCGTCGGCGTCCATGTCGGCGATCCGGAGATCGCTGTCCCAGTTCCGGCTGGCGGTGGCAATGATCAGGTCATCGAACGGGCTGACATAGGTCTTGGCCCACGCGTCGAACTCGTCGTGCAACCCCGCGGGCAAATACGGCTTGTAATCGCCGATATCGGCTCCGGCATGGGTGTCCGTCGAGATGACGACGTATCGATCGATCGTGTCCCAGGTAGCCATCGTGTCCTCCGACGTTGTTGGGTTACAGAAAGCAGCTTTCCGCTGGGCGGCGGCGGCCGCAAGGGCTCATTCCCATGAGCGGGACACATAACTGCCGCTTTAGGCCACCGACGGTCCCGACGCCAAGTAGCCCAGGCCCCTGAGGCCTGGGCTACTTGGTTTTGCTGGCTCAGATCGGCCCGTGAAACCTCACAAACCTAGGAACGCCAGCGGATCCAACGTGGCGACGGCCGCCGACGATCCCGCATCAAGAAGACCGGTGAATGCGTCGCCCGGGTCGAGCGGGAGCGCCGCGTTGAAACCGTCGAACAGCGAACTCAAGTCGACGTCACCGAACGGCGTCACCAGGGTGTCGGTGACGGAGCCGCCGGTGCCTCCGACGTCCGGGATCGCGATGTAGACGTTCTCCCACCCGTTGCCCAGGTTCAAGGCGTCATAGACCGTTCCGGTTGCCGGTAGCGCCGAGGCGTCCACACCGGTGGCGGGGTCGACACCCGTGACCGTGAACTCGGTGTTGGTCAGGCCCAGCAGGTTCGTCACATTCACGCCGGTGGTGATGGTGCCCAGGTCGGTGGCGCTTGACCCGCTGCCGCTGAAGACGTCGAAGTCTTGCGGAGCAAAGTCGATCGGCGCAGAGCCGCCAAGACCGACGGAGGCACCGCCGAGGTTCAACAGCGGCGCCGCGCCGAACAGCGAGGGGACGACGTGGAAGCCCTCGGTCGCCGTATCGCCGGACCCGGTGAACGGATCGAAGGTGAAGCCGCCGATGGTGAAGGCGTCGGCACCAATGGCGCTGTCGCCGGCCTGCAGACCAGTGAAGGCGTCACCCGGGTCGAGCGGGTTCGCGGCGTTGATGCCGGCGAACATTGAACTCAGGTCGATGTTGCCGTACGGCGTTACCAGGGTGTCGGTGACGGTGCCGCTGGTGGTTCCGACGTCCGGGGTCGCGGTGTAGACGTTCTCGTAGCCGTTGCCGAGGTTGAAGGCGTCATAGACCGTCCCCACCGCCGGCAGTTGCGAGGGGTCCACACCCGTTGCGGGGTCCACACTTTGGACGGTGAACTCCGTATTGGTCAGGCCCAACAGGTTCGTCACGTCCTCAGCGGTGTTGATGCTGCCGATCTCGGTGGCACTGGATCCGGTGCCGCTGTAGACGTCGAACGCTTGGGGAGCGAAGGGGGTCGGCAGAACTTCGGGAAAGCTCGGGCTGAACACCAGTTGGCCGCCACCGAGGTTCAACAGCGGCGGAGCGCTCGCGAGGGAGGAGACGGGGTCGAAACCCTCGCCACCGGCCGCCAACGTGGGGTCGAAGGTAGTGGTGCCGATCGTGAAGGCGTTGGCACCGATGGTGCTGTCGCCGACTTGTAAGCCGGTGAAGGCGTCGCCCGGCTGCAGCGGATTGGCGGCGTTCATGCCGCCGAACAGTGAACTCAGGTCGATGTTGCCGAACGGCGTCACCAGGGTGTCGGTGACGGAGCCGCTGGTGGTTCCGACATCCGGGGTTGCGGTGTAGACGTTCTCGTAGCCGTTGCCCAGGTTGAACGCGTCGTAGACCGTTCCCACCGCCGGCAGTTGCGAGGCGTCCACACCCGTTGCGGGGTCGACACTTTCGACGGTGAACTCCGTGTTGGTCAGGCCCAACAGCTTCGTGACGGTTTCGTTGGTGTCGATGCTGCCGAGCTCGGTGGCACTCGATCCGGTGCCGCTGTACACGTCGAAGCTTTGCGGAGCCAGGTCGATGATGCCGAGCGCCTTTCCGCCACCGAGGGCCAAAAGCGGCGGACCCATGTTGAGCGAGCCGACAGGGTCGAAACCCTCGCCACCGGCCGCCAACGTGGGGTCGAAGGTGGTGCCGCCGATGGTGAAGGCCTCGTCACCGGGAGCGGCGACGGCGACGGCGGCCTGCAGGATCGCCGCGGCTAGCAGCCCACCTCCAGCTATGGCCGCGGCAGTCAACGGGTTACAACGGTCCATTCTGTGCCCCTTAATTCTCACAAGACTTCGTTGTCTCAACTCAGCCGGCGGTTGCTTTACCGGCCAGTAAGTTAAGAAATTACTCTCAACTGGCTCTTTGTCAATATCGACTAGTAACTTTTCACAACGACATATTTGTGCAGCTCACGACGTTCGCGCACCGATACTGGACGCCTGAGCGGGCAGCTCTGGTCGGCCAATTCTTTGAGCAGGATAAGTAATTGCCGCATTGCCGCTGAGGTTTTACTGCGGCATCGCGGCCCCCCGCGCGCCCCTTTCGAGAGGTGGATCAGGAAGCCGCGCCGACTCTCATGGCGGACCGGCTGCGGCCGGGCAGCGTCGCACTGTCCCGGTCAGTGGAGACGTTTCAGACGGCTCTGCTTCTAGACGACTCCGCGCAGACCGTCCGCGCCGAACGCCGGCTCCAGCATCGCGGTGAAGTCCGGGCCGCGACGCAGCAAGTGCCCGCCGTCGACGTTGATGACCTGCCCGGTGACCCAGCTCGCGGCGTCGCTGAGAAGGAACATCGCCATGTTGGCGATGTCTTCGGCCTCGCCGACCCGCGGCAGCGGCGTGCACGCCGCGTAGTCCTGCGACAATTCCGGCGAGTCGGTGATCGGGGCGACCATGTCGGTGCGAATCAGCCCGGGGCGGATGCTGTTGACCCGAACCCACGACGGGCCGAGTTCGTCGGCGGCCAACTGCATCAGGTGGTCGAGGCCGGCCTTGGTGACGCCGTAGGCGCCGAACCAACGATGGGTGTTGCTGGCGGCGATCGACGAGATACCGACAAACGATCCGCCGCCCCCGCGGACCATTTCGCGCGCCGAGTGCTTGAGCACATACATGCTGCCGTTGATGTTGAGATCGACCGTGCGCCGCCACGCGTCGGAGTCCATCTGGGTGAGCGGACCGATGGTCAGCGAGCCGCCGGCGCAGTGCACCGCGCCGTGCAGCCGGCCGTGCCAGGCCGTCGCGGCCTCGACGGCGCGGGTGACCTCGTCCTCGTTGGTGACGTCGGCGGGTTCGTAACGGATCTCTCCGCCGCCGGCATTGCCCGCGCCGATCTCTTCGACGGCCGCTGCGAGTCGGTCGGCATTGCGGCCGACGATCATGACCGAGGCGCCGGAGGCGACCAAGCCGGCGGCAACCCCCTTGCCGATCCCGCTGCCACCACCGGTGACCAGGTACGTCCGGTCTTCGAACAAGAGCTGCATGCCGACCCCTTGGCGCCGAAACTGAAACAGGTTCTAGCTATCGAACCATGCGCGCACCGGCGGGTCGGCTGCGGCTAGGGAGAGTCCTTGCGGGCGATCTTCGTCGGCTTCGCGTTACGCCAGTCCTCGACGTCGGGCGGCAGTCCTACCGGGTAGCGGTTCTCGTTGTGCGCCGCCCAGTGCGCGTGGCCCAGTTCATGGATGTGGAACGCGTGCCGCAACGCCTCGGTGAAGCCCATCGCATCGGATGCGGCATTTACCGAGTCCTTGATCAAAAGCGCCGCCATCGTTGGCCGTTCGGCGATCCGACGGGCGAACTCCAGCGTCTTGTCGGCCAGTTCGTCGGCCGCAAAGACCTTCGTCACCATGCCGAGCCGGTAGGCTTCGTCGGCGTCCAGCGAATCACCGGTCAGCAGAAGCTCTTTGGCCTTGCGTGGGCCGAATTCCCAAGGGTGGGCGTAATATTCGACTCCGGGCATGCCCATCCGGACGCCGACCACGTCGCTGAATTTCGCGTTGTCGGCCGCGACGATCAGGTCACACGCCCAGATCAGCATCAGGCCGGCCGAAATCGCGTTGCCCTGCACCTGGGCGATCGTGATCTTGCGCAGATCGCGCCAGCGGCAGGTGTTCTGGAAGAAGTAGTGCCACTCCTGCAGATAGGTCTTCTCCGCGACCGCGTCGCGAGTGGCGCCGTTGATCCGGAAGCTCGGCAGCTGCGCGTCGCCGGGCGCGCGCTCCGCGAGCGCCAGCTCCGAGCCGAGGTCGTGGCCGGCGGAGAAGTTCTTTCCGCGGGCGGCCAGGATCACCACCCGGACGGCGTCGTCGGCCTCGGCACGCAGGAACGCCTCGTCGAGCTGGACCAGCAAGCCTCGGCTCTGCGCATTGTGCGCCTCGGGCCGGTTCAACCAGATCCGCGCGATGCGGCCCTCGTCGAGAGTTTCGTACGCCACCAACTCGCTGGAGTCTGACATCGGCCACCTCATTCGCACAGTGTTGGGAAGTTACACATTACGGCCCGGCCGTAACGCTCTAACCAGGGGGTTGCGGCGCGCTATGCGCCTGATTACGCACTTCGCCTACAGTTATGTCATGCCCGCCAAATCAGACACACATGAAATCGATGACGTGGAGCCCTTGGCCGATGACACCGCCAGCCAGGCCAGGCGCGTGGTAGCGGCCTACGCGACCGACGCCGACGAGTGCCGCGTGTTCCTGTCCATGCTTGGTATCGGGCCCGCGAAGATCGAGGTGTAAATGCCCCCCGCAGGAGGCAAGGCTACGAAAAGCCCTGCTTCCGGTGTGTCCGACTTCGTCGTGGTCGCCAACCGGCTGCCGATCGACATGGAGCGGTTGCCCGACGGCACCACGAACTGGAAACGCAGCCCGGGCGGCTTGGTCACCGCATTAGAGCCATTGCTACGACGCCGTCGCGGCGCCTGGATCGGCTGGCCCGGAGTGGTCGACGACGACGTGGACGTCATCGACGATCCCATCGTCGAAGAAGACCTCCAACTGCACCCGGTGCGGCTGTCGGCCGAGGACGTCGAGGAGTATTACGAAGGCTTCTCCAACGCTTCGCTATGGCCGCTGTACCACGACGTCATCGTCAAGCCGATCTATCACCGGGAATGGTGGGACCGCTACGTCGACGTCAATCGCCGATTCGCCGAGGCGACGGCGCGCGCGGCCGCCGAGGGCGCGACCGTCTGGGTGCAGGACTATCAGCTGCAGCTGGTCCCCAAAATGCTGCGCGAACTGCGGCCCGATCTGACGATCGGTTTTTTTCTGCACATCCCGTTCCCGCCAGTCGAGCTATTCATGCAGATGCCCTGGCGGACCGAGATCGTCGAAGGCTTGCTCGGCGCGGACTTGGTGGGATTCCATCTGACCGGCGGTGCGCAGAACTTCCTGATTCTGTCGCGGCGTTTGATCGGGGCGAGCACCTCCCGCGCTTCGATCGGTGTGCGATCTCGCACCGGTGAAGTAGACGTCGACGGCCGTACGGTTCGAGTCGGCGCTTTCCCGATCTCCATCGACTCGTCCGAGCTCGACAAGAAAGCCCGCGACCGCAACATCCGCCGGCGGGCCAAGGAGATCCGCGCGGAGATCGGCGACCCCCGCAAGATCCTGCTCGGCGTGGACCGCCTGGACTACACCAAGGGCATCGACGTCAGGCTCAAAGCCCTTGGCGAGCTGCTCGCCGAAGGACGCGTCAAAGGTGACGACACGGTGCTGGTGCAGCTCGCCACCCCCAGCCGCGAACGGGTCGAGAGCTACCAGAACCTGCGCGAGGACATCGAGCGCCGCGTCGGCCATCTCAACGGCGAATACGGCGAGGTCGGCAGCCCGGTGGTGCACTACCTACATCGCCCGGTCCCCCGCGACGAGCTCATCGCCTTCTTTGTGGCCAGCGACGTCATGCTGGTCACGCCCCTACGCGACGGGATGAACCTGGTGGCCAAAGAGTATGTCGCGTGCCGCAGCGACCTCGGCGGCGCGCTGGTGCTCAGCGAATTCACCGGCGCCGCAGCCGAACTCACGCAGGCCTACCTGGTTAATCCGCACGACCTCGAGGGCGTCAAGGATGCGATCGAGGCGGCGATCAACCAATCCGACGACGAAGGCCGACGCCGGATGCGGGCTCTGCGGCGGCAGGTACTGGCCCACGACGTCGACCGGTGGGCCCGGGCATTTCTCGACGCCCTGGCCGCTGGTCAGTCGTCAAACGACTGATTTTATGGCGCGGCCATTGGGGCACTGCGATACTCGACGGATGGCGATCATCTCCCGCGGCCTGACTGCCGCCGCAGCCATGACATTCGTTGCCGTGGGCGCATCGGCTCCCGCACAAGCACTGGGCCCGCCACCGGACGGCATCTACAGCTTTACCGAAGCAGGAGCGTCCGGGGCAACGTGGAAGATCTCGGCACTCTGCGACGCGCCCTCGAGGCAGCGGGCCATCCCTGATTTCACCGACCCCGTCATCGCCGCCGACCTCTGCGCTCTGAATGTGGTCAGCACGACGCCGCGAGCAGCGACCACCCGGGCCGAGAAGATGGCCACCTACGTCGGCCGAGCCCGACTGGCCAGCGATCGGTGGACCTTTGAGGTCAGTAAGCCCAATGGCGTCACCTGCCCCGACGGCAGCACCGCGGCGACGACAGACACGTATGCATTCGACGACGTGTCACTGACCGGCACGCACACCAGCATTCACAGCGACGTCTGCGGCCTTGCGCCCGGTATGACGAAGACGCCGTTCACGTTGGCTTTCCTAGGCCCGCTGCCCAATCCGGTCGACCGTTATCCGTTGGACTGCAACGAGATCGGGCAGTGCCGCTGAGCAGCTCGGTGCGGCGCTCTAAATCGGCTGGATGTAATTGATCAGCCACTTGCCGTCGACGCGTTGATAATCCACCCGCAATCGACTGCCTTCGTAGATCGGCTGCTTCGACTTGTCGGTAACGGTGCGATTCATGAAGACCATCACTGATCCGGAGTTGCGCTTGGCAACCATGATTCCCGTGCCGGCGACACTGACCTGGCTGACGACTTCCCGCTTGCGTGCCTCTGGGATGATGCCCTGGTTCGCCTGCTTCTTGAATTCCTCGCGGTAGGCGGGGGTGAGCAGTGGATACACGTCGTTCAAGCTGCGCTCAACGGTTTGGTAGTCGTAGCCCAGCACCTGCGGAATCTCTTTGGCGGCCAATGGCGGAAGCGTCACTCGGGCAGCTACCTCGCCCCGCGTCTGCACCCGGTCCCAATAGAACCAGCCGGCCACCGCTGATAACCCGACGAAGGCGGTCGTCAGTAGGCTCACTGCGGCGGCGATCAGCCATCGCATCAATTGCCTCCGTTGGGATACTTCAGGTCATCACCAGTCATTCGACCGTTCTCGTCCTCGTGCACGATGACACGCATTCGGTAGGCTTCGGACGGCTTGTTGACGCCTTCACGGTCGGTCACCGTAACTCGCATAGACACCAGCACCGACGCGTTGTCGCTGACGTTGTCAATGCCCTCTAGGGCCGCGCCGTTGATGACGGCCTCCGAGGTCGAATCGGTGTGACGGAACAACGCTTTGATGTTTTCGACGTTGTTGTTGGAGCTGAGCATGCCGCGCAGCGGTCCGCTGGTGTTGTCGACGAACCTGGCCACGCTCTGGTCGATGTTGTCCTGGTTGTAGCTGAACATGTTGACGACCAATTGCGTGGCGGTGTCCACGAAGCGCTGCGCCCGGAGCTCCTCGGCGTCAGTCTTACGCTGATCGTGCACCTCGAAGCCAACTCCGACAATCAGCGCTGCGATTCCGATCAGACTGGCTGCCAACGCAATCCAAGCGACCCTTCGTGCGTTTGCAGCCCGACGGGGCGGCGGACCGACCGGTGTGTTCGGCCCCTTGACCGACCCAGGCGCCGTCTCGACCCGGACCGTCGTCGCTGCCGCTTCGCCGCCGTGCGGCCCGGCCGGTCGCGAAGCGCGCCGCCGCGCGGCTCGTCCCGCCGGCTCCGCGTCGGTCACGTCTGCCTCGGATCACTCATCAAGTCCACCCAGTTCTCGGCACTCGACATCTTGCCAGCCGCAAAGATACCCGTGACTCCGGAGGGGTCGACAAACTCGCCGGTGCTCTCGTCGTAGGTGGTATAGCCCGTGCCGTTGGCCTGCGGGACCGGACCGGGCGGTGGACCCCACGGTTTCTCGGGCGGCGGGTATTGCGCCCCCGGCTGTCCCAGCGGCGGTGGCGGCGCGGGAACGGCCTTGGGAAACGGTATCTGAGGGTTTTGCGGCGGGTAGGGCGCAGGCGGAATCCA
This sequence comes from Mycobacterium sp., assembly GCA_035606475.1. GTDB lineage: Bacteria > Actinomycetota > Actinomycetes > Mycobacteriales > Mycobacteriaceae > Mycobacterium. The sequence goes on along the minus strand of DATNFI010000161.1, from coordinate 14,647 downwards.
CGCTTGCCGTCCGTCCGTACCGCCAGTGTTGGGCGGCGGCGGGGTCGGGAACGGCTGGTGCGGCGCAGGTCCCGGCCCTTCGATCACGCCCGGCGGCACAAACCCTGGGGCATACGCTGTCCCCGGGTCCGGATCGTTGCCCGGCGGGATATATGGATACTTGTTGGGCGGCAAGATGTTCAGCCCGTTCGTCATCGGGGTGTCGTACGGGATCGGCGGTCCGCGCCAGGGGTTGGTGCCGATCGGCACATATCCCTTCGGGTCACGACACAACGCGACAGTGGGGGCGCGCTTGCCGGGGAATTCCTGGCACGGGTAGTTGCGGGCGCCGCGGACGGTCGACGGGTCGTTGTGGGCCGTCTTGCAGTACATGTCGGTCGGAATTTCCCGCAGCGTCTCATCGGCCGGGGTGCGGATCATCGGCGGTGGAATGAAGCCGGTGTTGCACGGCGGTGGATCGATGTTGATCTTGAAATCGAGCTTGGCGCCCTCGTCCTGGGGTTCGCCGTTGGCAGAGGTGATGATTGCGGCAAACAGGGCCGGCAGCACCACCAACAGCTGCTCGATCGACTTGTGATAGATCACGCCGACCCTGCCCAGGTTGGCCAGATTTGCCGCCAACAGCGGGAACGACGGACGAATGCCGGAGAACGCGGTGTTGGCCTGATCCACTGCCGGCGGCACCACGGTCAGCAGGGTGCGCAACTGTGGATCAGCTTGCCGCACCTCGGAAGTGAACCGCGCCAGCCCGTCCGATAACGCCCTGATGTCGTTGCCGGAGCGAATTTGCGACTGCAGGAAGGGGCCAACCTGATCGATCAGCTGGGACGTCTGCGGGAAGTCCGCATTGGCCTTGTCGACCAGCAACCGGGACGATTCGAGCAGCCTGGCCAATTCCGGGCCGGACCCGTTGAACGCCTTGAACGTTTCGTGCAGCAACTCACGCAACCGGGTGTCAGCGACACTGTTGACCAGCGTCTCGGACTGGTGCAGCAGTGTCGCGATGTCAACACTGATCGCGGTGTTGGCCCGATCGATGCGGGATCCGTTGTGCAGCTTGGTCGTCGCCGCGTGTGCGGGAGGCACCAGGTCGATGTACTGCTCACCGATTGCCGACACGCTCTTCACCGATGCGGTGACGTTCGACGGGACGCTGGTGCCGCTGTTCAGCCGCATCACCGCGTTCACGCCATCCGACGTGAGACCCACCGAGTCGACCCGGCCCACCGCGACCCCGCGATAGGTGACGTTGGCGTTTTTGTACAGCCCGCCGCCGGCGACGAAGTCGGCCGTCACCCGGTAGGTGCCGAGGCCCATCGCGGCCGGCAACCGCAAGTAGAAGATCGCCATGATGACGACCGTGATCACCGTGACCACCGCGAAGATGGCCAGCTGAACGCGAGTCAGTCGATCCAGCATCAGTTGTTCCCTGCTGGTGTGCCCGGCGGAATCTTGAACGGATCGGCGGCCTGCCCGGAGAGGTTGGCCATCTCCCCGAGCAGGAAGTCCGGCGGGTTGAGGATGTCCTTCATGTGCAGCATGTTCGGGTCCAGCGGCCACGACGTGGTGAAGAAGGTCTCACCCAGCCGTCGCACGGTGAGGTCGAAGGTGGTGAACACGTTGAGGTAATCGCCGCGCACGGCCTGTTTGATACCGAAGTTGGGGAACGGGAAGGTCAGCAGAATCTGCATCGACGTGATGAAGTTCTTGCGGTTGTCGGCCAGCGCCTTGGTGATGGCGTAGATGTCCTTGAGGTCCGCGGCGAAATCCACTTTCGTTTGCGAAAGTACATGCGCCGCAACCGTGGCCACCTTCTTGAGGGCGCCGAATGCCTCGACGATTTTGTCTCGGTTCTTGTTGAGCACGCGTAGGGCTTCGGGAAGGGTCTCCAGCGTTCGCCCGAGGCTGTCCTTGTTGTCGGCCACGATCGCTGAGAACCGGTCCAGTCCGTCGATGGCCGCAACGATGTCGTTGACCTGGTTGGTCAACCCCGCCGTAAGCTCGGCGAGGCGGGGCACCAGATTGGTGAACTGGCCTTCCCGGCCGGCGACGGCCTGATAGGTCTCGTCGGTAATCTCCTGTAGTGCACCGAGATTGCCTTTGTTGACCACAACACCGAGCGCCGAGAACACCTCCTCGGTGGTCGGGAAGCGGCTGGTCCGTGCCTCTTGGATGGCCGAACCATCGACCAGCCTGCCCACCGGCGGCTGATTCGGGGGAGCTGCCAACTCGACGTGCTGAGAACCCAGCAACGAGGTCTGCGCCACGCGGGCTATTGCGTTGGCCGGCAACACCACATTCTTGTCCAGCGCCAATTTGACTGCGGCGTAGAAACTTCCGTCGCTTCGCTGCATCGCGTCGATACCCGAGACGCTGCCGACGGTGACGTCGTCGACCATGACCGGCGAGTTCTGCGGCAGGGTCGCCACGTCGGCCAGGTTCACGGTAATCGAGTACGAACCGGAGCCATGGCCGGCGGTGCCGGGAAGCGCCACCGTGTTCAGGCCACCGAACTGGCAGCCCGCCAGCAACACGCTGCCGACCATTAATGCGCCGCCGCGCAACATGATTCGCCTCATCGGCCCGCTCCCTGCTCGGCCGGTAACGGTGCCGGGGCAGCGGGAGCCGGGCCAGGCCGTGGACCGAACGGCGTATTAGCCGGGGCGGGAGCGCCGGGTGCCGCGCCATTGGGTGCCGTCTGCGGAACCATCAGCGCCTGAAGGTCTGCCGGGCTGGGCGGGTGCACCCCGGGTGCCGGCACCCACTGCAGGTCCGGAATGGGCGTCTGCGCCTTGGCCTGGGTCGCCGGGGTGTCGTAGATGATCTGGCCCTTGTACGCGGTGATCGTGTTGAGCGGGTGGAACATCATCGGCGGGTAGTTGAACGTCAACCGGCGCAAGGGCGGTCCTAACCGTTCCCGACAGATTTCGGCACGCTTGTAATAGTCCGGTGCGGATACGCCGGCGGTGGTGTCGAACGAACCGCCGCAGATGAACTGTATCGGGTTGGCGAACTCGGGGATCGAGATCAGGCCGTTAAGTGTCCCCTGCGCGGGGTCGTAGATGTTGTAGAAGTTGGAGATACCGGGTCCGGCGACGTGGAGCACCTGTTCGATGTCCTCGCTCTGGTCGCTCAGCACCTTGGTCAGATCGGTGAGCTTGTCGACTGTTCCAATCAGCGTCGAGTTGTTCTGCTGCAGAAAGCCTTTGACATCGATCAGCGCCTGATTCAGGGTGCCGAGGGTGTTGTCGAGGTGGTTCGAGCTTTTGGCGAGCACCTGCGATACCGAGGCCACATGCCCGGCGAACGACACAATCTGCTCGTTACTCGATGACAACGCATCGACCAGCACTTGCAGGTTCTTGATTGTTCCGAAGATGTCGGTGCGCGAATCGCCCAACCGGCCGGCGGCTTGCGAAAGCTCGCGCAGCGAGGAGCGGAACGAATCGCCGTTGCCGTTAAAGGTATCCGCGGCTTGGTTGATCGCCTTGCCCAACGGGCCCTGCAGCTGCCCTGCCGCGGGGCTGAGTTGCTTGGCCAAATCGGTCAGCGATTGCTTGACCTCGTCCCACTCCACCGGGACCGCAGTCTTGGCCAGCGCGATGGTCGCCCCATCGGGTAACGCCGGCCCACTGGTGTAGGCGGGGGCGAGCTGAATGAACCGTGCCGCAACCAAATTCGGCGACATGATGACCGCCCGAGCATCCGCGGGCACCTTGACATCGCGGTCCACCGACATGGTGATCTTGACGTCTTCGGCCCGCGGTTCGATTGAGTCGATCTTGCCTACCGGCACCCCCACGATGCGGATCTGGTCGCCGGGATACAGCCCGACCGCGGAGGTGAAGTAGGCGACGATCTTGTTCCCGGTACGTGCCGGCCAGACCAGATACGCGCCCGCAGCAAGCGAAACGGCAAGCAGCACAGCCAACGTCAGCCGCACACCGCGGCGACGTTCGTGAAGGACGGAGGCAAATGTCATGGTGACTGCGGCCGCAACTTCCAGCGGTCCTGGACCATGCCACGCAGGTAGTCCGCGAAGCTGGCAGGGAGCTTGCCGGGCTGGAATACGGCGTCGAACATGATGCCGACGATGGGCGCCGGCACCAGACCGTAGACGTTGACGTTGAAGCCGGGCCCGGAGCCCACCACTTCGCCGAGCGTGGTCGCGTACGGGGGAAGACGTTTCAACGCTTCGCTGATGTAGTCACGGCGTTCGTTGAGATCGTCCAGCACAGTGTTGAGCTTGCTCAGCGCCGGACCGAACTCCCTACGGTTATCGCTGACGAATCCGGAAAGTTGCGCAGAGACATCGTCAATACCGGAGATCAGCTCCGCCAGCGCCGCACGGCGTGCGTCGAGCGCCGCGAACAACTGATTACCGTCGACGATCAGCTTGTTGACCTGTGCGGCACGCTCGGCCAACACGCCCGTCACCGATTTGGCGTGCGCCAGAAGCTGTTCCAGCGCCTCGTCGCGAGTGTTCAGGGTGCGCGACAACGAAGTAATACCGTCCAGAGCCCCGCGTAGCTGCGGAGTTGCGTCGTGCAACGCGTCGGTGAGGACCTTCAGCGACTTCTCGAACTGCGCCTTGTCCAGGTCGCCGGCGTTGTGTCCCAGGTCTTCCAACGCGGAGCCCAGGGCGTACGGCGTGGTGGTCCGGCTCAGCGGGATGGAAGTGGCGATGCCCGGTCCGCCCGGGGTTATCGCAATTGCCCGCTGCCCGAGGATCGTTTCGGTCCGGATCGCCGCCAACGAACTGTTCCCGACATTGATGTGGCGATCGACGGTGAAGGCGACCTTGGCGTTCTCGCCGGCCAGCGTGACCGCCTGCACCTTGCCGACTTTGATGCCGGAGACGTAGACGTCGTTGCCGGGATTGAGGCCGCCGGCGTCGGCGAAGTAGGCAGTGTACGGCCGACCCTGCGGCCAGAACGGCAATGAGGTGTAGCCGAACGCGACCAGGACGACACACGCCACGAGGACGATGCCGAAGATCCCAGTGCGGAGTGGATCCTTGTCGCGTCGGTGGTCTGGCTTATTTGGCAAAAGCGCACCTCCCTTTACTGGGATCCACCTGGCCGCCAAACGGGAGGATGATGTCGCTGCCCGCGGGCCCATTGATCTTCAGCCCGACTGTGCAGAAGTAGATATTGAAGTAGGCGCCATAGGCACCCAGGGCGGACAGCCGAAGGTAGTCCTCCCCGAGTTGCTCGATGTCGTTGTTCACCTCGGGCAGTCGATCATTGATCTCGCCGGCCAGTGGCCGGGTGTTCTCCAGGACACCCTGCAGCGGGCGGCGTGAATTCTTCAACAGATCGGTCAGGTCCGACGTGGTGGTGGCCAACGGAGGGATCGCGCCGGCGATCGCGTCGCGGCCCTCGGCCAGTCCGCTGATCAGCTTCTGTAACTGGTCGACGGTGTCGGAAAATTGCGCACCCTTGGCGTCGACGGTGGCCAGCACGCTGTTGAGGTTGGTGATCACGTCACCGATGGCCCGGTCGCGGGCACCGAGCGTCGATCCAAATGCGTTGGTGTTGGCCAGCAAGTTGGACAACGCACCGCCCTGGCCCTGCAGCAGGTCGATCACATAGCCGCTGATCGTGTTGATCTTGTCGGCATCCAAACCCTTGAGTACCGGCCGAAGCCCACCAAGTAACGCATCGAGGTCCAGCGCCGGCTGAGTGTGCCGCTGGTCGATGGTCCCACCCGGGGGAAGCCTGCGCAGTTCCCCAGGGCCCGAAGCGATTTCCAGGAATCGGTCGCCAACCAGGTTGTCGTACCGGATCAAAGCGCGCGTCGACGAATACAGCGTGTAGCGCTTGTCCACCGTGAAAGCCACGTCAACCGTGTTGTTCGGGTTGAGCTTGACGTCCTTCACCGCACCGACGGGCACCCCGGCGATCCGAACCTTCTGATTCCCCTTCAGCCGGGTCGCGTCAAGAAAGTTGGCGTGGTAGGTGTTCGACGGCCCGAAGCGAAACTCGCCAAATGTCACCACCAGACCGACCGCCACCAACAGCATGGTGACCGTGAAGATGCCGACCTTGATCATCATCGAGCGCTGAGATTCGATGTTGTCCATCAGAAGTCGTCCCGCTCTGCGAACGCACCGTGGAACAGCCATTGCAGCGTCGACGGAGCGTCTACCTGCATTTCGGTGAAGGGCTCGTAAGGGATATTCGCGTTGTCGGTGACCAGGAATGGCGCTCGATACCAGGAGCCGCCGGTCTGCTTGGTCGGCAGGTCCGGCAGCCCACGGCAATTCGGCCCACCCGATGCGTTGACGATCGGAAGGCTCTCCGGATAGGTGTATGACGGCGCGCCCAAGATGAAGCTCGATGAGGTGAACAGGCCGGCCTTCTTGACACCCAGGATGGGCGCGAACTCTTTGATACCGCGGTCGATGGCACCGAACAGGCAGCCGAACTCCGGCGAGTAGTCGGCGGCGACCTTGAGCGGGGCGCGAAGTCGTTTGATCGCATCGATCAGATTCTGCTCGGCTGGCGCCAACGTGTCATAAGCGTTGTTGGATAAGCCAATTGCCGACAGCAGGCTGGTGTTCAGATTGGTCTGTTGGTCTACGACCGTCTTGGCGATGGTGGGCGCATTGTTGAAGACGGTGGCCAGGTCCGGTGCGGCATCGGCGTAGATGTTGGCGACGGCGGCGGTCTTGCGGAAGTCCTGCTGCAGGGTGGGCAGCTTCGGATTGAGTTGTTGCGTCAAGGTATTCAAGCCTGCCAGCACGCCGCCCAGGTCGTGGCCGTGTCCCCGCAGCCCCTCGGCCAACGCGCTCAGGGTGCCGTTCAGCTCGACGGGATCGATCTTCTGCAGCAGTCCGATGAGCGACTGAAACAGCGTGTTGACTTCCAGCGACACCGCAGAGACCGCCAGATGCGCACCCGGCCGCAATGCCGCGGGCGACGGGTCCTTGGGCGGGATGAACTCCACCGACTTGGCGCCGAACACCGTGCTGCTGGCGATGTGAACGGCGGCGTTGGCCGGGATGTAGTGCAACTGGCCGCCGTCGATGACCAGCCGCAACTGGGCCTGATTGTCCCCGTAGCTGATGTCGTCGACCTTGCCGATCTGGATACCGCGGTACTTCACTTTGTTGCCGCGGTCCATCTCGAGGCCGACGCGTGGCGCGGTGAGCGTGACAGTATCGACCGGCGTGAAAGCCGCCGTGTAAGAGAGGTAGGTCAGCACCACGAAGGCAACCAACAGCGAGGCCAGCAGCGCCGCTGCCAGCCTGACGTGAGTGCGTTGCGCACCGGTGCTTGCCACTGTCCCCCTTTCTCTTACTTGCCTGGTTCCTCGTCATCGCGCCTTGCGCTCTGCATCGTCACCAGGCGGTCTCTTACTTGCCTAGTTCCTCGTCATCGCGCTGTGCGCTCTGCATCGTCACCTGGCTCACCCGGAGAGGTTGAAATTACCGGACGCTCCGTAGACCGCGAGCGAGATGAGCAACGTTATGACGACGACGACGATCAGCGAGGTGCGCACCGCCTGACCGACCGCCAGACCGACACCCACCGGACCGCCAGAAGCGTTGTAGCCGTAGTACGTATGGATCAGCATCACTCCGATCGACATCACGATGGCTTGTAGGAACGACCACAGCAAGTCGGTAGGAATCAGGAAGGTGTTGAAGTAGTGGTCGTACAGGCCCGCCGACTGCCCGTTGATGAAAACCGTGGTGAATCGCGCCGCGAAGAACGACGCCAGCACGGCGAGCGAGTACAGCGGGACGATCGCGATCAAACCTGCGATCAACCGGGTCGAGACCAGGTAGGACACCGAATGCACGGCCATCGACTCGATCGCGTCGATCTCTTCGGCGACCCGCATGGCGCCTAGTTGGGCAGTGGTACCCGCGCCGATCGTCGCCGCCAATGCGATTCCGGCGACGACGGGAGCCACGATGCGGACATTCAGAAAGGCCGACAGAAACCCGGTCAACGCCTCAATACCGATGTTGCCCAACGACTCATAGCCCTGCACCGCGATCACGCCGCCGGAGGCGAGCGTCAAAAACGCTGCGACGCCGACCGTTCCGCCGATGAGCACCAATGCTCCTGTGCCCATGGTCATTTCGGCGATCAGCCGGATGGTCTCTTTGCGATAGCGGGTGAGCGCGTTAGGTATGTAGCGCATCGACTCGCCGTAGAACAGCGCCTGCTCCCCGAAGGTGTCGACCGGCCCGGCGAAGCGGTGAAAGAAGCGGCGAATCCGCACCGTGGCGTCGTAACTCATGGGCGCTACCGGGCCAGCACTCGAACGCCGATAGCCGTCATGATCACGTTGATCACGAACAGGCAGATGAACGCGTAGACCACGGTCTCGTTGACAGCGACCCCGACGCCTTTCGGACCACCCTTCACCGTCAGCCCGCGGTAGCAGCCGACCAACCCCGCGACCACGCCGAACAGCAACGCCTTGATTTCGGAGAGGACCAGCTCGCCGAGGTGGGTCAGCACGGTCAGGCCGTTGACGAACGCACCCGGGTTGACGCCCTGCAGCAGCACCGAGAAGACGTAGCCGCCGGCGATACCGATGGCCGAGACGAGACCGTTGAGGAGCAGCGCGACGAACGTCGACGCCAGCACCCTGGGGACGACCAGTCGGTGGATGGGATCGATGCCGAGCACCCGCATCGCGTCGATTTCCTCGCGGATGGTGCGCGCGCCCAGGTCGGCGCAGATTGCGGTGGCGCCGGCGCCGGCCACCACCAATACCGTGACGACGGGCCCGAGCTGGGTGATGGTTCCGAATGCGGTGCCCGCGCCGGACAAGTCCGCGGCGCCGATCTCGCGAAGCAGGATATTGAGCGTGAACGCCACCAGAACGGTGAATGGGATGGCCACCAACAGCGTCGGGATCAGCGAAACCCGGGCGATCATCCAGGTCTGGTCGAGGAATTCGCGGAACTGGAAGGGGCGCTGAAATGTCTTGCGGAAGGTGTCCAGCGCCATCTCGACGAAACCGCCCACGGCCCGAGCCGGAACCGCGAGCTGTTCAATCAACCTGGTTCCCTTCTCGCGCGGGGTGTCTCCCACCTTTGACAGCGATGCTGTTCTCTTCCCCGGTTGCGCCGACCTAGCTTGGTTCTGAGCGGCGGCGTCCGCGTGAGCCGGCCAATCGTAACTAGAACAAGTTCGCAGTGTCAAAGAACCGCAAAATTGGACAAAAGTCAGTAATTCAGCTGGTCAGGGCATTTGTGATCCGGGTCATTCTGAAACGTGTTCTACTCGATTCCAGATCGGTACCGCGGCTCTCGTGGGCCTCGGGGCAGTCACTCCATCAACGCGGTGGCCGCAAAATTGCGCTCCGGGTCGCGGCCGGCGAAGTAGTCCTGCATCTCAGCACTCAGCGCGTCCGGGTCCCAGGCCGGAGCGTCGGTCGCGAACCGATGCTCGACCGTCGGCGCCGCCACCAGCGTCACCTGCGGCCCGTACACGATGAACACCTGACCGTTGACGTCCTTGGCTGCGGGCGATGCCAGGAAGCGCACCAGCGTCACGACGTGCTCCGGCGAGAGCGGGTCGATCTCGCCCTCGGCGACCTCAGGTGCATCACCGAACACGTCGGCGGTCATCGCGGTCCGGGCCCGCGGAGCGATCGCGTTGGCGCACACCCCGTAGCGGCCGAGCGCCCGTGCCGCGGTCAGGGTGAGCGCGGAGATGCCCGCTTTCGCGGCGCCGTAGTTGGCCTGTCCGACCGGGCCGACCAGGCCGGCCTCCGACGAGGTGTTGATGATGCGCCCGTAGATCGAACCGTCGTTATCTTTGGCTTTCTGCCGCCAATACGTGGCAGCGTTGCGGGTCAGCAGGAAATGACCGCGCAGGTGCACGGCGATCACCGCGTCCCACTCCTCGTCGGACATGTTGAACAACATCCGGTCACGCGTGATCCCGGCGTTGTTCACCACGATGCCCAGCCCGCCCAATCCGTCTGCGGTGCTGATCAATTCGTCGGCCGTATCGCGCTGGCTGATGTCGCCTGCGACGGCGACAGCCTTCGAGCCCGCGGAGGTGATCTCGTCGATCACGTCGGAGGCGTCCAGTGCGGCGGCAATGTCGTTGACGACGACGGTCGCGCCGGCGCGCGCCAAACCGATCGCCTCGGCCCGACCCAGTCCTGCGGCCGCGCCGGTGACTACCGCGACCTTCCCGGACAGGTCGATCGCGTTCGCGCTGGCCGGTTCATTGGGCGCAGTCAATTTATGAATACCTCTAGTCTTCACGTATCAAGGCGGCTCGCGGGCATTCCGCGATCGCCTGCTCGGTCAGGGATTCCTGGTCGGCCGGTACCGGGTCGGCCTTGACCACCGCGTAATCCTCGTCGTCAAGATCGAAGATATCCGGCGCGATTCCCAAGCACACCGCGTTACCTTCACACCGGTCGCGGTCGACTTTCACCCGCACGACGTTCCTCCTTAGACGCAAGCCTTGACTGTGGCTTTGAAACGGTATTCCCACCATACGACCAGTCCCGGTCGCGTCCAGAGGAACGGTCGCTGGACCCTCAGACTAGAACGTGTTACAACCAGGGAAGCGAATGGGTAGCCGACGATGCAGGCTGCGCAGAACTCACCGATGACTGGAGGGCGGCCAGAATGCGCATCAGTTACACCCCGGAGCAGGAGGAGTTGCGCCGCGAACTGCGGTCGTACTTCACCAAGCTGATGACCCCGGAACGGCGCGAGGCGCTGAGTTCGACGTCGGGTGAGGTCGGCGAAGGCAACGTATACCGCGAGACCGTCGCGCAGATGGGCAAGGACGGGTGGCTCACCCTGAACTGGCCGAAAGAGTACGGCGGGCAGGACCGCTCGCCGATGGACTCGCTGATCTTCACCGACGAGGCCGCGATCGCCGGCGCCCCGGTGCCGTTCCTGACGATCAACAGCGTCGCGCCGACGATCATGCACTACGGGTCCGAGGAGCAGAAGAAGTTCTTCCTACCCAAGATTGCGGCGGGCGACCTGCACTTCTCGATTGGCTACTCCGAGCCCGGCGCCGGCACCGACCTCGCCAACCTGCGCACCACCGCGGTGCGCGACGGCGACGACTATGTGGTCAACGGCCAGAAGATGTGGACCAGCCTGATCGCCTACGCCGACTACGTCTGGCTGGCGGTGCGCACCAACCCCGAAGCCAAGAAGCATCGCGGCATCTCGATGCTGATCATGCCGACCACGGCCGAAGGGTTCTCCTGGACGCCGGTGCACACCATGGCGGGCGTGGACACCAGCGCCACCTATTACCAGGACGTCCGGGTTCCGGTGGCCAACCGGGTCGGTGAGGAGAACGCCGGCTGGAAGCTGGTGACCAATCAGCTCAACCACGAGCGCGTCGCGCTGGTCTCAGCGATGCCAATCATCATGGCGCTGAACCAGGTTCGTGACTGGGCGCAGAACACCAAGGACCACACCGGTTCTCGGCTGATCGACTCGGAATGGGTGCAGCTGAACCTGGCCCGCGTGCACGCCAAGGTCGAGGTCCTCAAGCTGATCAACTGGGAGTTGGCGTCGTCGGAGTCGGATGCCCCGTCGCCGGCTGACGCGTCGGCGGCCAAGGTTTTCGGTACCGAGTTGGCCACCGAGGCCTACCGGCTGCTGATGGAGGTACTGGGCACCGCGGCGACCCTGCGCCAGGACTCACCGGGCGCGCTGCTGCGCGGGCGGGTGGAGCGCATGCACCGCGCCTGCTTGATCCTGACCTTCGGCGGCGGCACCAACGAGGTGCAGCGCGACATCATCGGCATGGTGGCGCTCGGCCTTCCCCGAGCCAACCGCTAACGAAAGCTGGACAATCCATGGACTTCTCGTCAACCGAAGCGGCGCAGGACCTCGGCGGCCTGGTTACCACGATCGTCGACGCGGTGTGCACACCCGATCACCAGCGCAAGCTCGACGGCCTCGAACAGCGGTTTGATCGTGAGCTCTGGAAAAAGCTGATCGACGCCGACATCCTGTCGACCGCCGCCCCGGAGTCATTGGGCGGAGGCGGTTTTGGTGTCCTCGAAGAGGTCGCCGTGCTGGTCGCCCTCGGCCGTCAACTGGCCGCTGTCCCCTACCTGGAGTCGGTGGTGCTGGGCACCGGTGCGCTGGCCCGCTTCAGCTCGGCTGAGCTGCAACAGGAGTGGGGCGCGGCCGCGGTGGCCGGCTCCAAAGTTCTCGCCGTCGCGCTCGACGGCGAAATGGGCGACGGACCGGTGCAGGCCACGGCAACCGGCGACGGCTTCCGGCTGACCGGGACGCGGACCCAGATCGCCTATGGACCGGTGGCCGACGCTTTCCTGGTGCCAGCCGAAACCGACTCAGGCACTTCGGTTTTCCTGGTGGCAGCCGGCGACCCCGGTGTGACGGTGACCGCCCTGGACACCACCGGCCTGGGCAGCATCGGGCACCTCCGATTGGACGGTGTCGAGGTTTCACGCGGGCGCACGGTCGGCGGCGACGAGGTCGTCAGCTGGATCAAGACGCTGGGCGTACTGGGCCACAGCGCATTCCAGCTCGGTGTGCTGGAGCGCGGATTGCAGATGACCGCCGAATACGCCCGAGAGCGTGAGCAGTTCGACCGTCCGATCGGCAGCTTCCAGGCGGTCGGGCAGCGACTCGCGGACGGCTACATCGACGTCAAGGGTCTGCGCCTGACGCTGACCCAGGCCGCGTGGCGGCTCAGCGAGGACCTTCCCGCCGACACCGAGGTCGCCACCGCGGCGTTCTGGGCCGCGGATGCCGGACATCGCGTGGCGCACAGCATCGTCCACATCCACGGCGGCGTCGGCATCGATACCGACCACCCGGTGCACCGATACTTTCTGGCCGCCAAGCAAACTGAGTTCGCGGTGGGCAGTGCGACCGGGCAGCTGCTGAAGATCGGTCGTGAACTGGCGGACACCCCCGCCTAGCTGTGGACACGCTTCCGACCGTCGCCGATCTGCTGGCCCCGCTGGTTGATATCGACGACCGTGGCGTCTACTTCGAGGACTCCTTCGTCGGCTGGCGCGATCATCTCCGGCATGGCGCCGCGGTCGCTTCGGCTTTGCGGGCTCGCCTCGACCCGAGCAAGCCGCCGCATGTCGGGGTGCTGCTGGAGAACACGCCGTTCTTCTCCGCCGTGTTGGTCGCCGCCGGGATGACCGGGATCATCCCGGTTGGCCTTAACCCGGTCCGTCGGGGCGAGGCGCTGGAGCGCGACATCGCGCATGCGGATTGCCAACTGGTGCTGGCCGACACGAAATCTGCTGCAACGCTCGGCGATATCGAACACATCAATGTCGACTCTTCGGAGTGGGCCGAGGAGGTCTTGGCGCACGGCGACGCCGCGGTGCGGTTTCGGACCGCAGCTCCCGACGACCTGTTCATGCTGATCTTCACCTCGGGCACGAGTGGCGACCCGAAGGCGGTGATGTGCAGCCACGGCAAGGTCGGGATCGCCGGCGTGACGATGTCCGAGCGATTCAGCCTCGGGCCGGCCGATATCTGCTACGCCTCGATGCCGTTGTTCCATTCCAACGCGGTGCTGGTCGGGTGGGCGGTGGCGCTGGCCTGCCAAGGCTCAATGGTGTTGCGGCGCAAGTTCTCTGCCTCCGGCTTTCTCCCGGACATCCGCCGCTACGGCGCGACTTACGCGAACTACGTCGGCAAGCCGCTGTCGTACGTGCTCGCCACACCTGAAAGGCCGGACGACGCCGACAACCCGCTGCGCGCGGTCTACGGCAACGAGGGTGCGCCCGCGGACGTCGAACGCTTCGCCGCAAGATTCGACTGCCGGGTCATCGACGGCTTCGGGTCTACCGAGGGCGGTATTGCCATCGGCCGCACCCCCGACACCCCGCCGGGAGCGTTGGGTCCACTGCCGGACGAGGTCCAGATCATCGATGTCGACACCGGGCAGCCGTGTCCGGCCGGCGTCGTCGGCGAGCTGGTAAACGTCACCGGCGCAGGGCGTTTCGAGGGCTACTACAACGACCCCGAAGCCAACGAGCAGCGGATGGCCGGCGGCAGGTATCACAGTGGAGATCTCGCCTATCGGGACGAGGCCGGCTACGCCTATTTCGCGGGGCGGCTCGGCGACTGGCTGCGGGTCGACGGCGAAAACCTCGGCACCGCACCGATCGAACGGGTACTGGCCCGCCATCCTGACGTGACCGAGGTGGCCGTGTATGCGGTGCCAGACCCCGCCGTCGGCGATCAGGTGATGGCCGCGCTGGTGCTGGCCTCCGGCACCGAGTTCGACACGGACAAGTTTCGCGCGTTCCTGGCCGAGCAGAACGACCTCGGACCGAAGCAGTGGCCGGCGTATGTCCGAGTCAGCTCGAACCTGCCGAAGACGGCGACCTTCAAGGTGCTCAAGAGGCAGCTAACAGCCGAGGGTCTGGACGGTGACGACCCGGTGTTCGCGATCCCGCGGGCTTAGCGTGTCTTTGGACGACTTACCGGCGACGGTCGGAATCGCCGTCGCATCGGCGGACGGAGGGACCCAATTGTTCGGCACGTGGACATCCGGCCTCGCCTGGTCGACGATCAAGGTGCCGTTGGCCGTCGCGGTTCTACGCGCCGGGCTACCGGCACCCGTCGATCTCGTTATCACCCACTCCAACAACGCTGCCGCCGAAGAACTCTGGTCGCAACTCGGCG
>DATNFI010000160.1:0-22502 GCA_035606475.1 Mycobacterium sp. | reverse complement strand
GACGGCGCCGACCAGGTGTTCGTGCTCGACGTCTACGGTGCCCGCGAACAACCGATCGCCGGGGTGAGCGGGGCAACCGTCGCCGAGCACGTCAGCAGCCCGGTCCAGTATCTGCCCGACCTGTCCGCGGTGGCCGAGGCGGTGGCCGCCGCCGCCGAGCCCGGCGACGTCGTCGTCACGATGGGGGCGGGCGATGTCACGATGCTCGCACCCGAGATCGTCACCGCGCTGCGGGTGCGGGCCAACCGCAGCGGGCCGGGAGCGGCCCGGTGACCGAGCCGGACGGCGTGACGCCGGACGAGCCCGTCGACGAAATCGCGGCCGAGCCGATCACACAGGCCGGCGAACACGACGACACCGGCCAACCGGAGAAGGCCGACGAACCGGTCGAAGGCCCGCGACGGCGGGAGCGTCGGGAACGCGCCGAGCGGCGCGAGGCGCAAGCCCGTGCGATGGCGATCGAACAGGCCCGTCGCGAGGCCAAACGCGCGGCGCGCGGTCGCGGCCCGGCCGGCCCCAAACCCGTTGCGCGCGGGACAGTTCGGGGCCTGAAGCTGTTCCTGCTGTCGCTGCTGCTGGTCGTCGCGATGGTCGGGGTGGGCCTGATCCTGTACTTCACACCGCTGATGTCGGCCCGCGGCATCATCGTCAACGGCCTCGGCGCGGTCACCCGCGACCAGGTGCTCGACGCCGCGCACGTCAAGTTGGGAACCCCGCTGCTGCAGATCAACACCGACGGCATCGCCGACCGCGTCGCGGCGATCCGCCGGGTGGCCAGCGCACACGTGCAACGCGATTACCCGTCGGCGTTGATGATCACCGTCGTCGAGCGAGTTCCGGTGGTGGTCAAAGACTTACCCGACGGCCCGCACCTGTTCGACCGGGACGGCGTCGACTTCGCGACCGCGCCGCCGCCTCCGGCGCTGCCCTACATCGACGTCGACAATCCCGGACCGGCCGACCCGGCGACCAAGGCGGTGCTCGCGGTGCTGACGGCGCTGCGACCCGAAGTCGTGGCGCAGGTGAGCCGAATCGCGGCGCCCTCGGTCGCGTCGATCACGTTGACTCTGACCGACGGGCGCACGGTGATCTGGGGAACCAATGACCGGACCGAGGAAAAAGCGCAGAAGCTGGCGGCCCTGCTGACCCGGCCGGGCCGGACCTACGACGTGTCGAGCCCGGATCTGCCGACCATCCGATGAATCTCCGTCCACGAACTCGGTGGCGCCGTCGTAAATTCGAACCGTGAAAAATTACGCGGCCATCGTCGCCGCACTCAGCCTGGTCGTGGTGTCCACACCGGAGGCGACGGCAGACCCCGGACCACAGATCGGCACGGCGACCATGCGGGTCAGCGGCGCCCCGGGGCCGGTGACGCTGCGATACCAGATCAACGGCGGCCCGCAACAGACCGAAACCGGCGTCACGCTGCCCTGGGAGAAGCAATATCCCGTGTACAACGAGATCTCCACGTCGGTCACCGCCGACGACGGCGACACGGCCGTCACCTGCACGATCACGATGGACGGCAAGTTGCTGTCGTTCAAGACCGAGCCGCGACCCACCTGCAGCTTCGCCTATTTCGAGTAGCGGGCCGAGCGCTGGGGCCAACGCGGCATAAATTCGGCCGAAATTCGCCCGCCACGCCTCGGCGCGCCTGCATCGATCCCGTCCGCGACGGCCATACCGTTCTGTTTGCGCGGACCAACTTGACATAACTCTAACCCTTTACTAGAGGTTTAGGTTTGCCACCGGTTCGCTTCAAGCAGTCCCACCAGGGAGGAAGACAACATGATGACCCCGCCGCACAACTACCTGGCCGTCATCAAAGTCGTGGGGATCGGCGGCGGTGGCGTGAACGCTGTCAACCGCATGATCGAACAAGGGCTCAAGGGCGTGGAGTTCATCGCCATCAACACCGACGCCCAGGCGCTGTTGATGAGCGATGCCGACGTCAAGCTCGACGTCGGTCGTGACTCCACCCGTGGGCTGGGCGCCGGCGCCGACCCCGAAGTCGGCCGCAGGGCCGCCGACGACGCCAAGGACGAGATCGAGGAACTGCTGCGCGGGGCCGACATGGTCTTCGTCACCGCAGGTGAGGGCGGTGGAACCGGTACCGGCGGGGCGCCGGTGGTCGCCAGCATCGCGCGCAAGCTGGGCGCCCTGACCGTCGGTGTGGTCACCCGGCCGTTCTCCTTCGAAGGCAAGCGCCGCAGCACCCAGGCGGAGAACGGCATCTCGTCGTTGCGGGAAAGCTGCGACACCCTGATCGTGATCCCCAACGACCGCCTGTTGCAGATGGGCGACGCCGCCGTGTCGCTGATGGACGCCTTCCGCAGTGCGGATGAGGTGCTACTCAACGGTGTGCAGGGCATCACCGACCTGATCACCACGCCCGGTCTGATCAACGTCGACTTCGCCGACGTCAAGGGCGTCATGAGCGGGGCGGGCACGGCGCTGATGGGTATCGGGTCGGCGCGCGGTGATGGGCGCGCCCTGAAGGCAGCCGAGATCGCGATCAACTCCCCGCTGCTCGAGGCCTCGATGGAAGGTGCCCAGGGCGTGCTGCTATCGGTCGCCGGCGGCAGCGACCTCGGGCTGTTCGAGATCAACGAGGCCGCCTCGCTGGTGCAAGACGCCGCGCATCAGGACGCGAACATCATCTTCGGCACGGTCATCGACGACTCGCTGGGCGACGAGGTCCGGGTGACGGTGATCGCCGCGGGCTTCGACGCCGCCGGCCCCGGTCGCAAGCCGGTCATCAGCACCGCCGGCGCCGGGTCGTCATCGGGAATCGTCGCGTCGGGCAAGCACGGCACGGTCAGCTCCAGCTTGTTCGAACCGGCCGACGCGGTCAGCGTGTCGGTGCCGACCAACGGCGCGACCTTCGACATCGGCGGCGAGGATGACGATGTCGACGTGCCGCCGTTCATGCGGCGCTAGCCGTACGACGATGCAGGCCGTGAAGCGGCCGGATACTGGAACGGTGAGTGTTCGCATCCGGCGGGTCAGCACGACCCGGGCGGGCGGTGTCTCGTCGCCGCCCTTCGACAGCTTCAACCTCGGCGACCATGTCGGCGACGATCCGGCCGCCGTGGCCGCCAACCGCAAGCGGTTAGCCACCGCGATCGGCCTGGGTGCCGATCGGGTGGTGTGGATGAACCAGGTGCACAGCGACCACATCGAGGTGGTCGACGGCCCACGCGACACCCCTTTCGACAACACCGACGGATTGGTCACGCGCACAGCGAGATTGGCGCTGGCGGTGGTGACCGCCGACTGCGTTCCGGTGCTGCTGGCCGACGCGCGGGCAGGGGTAGTCGCAGCCGTGCACGCCGGCCGGGTGGGTGCGCGCGACGGGGTGGTGGTCCGGGCTGTCGAGGCCATGGTCGGCCTGGGCGCGCACGAGCCGGATATCTCCGTGCTGTTGGGTCCGGCGGTCAGTGGCCGCAACTACGAGGTGCCCGCGGCGATGGCCGACGAGGTCGAGGCCGCACTGCCCGGCAGTCGCACGACCACCTCGGCGGGCACGCCCGGCCTGGATCTGCGCGCCGGAATCGCTTGTCAGTTACAGACTTTGGGCGTGAGCGCCATCGATGTCGACCCGCGGTGCACGGTCGACGACACCAACCTGTTCAGCCATCGCCGCGGTGCCCCGACCGGACGATTTGCCTCGTTGGTGTGGATCGAATGAGTGTGGCGGTAAACCGTGCAACCCGGTCGGAGCGGGAAATGGAATTGGCCGATTCTTTGTCGGCGTTACGTTCGCGGCTTGCCGCCGCTGCCGAGTCGGTCGGCCGCAAACTCGACGAAATTCAACTCCTGCCTATTACCAAATTCTTTCCGGCAACCGATGTGGCGATTTTGTCGCGATTGGGATGCGCCGACTTCGGTGAATCCCGCGACCAGGAAGCGGCGGCAAAGGTGGCCGAAGTCGATCGGTTGCTGGACGGTCCGGGGGAGGGTGACCACGGATCGGGCCGGCGGCGCTGGCATATGGTCGGCAAGATCCAGCGCAACAAGGCACGGTCGCTGGCCAGCTGGGCGCACACCGCCCACTCGGTCAGCAGTACCCCGGTGGTGAGTGCGCTCGACCGCGCCGTCGCGAGCGCACTCGGCGAGGGACGCCGGACGCATCCGCTCCGCGTCTACGTCCAGATCAGCCTCGACGGCGACGTGTCCCGCGGCGGCGTCGACGTCTCCGACACCGCGGCCGTCGACGAGATCTGTGCGCAGGTCGACGCCGCCGAGTCCCTCGAACTGGTTGGCCTGATGGGCATCCCGCCGCTGGACTGGGAGCCCGACCGGGCGTTCGCGCGCCTGCAGTCGGAGCACCAGCGGGTGCGCCGGGCGCATCCGGACGCGGCGGGGTTGTCCGCCGGGATGTCGAACGACCTCGAAACGGCGGTTAAACATGGTTCGACGTGTGTGCGTGTCGGTACCGCATTGTTGGGCCCCAGAGAGTTACCGTCACCGTCAATAGTCACTCCAGTCACATCTTCATCACAGACACCTCAATCCCCAGAGTCCTAAGTCCCCAGAGCTGTAGAAGGGTCAAGCGATGAGCACACTGCACAAGGTCAAGGCCTACTTCGGCATGGCTCCCATGGAGGACTACGACGACGAGTACTACGACGACCACGGTGCGGCCCGGACCGGCGGTTACCCACGGCAGCGGTTCGCCGACGACGGATACGGCCGCTACGAGGGTCGCGAGTACGACGATCCGCGTGGCGAGCCCGCCGAATACGGCGCCGGCTACCGTGGCGGCTACGCCGACGAGCCACGATTCCGCGGGCCGGACTACGAGCGGGGCGAGATGGCCCGGCCGCGGTTCGGGTCGCTGCGCGGCTCCACCCGAGGCGCTCTGGCCATGGATCCGCGCCGGATGGCGATGCTGTTCGACGAGAGCAGCCCACTGTCGAAGATCACCACGCTGCGCCCCAAGGACTACAGCGAGGCCCGCACCATCGGTGAGCGGTTCCGTGACGGCACCCCGGTGATCATGGACCTGGTCTCGATGGACAACGCCGACGCCAAGCGCCTGGTCGATTTCGCCGCCGGTCTGGCGTTCGCGCTACGTGGCTCATTCGACAAAGTGGCCACCAAGGTGTTCTTGCTCTCACCTGCCGATGTCGATGTCTCCCCTGAAGAGCGCCGACGCATCGCCGAGACCGGGTTTTACGCCTACCAGTAACCGCCCGGCGGGCCGGCCGCCGAGCCGGTAGGCTGACTTTCGCCCTGCTGAAATGCAGCGTGGGCTGTCGCCATGGTCACATCTTCATCACTAAGGTCGGGCTCTCGTTGACGCTGATCGTGCACATCATTGGTTTTGCGCTGTTCATCTTTTGGCTATTGCTGATCGCGCGCGTCGTCGTCGAGTTCATCCGGTCCTTCAGCCGAGATTGGCGCCCGCGCGGGCTGACCGTGGTGGTGCTCGAAATCATCCTGTCGGTCACCGATCCGCCAGTGAACCTGCTGCGACGGCTGATACCGCAGCTCACCGTCGGTGCGGTGCGCTTCGACCTGTCGATCATGGTGCTGCTGCTGGTGGCGTTCATCGGCATGACCATGGCGCTGGACTACCGCGCCTGACCCGTCGCGGAGGCGGCCCGCGGGGGCGCGCATTTCGCGGCTGAGGCAGTTTGCTGGCGCGTGGATATCGGTCTCATAAGGGGCCGATTTGTTACCTCTTAATCTTTGAAATTCGGTCTTATTTATTGACCGAATCGGCAACCGGCGGGTCTGGTGTGACAGGATGGGCCGCAGTTGCAGTATGGCTACGACACCGTTCAACCCGTTCTACACTTTCCTGGTCGGTATGACCGTCCACACTCGAGGGGGCTAAGAATGCCGCTGACACCCGCAGACGTCCACAATGTGGCGTTCAGCAAGCCGCCGATCGGCAAGCGTGGTTACAACGAGGACGAGGTCGATGCCTTCCTCGATCTGGTCGAGAACGAGCTGACCCGCCTCATCGAAGAGAACTCCGACCTGCGTCAGCGCGTCGCCGAGCTGGACCAGGAATTGGTCAGCGCCCGGGCCGGTGGGGGCGCCAGTGCTCAAGCCACCCAAACGATTCCGGCGTACGAGCCCGAGCCAGAGCCGGTCAAGCCGCCGCAGCCCGCTCCGGTGGCGGCGCCGGTCGCCTCGCCGCAACTGGGCGAGGAGCAGGCCATCAAGGCCGCCCGCGTGCTCAGCCTGGCGCAGGACACTGCCGACCGTCTGACCGGCACCGCCCAGGCGGAGTCGGAAAAGCTACTGTCCGACGCGCGTGCCAACGCCGAACAGATTGTCGGAGACGCCCGTCGCGAAGCCGAGACCACGATCTCCGAGGCCCGTCAGCGCGCCGATGCGCTGCTGGCCGACGCGCAGACCCGGTCGGAAACTCAGCTGCGTCAGGCTCAGGAGAAGGCCGACGCACTGCAGGCCGACGCGGAGCGCAAGCACTCCGAGATCATGGGCACGATCAACCAGCAACGCACTGTGCTGGAAGGCCGGCTCGAGCAACTGCGTACCTTCGAGCGCGAGTACCGGACCCGGCTCAAGACTTACCTGGAATCCCAGCTCGAAGAATTGGGCCAGCGCGGGTCTGCGGCACCGGTGGATTCCAGCGCCACCAACGACTCGGGGTTCAACCAGTTCAATCGGGGTAATAACTAGGTCGGTCGGCGATATGGACGCCAACTGCCGCTATCCTGCACAGTTGGCAGTGTCGCCCCGTCCGCTGGAGGTCAACCGATGCTGATTATCTCGCTGGTGCTAGCAGTGATCGGCCTTGCCGCACTCGTATTCGCGGTCATCACCAGCAACGAGTTGGTCGCCTGGGTCTGCATCGGCGCGAGCGTGTTGGGCGTCATCCTGCTGATCGTCGACGCACTGCAGGAACGGCAGCGACGTGAGGCGCGCACCACGGCCCACGAACCATCGACGCAGGTCGACCACCACGACGAGGAGACCGCCGAGTACCCGGTGGACGATGTCGAGGCGGCCGACGGCGGTTCGGCGCACCCGGATTCTGAGCCCGTCGACGACAGTGTCAGCGACGATCACACCAACCACTAGGGCCGGGGTCGGGTCGCCAGTAGCTCACGGACCTCGTCGTCGCTGACTTGGCGGAAGTCGGCGAAAACCTGCCCGACGGCTGCGAAATCCTCGGGCATGGTCGCGCAGACCACGTCATCGGCCTCTTCCGCCAGCACTTGGCATACCGACGGCGGCCCAACCGGGACGGCGACGACGATCGCGTCCGGACCGCCGGCCCGCAGGGCCCGCACAGCGGCCAGGATGCTTGCGCCGGTAGCGATTCCGTCGTCGACCACGATGACGGTCCTGCCGCGTGGATCCGCCGGCGGCCGTCCACCCCGGTAGGCGTGTTCGCGGCGACGCAGTTCGGCGGTCTCCTGATCGACGACGCGGCGCACCTGCTCGTCGCTGATCTGCAGGCTCGCCACCACGTTGTCGTTCATCACAACTCCGCCGCCGCTGGCCAGCGCGCCCATCGCCAACTCCGGCCAGTGCGGCACGCCGAGCTTGCGGACCAGGAAGACATCGAGTTCCGCGCCCAACGCCGCGGCGACCTCCCAGCCCACCGGCACGCCGCCGCGGGCCAGCCCCAGCACCAGCAGACCGTCCTTTCCGCGGTATGACGACAATTCCGCGGCGAGCACGCGACCGGCCTCGCGGCGGTCGCGGAAGGTGCGCATGCCTCGAGTGTGAACCCG
Organism: Mycobacterium sp.; assembly: GCA_035606475.1. Classification (GTDB taxonomy): domain Bacteria; phylum Actinomycetota; class Actinomycetes; order Mycobacteriales; family Mycobacteriaceae; genus Mycobacterium. Next base: position 14,778 of record DATNFI010000160.1, on the reverse strand, counting down.
GCAGGGCCCACGCCGCGTCGAAAGTGCAACTACCGACGGGTCTACCTGGGAAATGCGTCGCCAGTTGCACTTTCGCGGCGGGAACTCGCCTCAGTCGGGTGATCGCGGCTTCGCCGCTCGCACCCTCCATCGGCTCGGAAATGAATGCGAGCATTCATTTCGCTCGCCTCAGTCGGGTGTCCGAGGGGGGACTTGAACCCCCACGCCCATTAGTAGGGCACTAGCACCTCAAGCTAGCGCGTCTGCCATTCCGCCACTCGGACCGACGCCAATGAATTGGCAGCTAAGGCTATCGGATTGCTCGCCCGCGCCCAAACCAGCCCGGGCGAGCAGCGCGGCGCGCGGCGACGTCGGCGTCAATGGTAGGAAAGGTGACTGTGACGCTGCCCGCGGAGACTCCGATCGACGACGTCGTGGACGTGGTCAGCAGGCTGATCCGGTTCGACACCACCAACACCGGCGAGCTCGACACCACCAAGGGCGAGGCCGAATGCGCCCGCTGGGTAGCCGCGCAGCTCGAGGACGTCGGATACCAGGTCGAGTACCTGGAATCGGGCGCACCGGGCCGGGGCAACGTGTTCACCCGCCTGCCCGGCGCGGACAGTTCGCGTGGTGCGCTGCTGATCCACGGGCACCTCGACGTGGTACCCGCGGAGCCGGCCGAGTGGAGCGTGCACCCGTTCTCCGGCGCCGTCGAAGACGGTTATGTCTGGGGCCGCGGCGCGGTCGACATGAAGGACATGGTCGGCATGATGCTCGTGCTGGCCCGGCATTTCCGCCGCAACGGCATCGTTCCGCCGCGCGATCTGGTGTTCGCGTTCGTGGCCGACGAGGAGAACGGCGGCAAGTACGGCTCGCAGTGGCTGGTGGACAACCGGCCCGACCTGTTCGAGGGCGTCACCGAGGCGGTCGGCGAGGTCGGCGGCTTCTCGCTGACCATTCCGCGGCGCGACGGCGGCGAGCGGCGGCTCTACCTGATCGAGACCGCCGAGAAGAGCATGCACTGGATGCGGCTGACCGCACACGGTCGACCGGGCCACGGCTCGATGGTCCATGACCACAACGCGGTCACCACGCTCGCCGAGGCGGTCGCGCGCCTGGGGCGCCACGTATTTCCGGTGGTGCCGACCGACAGCGTCGTGCAATTCCTGACCGCCGTCGGCGAAGAAACCGGATTGACCTTCGACACCGAGTCGCCCGACCTGGATGGGGTCGTGGAGAAACTCGGGCCGATCGCGCGAATTGTGAAAGCGACGCTGCGCGATACCGCCAATCCGACGATGCTCAAGGCCGGCTACAAGACCAATGTGGTGCCGGCCACGGCCGAGGCGATCGTGGACTGCCGCGTGCTTCCGGGCCGCCTGACGGCTTTTGAGGCCGAGGTCGACGAGCTGATCGGGCCCGACGTGACGCGTGAATGGGTCACCAGCCTGCCGTCGTATGAGACGACGTTCGACGGCGACCTGGTCGACGCCATGAACGCGGCCCTGCTGGCCGTCGACCCCGACGCCCGGATCGTGCCGTACATGCTATCCGGTGGAACCGACGCAAAAGCCTTCGAGCGCTTGGGTATTCGCTGTTTCGGCTTCTCGCCGCTGCGGCTGCCGCCGGACCTTGACTTCGCGGCGCTGTTCCACGGCATCGACGAACGGGTACCCGTCGACGCATTGAAGTTCGGCACCGAGGTACTCGCACATTTCCTGCTGCACTGCTAGCCATAACACGAGAGGGGACTCCCACGATGACCGCATCACCCGACCCGTACGCCGCCCTGCCGAAGTTGCCGTCGTTTCACCTGGAGTCGGCGTCCTTCGCCGACGGGCAGGCGCTGGCCAAGCCGCAAGTCAGCGGAATCATGGGAGCCGGTGGCGAGGACGTCAGCCCGCAGCTGTCCTGGTCGGGATTTCCCGACGGCACAAAGAGTTTCGCCGTGACCGTCTATGACCCGGATGCTCCGACGGCCTCCGGCTTCTGGCACTGGGCGGTGGCCAATCTGCCCGCCTCGGTCCACGAATTGCCCGCCGGTGCGGGCGACGGCAGCAACCTGCCGGGCGACGCCCTGACGCTGGTTAACGACGCCGGCCAGCGTCGCTACCTCGGCGCCGCGCCGCCGGCGGGCCACGGGCCGCACCGCTACTACGTAGCCGTGCACGCGGTCGACGTCGACAAGCTCGACCTCCCAGAGGATGCCAGTCCAGCGTTCCTGGGCTTCAACCTTTTTCAGCACGCGATCGCACGAGCGGTGATCCACGCGACCTACGAGCAGAAGTAACGGGCCTAGCGGGTCGCCGACCCCACCGCATCGCTCACCGAGCCAAAACCGCCGTCGCGCAGCCGAATAGCCAGGCCGTCGTGAATGTGCTTGGCCCACAGGCCACCGCCGTAGATGAAGCCCGTATAACCCTGCAGCAGTGACGCTCCCGCGGTGATCCGATCCCAGGCGTCGTCGACGGTCTCGATACCACCCACGCTGATCAGGGTCAGCCGGTCGCCGACTCGGCCGTACAAACGCCGCAGCACTTCGCCGGCGCGGGCGCGCAGCGGCGGCCCCGAGATGCCGCCGCTGCCGAGTTGCTCGACACCGGGCGTGCGCAGGCCGTCGCGCGACACCGTGGTGTTGGTGGCGACGATGCCGGCCAGGCCGAGCTCCACTGCGAGGTCAGCGATGTCGTCGATGTCGGCATCGGCCAGGTCGGGCGCGATCTTCACCAGAACCGGTGTCGACGTCTCCGCCAGCACGGCCGACAAGATCGGCCGCAGCGACGCGACTGTCTGCAGGTCTCGCAGACCGGGAGTGTTCGGCGAGCTCACGTTGACCACCACATATGCGGTATGCGGCCCTACCAGTCGCGCGCTGGCCCGATAGTCGTCGGCGGCATCCTCGGCTGCCGTGATCTTGGTTTTGCCGATGTTGACGCCGATCGGGACGTCGGGCCGGTGGCCGGCCAGCCGCGCGGCCAGCGCGGCGGCCCCATGATTGTTGAAGCCCATTCGGTTGAGCAGGGCGCGGTCCTCGGGTAACCGGAACAGGCGCGGCGCGGGATTGCCAGGCTGCGCGTGGGCGGTGACGGTGCCCACCTCCGCATAGCCGAAACCCAGTGCGCCCCAGGCATTGAGGCCGGTGCCGTCTTTGTCGAAGCCGGCGGCCAGGCCCAGCGGGCCGGGGAAGTGCACGCCGAATACGGTGCTGGCCAGCACCGGATCCGAGGGTGCCAGCCGACGGCGGAGTTGGCGCCGGACCGGGGTCGCGGCGGTGGCGGCGCGAAGCCCGGCGAACACGACGCGGTGGATGCGTTCCGCGGGCACCCGGAACAGCAGACCGCGCAGCGCTGAGTACGCTGTCACTGATCCGGCTGATCGGCTGTGTTTTCAGCGCGAGACTTCTTGCGGCGCAACAACACCCGTCTGCTTCCGTCGGTGTAGAGCCGCACCCTGGTCAGCTCCCAACCGCGATACTCCGCTTCGATGGATAGTCGGGTCGAGGCGCTGAGCCGGGTGACGTCGGGCGGCAGACGCAAAGGGGCCCACTCGTATTCGTCGGACAGGTCGTTGTTCCACTCCACCGGCATTCTGCCGTGCCGGGCCGCCGTCAACGCGCACCCGTCGCCGCGTGCTCGATGCTCTGGACGCCCGCACCGGCACCCGAGACCACGTATAACGTGCCCGTGGCATCGTCGAAGGCCAGCGCGTCGGGTTGCCGCACGGATGGGTACCGTACCTTTTCCAGTGGTATTCCGGTTGACAGATCGTAACCAATAACAGTATTCGCCGACGTCTGCGACACCCAGACCAAGCCGTGCGACCCGACGACGCCGTATGGGGACTCCGGGACCGGATAGGCCTGCCGGAGAATCAGCGGATCGACCCCGAACACCAGCAGCTGACCGCCCCGGGTGTCTGCCACCAGCAATCGGCCCGCGGGATCGGCCACCATGGTCGTCGCGCCCTGGCCGGCGCGCAGCGACTGCCCGATGCGGCCGTCGGCGCCGACGGTGACAATCGACGTCTGCCCGCGATCCAGCACCGCGACGGTATTTTCTTGCGCGGCAAGCGAATCGACGTGGGCGTGCACGGCCGTCCGACTGGCTTCCGTCGCGCCGGGCCGCAGTGCATACAGCGCCCCGTCGGCCGTACCCAGCACCACCGTGCCGTCTGCACGACGGGTGATCGCGCTGAAGTCGACGTGGTCGGCATCACGAACATCCACCCGTGTGGCGTGCCCGACCGCCAGGTCGACGACGAAATAGCCACCGCGCGTGGACAGATAGGCGGAACCGGCGTTGTCGCCGGCCAGTCCGGTCGCCGATCCCGGCAGCTGTATCACCCGCGGAGATGTTTGCTGAAGGCCCATCAAGACCAGGCTTGACGGCGTACCTGAAGAGGGCCCGGAAACCAGTGTCGCCAGTTGCCCGGTCCGTCCGTCGAACAGCGCGGTCTGCGCGCGTGCGTCCAGTGCGCGGACCGTCCCCGCGGGAGCCTGCGTCACCGGGGGAGACTGCGCCGCGTGCGCCGGCTCGACCCCGGCAGGGAGGTCGTCGAAGGGTTTCTTCGAGCACGCGGTCGGAACGACGAGTGAAAACAGCAGGCCAATGGCAGCTATCCGACGCAGATGTGCATCGCGTTTGCGGTTTGCTGGCACGGGGTAACTCTCAGGTGATCGGGGGCTTGCCGGCGTAATAGGGGTGGTCCAATTGGAGTTTGATCCTAGAGATCATTGTTCGGCGCGGCTCGGGTCTGTCGGAGTTTCCCAATGAATGCGGCGGGGTATGGTCGCCGTATGAGCGTTGCCGAACACGGCCAATTCTCAGACGGAGAGTTTGCTATCGAGGACATGTGGCTGGGCGTCTTTTCCGCCAATATCCTAGCCAGCGGCTTCGGACAGGTCGGCGACGGCCGAAGTTTCTCGTTTTGCATCGAGGGCCAGAACTTGCTGGTCGAGGTGTACCGGCCGGGGCTCAAAGGCCTGGTCCCGCAGCCCGAGGACGTTATCGCCACCGCACGACGAAATGTGGTCGACGTCGATATTTCCGACGAGCGCAGCCTGGGTGCCGCCGTCCGCGACGCGATTGCCCTCGCCGAAGCGTCCGCTTAGATACCGCAGGGCTGTTTCACGTAGCGACCTCGGCTACCCGGTACGGTCGTCGTCGTGCATGCGGTGCAGGCGATGTCGTGGTGGCAGGTTGTCGTGTTGGCCGTCGTTCAGGGCCTGACCGAATTCCTGCCGGTGTCATCCTCTGGCCATTTAGCGATCGTGTCTCGGGTCTTCTTTGCCGACGACGCCGGTGCGTCGTTTACCGCTGTCACTCAATTAGGCACTGAGGCAGCGGTTTTGGTGTACTTCGCCCGCGACATCGGCCGGATTCTGGTGGCGTGGTTCTCGGGCCTGCGCGCCGCCGCACATCGCAACGCCGACTACTGGCTGGGCTGGTACGTCATCATCGGCACCATCCCGATCTGCGTGCTCGGCCTGCTCTTCAAGGACCAGATCCGCTCGGGCGTGCGCAACATGTGGGTGATCGCGACCGCACTGGTGCTGTTCTCGGCAGTGATCGCGCTGGCCGAACGTGTTGGGCGGCAGAGCCGCGACGTCGAGCAGCTGACCTGGCGCGATGCCGTCATCGTCGGCATCGCCCAGACCCTCGCCCTGGTGCCCGGGGTCTCGCGATCGGGGGCGACCATCAGCGCCGGCCTGTTCCTCGGCCAGCAACGCGAACTGTCCGCGCGGTTCGGCTTCCTGCTGGCGATTCCGGCGGTCTTCGCGTCCGGGTTGTTCTCGATCCCGGACGCGTTTCATCCGGTGCTGCAGGGCATGAGCGCGACGGGTTCGCAGCTGGTGGTGGCGATGGGCATCGCGTTCGTGGTCGGCTTGGCCGCGGTGGCGTGGTTCTTGCGATTCCTGGTGCGCCACAGCATGTATTGGTTCGTCGGCTATCGGCTGGTGGCCGGGGTCGCGGTGATGATCCTGCTGGCGACCGGGGTGGTGAGCGCGGTATGACCGCCGATGACCGGACCGTGCGCCGCATGAACGGCGCCACTGCTGAGGAGTGGCGCAGATGACCGTCATCCTGCTGCGGCACGGCCGGTCCACCTCCAACACGGCGCACACCCTGGCCGGCCGCTCCGAGGGCGTCGAGCTCGACGACAAGGGCCGCCAGCAAGCCACCGACCTGGTCGATCGGCTAGACGGACTGCCGATCCGCGCGGTGGTGAGCTCGCCGCTGGTGCGGTGCCGGCAGACCGTCGAGCCGCTGGCCGCGGCACTGGGCGTCGAGGTGAGCCTCGACGACCGGCTCGCCGAAGTCGACTACGGCGAATGGACCGGGCGCAAACTCGGCGAGCTGGTCAAGGAGCCGCTGTGGGCGGTGATCCAGGCTCACCCGAGCGCGGCGGTGTTTCCCGGCGGCGAGGGCTTGGCCGAGGTTCAGACGCGCGCCGTGGCCGCCGTTCGTGAGCACGACGCGAAGCTGGCCGAACAACACGACGGCGACGTGCTGTGGCTGGCTTGTACGCACGGCGATGTCATCAAGGCCGTCGTCGCCGATGCACTGGGTGTGCATCTGGATGGCTTCCAGCGGATTTCGGCTGACCCGGCATCGGTGAGTGTGATCCGCTACACCCGACTTCGCCCGTTTGTGCTGCACTCCAACCACACCGGGCCGAGCTTGACGTCCGCGTTGACGCCGCCGCCGGCCTCCGAGGGCGACCCGCCCGCCGACGATGCGGTCGTCGGCGGCTCAACGGACTGAGCCGTCGCGTCTAAGACCGCCCTGGATTTACGACTCCGCTGCAACAGCCGGTATTTTGAAGGTGTCATGTCTCGCGCGATCCACGTCTTCCGCTCACCCGACCGATTCGTCGCCGGGACCGTCGGGCAGCCCGGAAACCGCACCTTCTATCTGCAGGCGGTACACGACGCGCGGGTGGTCTCGGTGGTTCTGGAAAAGCAGCAAGTCGCGGTGCTCGCCGAACGGATCGACGCGTTGCTGGTCGAGGTCAACCGACGGTTCGGCACACCGGTTCCGCCCGAGACCGACAAAGTCGAAGATCTCAGCCCGTTGGTGACGCCCGTCGACGCGGAATTCCGGGTCGGGACCATGGGATTGGGCTGGGATTCCGAGGCGCAGACGGTGGTGGTCGAGTTGCTCGCCGTCAGTGACACCGAGTTCGACGCGTCCGTGGTGCTCGATGACACCGACGAGGGGCCAGACGCCGTGCGGGTGTTCCTGACCCCTGAGTCGGCCCGCGAGTTCGCCACCCGATCCAACGCCGTCATCTCCGCCGGCCGCCCGCCGTGCCCGCTGTGCGACGAGCCGCTGGACGCCGAGGGACACATTTGTGCGCGAACGAACGGCTACCGGCGCAGCGCGCTGCTCGGGCCGGACGATGACGCAGAGGCCTGACGATCGCGAGGTCCTGCGCACCGGCGAGTTGACGGTCTTGGGACGCATTCGGTCCGCGAGCAACGCCACCTTTCTGTGCGAGGCCACGTTGGACGACCACACCGTGCATTGCGTGTACAAGCCGATCTCCGGCGAGCAGCCGCTGTGGGATTTTCCCGACGGCACCCTGGCCGGCCGCGAGCTCGGCGCCTACCTGGTGTCGGCCCATCTCGGCTGGAACATCGTGCCCTACACCATCATTCGGCACGGCCCGGCCGGCCCGGGGATGCTGCAGCTGTGGATCGACCAACCTGGCGATACACCCGACTCCGAACCCGGACCCCAGCTCGATCTGGTCGACCTGGTTCCGGCCGACAACTGCCCGCGCGGCTACCTTCCGGTGCTGCGCGCCTACGACTACGCCGGCGATCCGGTCGAGCTGGTGCACGCCGACGATCTTCGGCTGTGGCGGATGGCGGTGTTCGACGTGCTGGTCAACAACGCCGACCGTAAGGGCGGCCACGTGTTGCGCGGCCTGGAGGGTGATGTCTACGGCGTCGACCACGGGGTGTGCCTGCACGTCGAGGACAAGCTTCGCACGGTGCTCTGGGGGTGGGCCGGCAAGAAAATCGACGACAAGACGTTGGAGGCGGTGTCCTGTCTGGTCGACGGGCTGGCCGACTCGCTCGGGAACGCCCTGTCCGAGCACATCACCAGCGCGGAGATCGACGCGCTGCGACTGCGGGCCCGGGTGCTGCTCGCGCACCCGGTGATGCCGAGCCCCGACCGGCACCGCCCGATTCCCTGGCCCGCGTTCTAGTCGTCGAGCCGCTGAGGCCGTCAGCAATACTGGTCCGGTGAACCCCGAGCCTCTCAGCGACGCGGCGCTGGCCGCCGACCTTGCCGAAGAGGCGGGAAAGCTGTTGCTGAAGGTGCGCGATCGGGTCGGTTTCGACCACCCGTGGCTGCTCGGCGACGAGGGCGACAGCCAGGCCAACGCGTTGCTGCTCAAGCGACTCCACGCCGAGCGTCCGGGCGACGCGGTGCTCAGCGAAGAGGCGTACGACGACCTGAACCGGCTGCAGTCCGACCGGGTCTGGATCGTCGACCCGCTGGACGGAACGCGCGAATTCTCCTGGGAGGGTCGCGACGACTGGGCTGTGCACGTCGCGTTGTGGCAGCGCCACGGCGGGCCGAACGGGGCGATCACCGACGCCGCGGTCGCCCTGCCGGCGATCGGCGAGCTGCATCGCAGCGACACCGTAACCGCGCCCACCACAACGCTTTCCGGCCCGATCCGGATCACCGCCAGCTCCAACCGTCCGCCGGCGGTGCTGTACTACCTGGCCCGCCAGCTCGACGTGGAGTTCGTCCGGATCGGCTCGGCCGGCGCCAAAGCGATGTCGGTGATCCGCGGCGACGCCGATGCCTACATTCACGCCGGCGGGCAGTGGGAGTGGGATTCGGCGGCCCCGGCGGGCGTGATCCTGGCCGCTGGCATGCACGCGTCGCGGCTGGACGGCTCCGAGATGATCTACAACCGGCCCGACCCCTATCTGCCCGACTTCCTGATGTGTCGAGCCGAACTCGCGGATCTGCTGCTGGGTGCGATTCGGTTGGCCAGCTGAATAGGCACAGGAATTTTCAGCCGGCCACCAGCGGTTGCCGATGGCATGTTGTCGCCCGCGCAGCCCGGGGTTTGCTCGGACCGTCGTACGGCCCGATTCGTCGCCCCACCTAGAGTCGACGCTATGCGGTCCTGGCCCTCGGCACCCCTTCCGGCGCTGCCCGGCCGCGGCCCGGAGTTGCGGCTCTATGACAGCGCCGACCGTCAGGTGCGCCCGGTCTCGGCCGCGCCGACGGCCACCATGTACGTCTGCGGCATCACGCCCTACGACGCCACCCACCTCGGTCACGCGGCCACGTACCTGGCGTTCGACCTGATCCACCGGATCTGGCTAGACCTCGGCCACGACGTGCACTACGTGCAGAACGTCACCGACGTCGACGACCCCCTGTTCGAGCGGGCCAACCGCGATGGCATCGACTGGCGCGACCTGGCGGCCCGCGAGGTCGAGCTGTATCGCGCGGACATGACCGCGCTACGGGTGCTGCCGCCGCGCGAATACGTCGCGGCCACCGACGCGGTGGCCGAGGTCATCGAGCTCGTCGAGAAAATGCTGGCCTCGGGGGCCGCCTATCTGGTTGAGGACGCCGAATTCCCCGACGTCTACTTCCGCGCCGACAGCACACTTCAGTTCGGCTACGAGTCCGGCTACGACCGCGACACCATGCTCACCCTGTTCGCCGAACGCGGCGGCGACCCGGACCGGGCGGGCAAGACCGATCAGCTCGACGCGCTGCTGTGGCGTGCCGCGCGGCCCGGCGAACCGAGCTGGCACTCGCCGTTCGGCGCAGGTCGTCCCGGCTGGCACGTCGAGTGCGCCGCGATCGCGCTCAGCCGCATCGGCAGCGGTCTCGACATCCAGGGCGGCGGCAGCGACCTGATCTTCCCGCATCATGAGTTCACCGCCGCACACGCCGAATCCGTGTCCGGCGAAAGGCGATTCGCCGGACACTACGTCCACGCCGGCATGATCGGCTGGGACGGTCACAAGATGTCCAAGAGCCGAGGCAATCTGGTTCTGGTGTCGGGGCTGCGCGCGGAGGGCGTCGAGCCCGCCGCGATCCGGCTGGGTCTGCTGGCCGGGCACTACCGGGCCGACCGTGAATGGACGCCGGACGTGCTCCACGACGCCGAGGCCCGGCTGTCGCGCTGGCGAGCTGCGACCGCTCTGGCGGCCGGCCCGGATGCTGCCGACGTGATCGCCCGGGTTCGCCAGTATCTCGCCGACGATCTAAACACACCCAAAGCGCTTGCCGCACTGGATGGTTGGGCAACCGACGCGTTGGAGTACGGCGGTCACGACGCCGAGGCACCGCGCGCAGTGGCGGCCATGGCTGATGCGCTGCTTGGCGTGGAATTGTCCTCACCGCGGCCGTAACGGGTAGGTTGCCGCCATGACGTCAGTGAGCTCCCAAGTCGTTTTCATCACCGGTGGAGGCCAGGGCATCGGCGCCGAGGTGGCCCGCCGCCTGCACGCCAAGGGCGCCAAGCTGGTGCTGACCGATCTGGATGCGGCCGCGTTGGCGGAGCGGGCCGCCGAGTTCGGTGGCGACGAGCATGTGCTGACCGTTGTGGCCGACGTCCGCGATCTCGACGCCATGCAGGCCGCGACCGCGCAGGCCGTCGACAAGTTCGGCGGTATCGACACCGTCGTCGCGAACGCCGGTATCGCCAGCTACGGCTCGGTGCTGAGCGTCGACCCCGACGCGGTCAAGCGGGTGCTGGACGTCAACCTGCTCGGCGTCTTTCACACCGTGCGCGCGGCCTTGCCGTCGATCATCGAACGCCGCGGCTACGTGTTGGTGGTCTCGTCGCTGGCCGCGTTCACCGCGGCGCCGGGAATGGCGCCCTACGACATGTCCAAAGCGGGCAACGAGCACCTCGCGCACGCGCTTCGGCTCGAGGTCGCCCACCTCGGGGTCGCGGTCGGGTCGGCGCACATGTCCTGGATCGACACCGCGCTGGTCCGCGACACCCAGAAGGACCTGCCGGTGTTCCGCGAGCAGCTGGCAAAGTTCCCGTGGCCGCTGAACAAGACCACGTCGGTGGACAAGTGCGCTGCGGCCTTCGTCGACGGCATCGAGCATCGCAAGAAGCGCGTGTACTGCCCGGGCTGGGTGCGTGTGTTCCGATGGATGAAACCGTTCCTGTCGACGCGGTTCGGTGAGGGCCCGATCCTCAAGACCGCGGGCGGGCAGGTGGCCCAGATGGACGCCGAGGTCGCCGCGCTCGGCCGGTCGGTCAGCGCGCACACCCAGCAGCTGGATAAGTCCTAGGTTCGCCGGCCCGCAAGGGGTGTGCTCGAGCTTTAGCGGTCGTGCATCCCGCCGCCTATCCGGTCGATGCCGCCGATGTCCCGGGGCATGCCGTCACCCATCCCGCCGGGCCTACCGCCAATGCCGCCCGGCATTCCGGTAACTGGATCTGCCAGCGGCGGAGGGGCGACAGGAGGCGGCGGTGGCGGGGGCGGAGCGTACGGGCCGCCCGCACACACCGCGTTGCCGGAGCCGATGCACGCCGGATCCGCGGGCCCGGTGGGAACGCCGGCAGGTGGCGCCGGCGGAGCGAACGGGCCGCCCGCGCACACCGGGTTGTCGGGCTGGCCGACGCATGCCGGATCCGCGGGCCCGGTGGGACCGGCCGGACTTGGCGGCGTCGGATCGTACGGGCCGCCCGCGCACACCGGGTTGAGAGGCGTCGCGGCGCATCGGGGGTCATCCGGGTTGGTGGGGCCGCCGGGATCGGGATCGTCGACCCGAGCGAGCATGCCGGGCATGCCGGTGACGTCGGGAGTCGCGTTCGCCGCAACGGGCGTGCCCGTTGCGAGCGCTCCACACAAAACTGCGGCCACGGCAGTGCTCGTCATCGCGCGGCGGACTGCCCGAGTTATCACCCCACTCATCCACTGCCCCTCACATGCGCGTTGGAACGAGCCACGCCGAGGTGTGGCTATCGGTGCGTTACGGCAGATGCTCGCATGGCCGTTTGCCCTGCGTGGGTGAATCATCTATTAGGCATACGTATTATGCGGTTGCAGGACCGGCAACCGCCGGCCCGCGCTCCGTGATATATCCCAATCTCGTTGCAGAGCAATGAATTTCGCTGGTGTGACACGCGGCAGCGTCTTGACAAGCGCGACTGAGTGCAAGCCCTAGCGCCCGAAGCCCGGTCGCCGGCGGCGCAGGTAGCGCTCGAACTCCGCGGCCAGCGCGTCGCCGTCGATTTTGCCCAGCGCCTCGGTCATGTCGACCTCGGCGTCCCCGCGCTGCTCCAACGACTGAACGTATTCGGCGATTTCGTCGTCGTCGGTGGTCATCTCGGTGACCGCCTGCTCCCACTCCTCGGCCTGGGCGGGCAGGTCGGCCAGCGGCACCTCGATGTCGAGCACCTCCTCGACGCGGCGCAGCAGCGCGACGGTCGCCTTCGGGTTGGGCGGCTGCGAGACGTAGTGCGGCACAGCCGCCCAGAACGTGACGGCAGGGATCCCGGCCGCGACGCAGGCGTCCTGGAACACCCCAGCGATGCCGGTCGGTCCCTCGTACCGCGTCTCCTGCAGCCCGAAGCGCCGCGCCGACTCGGGGGAGTAGGCAGCCCCGGACACCGGCACCGGACGGGTGTGCGGCGTGTCGGCCAGCAGGGCGCCCAGGATCACCACGGTGTCGACGTTGAGCTTGTCGGCGACGGCCAGCAGTTCGGCGCAGAAGGTTCGCCACCGCATGTTCGGCTCCACGCCGTGCATCAGCACGATGTCACGATCGGCGCCCGGCGGGCGGCAGTGCGAGATCCGCATCGACGGCCACACCAGCTCCCGCGTCACGCCGTCGACCTGCCGGATCACCGGGCGGTTCACCTGATAGTCGTAGTACGCCTCGTCATCGATCTCGACGATCGGATCGGCCTCCCAGATGGCGTCCAGGTGCTCGAGCGCGTCGCTGGCCGCGTCGCCAGCGTCGTTCCAGCCCTCGAACGCAGCCACGACGATCGTGTTGTGCAGGTCGGGGAACGGGGAGCTGACATCCGGCGAGGTCACGCAATTAGCGTACGGCGTGATCAAGCTCGCGGCGCGTAGAGCAGCGGCCATTTTGCCCGAGACGAAATACGTTCGGCGGCACTCTCGTTAACCTTGGTAATTACGACATTGCCGACCAGATCCGCGAGCTGGCGCTCAAGGGCAGAGCGGTCGCCACGCGGATCGGGTCGAGCTGGGCGTCCAGACTTCACGTGACAACGTAGACTTTTCTGGTCGAGAGGCGTTGCAACGGTTCCGGGTCTCTGCCGGTAGCCGCCACGCTCGGCGGAGTCAAGGACGCCTTCCGAAACGGAAGGACTATTTGTGAGCGCCCCCGAGCCGGACATTTTTGAGCCGAACATCCGCCCCGACTGCACCGACGAACTGACCGCGGCCCTGCGTCAGCGGATCATGGTGATCGACGGCGCGATGGGCACGGCGATCCAGCGGGACCGGCCCGACGAGGCCGGCTACCGAGGCGAGCGGTTCAAGGACTGGCCGAGCGATCTCGTGGGCAACAACGACCTGCTCACGCTGACGCAGCCGCAGATCATCGAGGGCATCCACCGCGAGTACCTCGAGGCGGGTGCCGACATCCTGGAGACCAACACGTTCAATGCGAACGCGATCTCGCTGTCCGACTACGACATGGCGGACCTCAGCTACGAACTGAACTACGCCGGCGCCGCGCTGGCCCGCCAGGCCGCCGACGAATTCAGCACCCCGGAGAAGCCCCGCTATGTGGCCGGTGCCCTCGGGCCGACGACGCGGACCGCGTCGATCTCGCCGGACGTCAACGACCCCGCCGCCCGGAACGTCTCCTACGACCAACTGGTCGCCGCCTACGTCGAATCCGCCAACGGCCTGGTCGACGGCGGCGCCGACCTCCTGATCATCGAGACCATCTTCGATTCGCTGAACGCCAAAGCGGCGGTGTTCGCCGTCGAGACGCTGTTCGAGGAGCGTGGACGCCGCTGGCCGCTGATCATTTCGGGCACCATCACCGACGCCTCCGGACGGACATTGTCCGGTCAGGTCACCGAGGCGTTCTGGAATGCGGTCCGGCACGCGAGGCCGCTCGCGGTCGGCCTCAACTGCGCCCTGGGCGCGCCGGAGATGAGGCCCTACATCGCCGAGGTGTCCCGGATCGCGGACACCTTCGTCTCCTGCTACCCGAATGCCGGACTGCCCAACGCCTTTGGTGAGTACGACGAGTCCCCGGAGCGTCAGGCCGGTTACATCGCCGACTTCGCCGAGGCCGGCCTGGTCAACCTGGTCGGTGGGTGCTGCGGGACGGCGCCGCCGCATATCGCCGAGATCGCCAAGGTCGTCGAGGGCAAGCCACCGCGCACGCTGCCGGAGATCCCGGTGGCCACCCGGCTTTCGGGTCTGGAGCCGCTCAACATCACCGACGACTCCCTGTTCGTGAACATCGGTGAGCGCACCAACATCACCGGCTCGGCCCGGTTCCGCAACCTGATCAAGGCCGAGGACTACGACACCGCGCTGTCGGTGGCCCTGCAGCAGGTCGAGGTCGGTGCGCAGGTCATCGACATCAACATGGACGAGGGCATGATCGACGGCGTCGCCGCGATGGACCGGTTCACCAAGTTGATCGCGTCTGAGCCGGACATCAGCCGCGTCCCGGTGATGATCGACTCCTCCAAGTGGGACGTCATCGAGGCGGGCCTGAAGAACGTGCAGGGCAAGCCGATCGTCAACTCGATCTCCATGAAGGAGGGCGAGGAGAAGTTCATCCGCGA
>DATNFI010000159.1:0-4471 GCA_035606475.1 Mycobacterium sp. | reverse complement strand
GAGCGGCTGGCGCTCATCGACAAGGTGATCAAACCTCGTTACGCCGTCCTGGTTGGCTAGCTGCTCACTCGCGCCTTAGCCGCGACTCTCACACTTATGTCGTCGCCGGCTCGCGGCGCTATTCGCGCCTTAGCCGCGACTCCACGAAACGCACGAGTTCTTCCCACTCCTGGACCGCCGCGGCGTAGGGAGCGGCGGGCTTGCTGGTCGAGTCCGGTTCCAGCACGTAGGCGACCAGTTTGCCCAGCGGCTCGTCGATGTCGAGCGCCTTGTCGATGGTGGTGTCTTCGGAGTAGTCCCCGAGATCGCGCAGGAACTCGACGGCCAGCTCGAGTTGCTCATGGTCGACCGCGTCGGGACCGCCGGCGAAGTCGTCGGCCAGCCCGCTCAGGACGTACACGTTGTCGTCGGTGATGTCGACGTGCAACGAACCATCGGTGGCCGCCGTGCGGATGTCGTCATAGGTGCTCAGGTCCGACAGATCATGGTCGTGCTCGTCGGCCAGGTAGCGGGCCAACGCGCGTTCCGAGCTGAACACGCTGATTCTTCCGTTGCGGCCCAAGAAGATTGGGCGTTCGTCGAAGTAGCAGCGCAAAGTGTAGAAGGTGCTGGTACCGGTCATGATCGTGATCGGGTCGATGCCGACCTTCGCCCAGAAGTCCTCGTCAGCGCCCAGCACCACCTCGGCGTGGGCGGCCGCGGTGTCTTCCTCGACCGCGACCTCGGGTTCCACCGCCTCGTCGACGGCCTCCGGCTCGGTCTCGAGCTCGTCGGATTCGACGGGCTCGGCCAACTCGGCCGCGGCGGCCTCGGAGACTTTGGCGTCCACGTCGGGGATGCTGACGATGTCGTCGAGGGCGCCGAGCACGTCGTCCCAGCCGCGACCGACGATGTCGGCGATCGCGTGCCAGCGCTTGAGCCCGGCCTTGCCGGTGAAGTGATCGATGCCGCCGCTCAGCGAGCCCAGCGTCGGGTTGCCGTTGAAGAACTTCATCACCGCCGGCAGCTCGCAGACCGAGCCGATCGCCGAGACGATCGTCAATGCGTTGGCCAGCGTTGTCACCGACTCCTCGGTCGGCTTCTCCGAAACCAGATCTTCGACCGCAACCAGGTCGAAATGCTTGTCGTCGGCGGGCTCCAGCTTGTGGGCATTGGCCTCGGTGAGCGCCTGCCACGCCGGATGGTCGACGAGATCGTTGTCGGTGTTGGTGCGCACGAACGCGACCAGGTCGGCAGGAGACTCGAAGATGTAGAGGTCTTCATCGCGACCCAGGAACGCCTCCCACTCGTCACCGGCGTCGCGCCAGCGGGGCGCCCACACGGTGTAGCGGTCGCCGTCGGTCAGGCTCAAGCGGATCGGCACGAGGTCAGCAGGCATGCGGCACACAATAGCGACGAGCGCCCACCGGATCGGGGTCAGGCACCCCAGATGCCGGTGATCGCGGGCGCTCTGGTCGCGTAGCCGAGCTTGGGCAGCCCGTACATCTGCTCGACGGTGGACAGCACGTTGTAGTGGCTGATCGGCTGGTCGTAGGTGCCGGGCCGGACGCCGGCGCCGTAGATCACGGTCGGGATCTGATTGCGCGAGGTGTTGTCGTCCTCGTCCCAGGTCAGTATCAGCAGGCTGTTGTTGGCCCGCGCCCACGACGCGTACTGCGACAGGTTCTGGTAAAGCCACTGGTCGCCTTGCGCGATCGACCCGTCGTGCATGTCGTTGTCGAGGTTGGGGATGACCATCGAGACGGTCGGCAGGCTGGCGTAGTTCGCCGGCGCCGGGAACGCGGAGAACGGCAGCGACCGGTTCGCGGGGATGTTGGTGAAGCTGGCCCACGGCACGTGCTTGCGGGCGTATTTGCCCGCTCGGCAATCCTCGGAGCCCGGCGCGGGCAGGCTTTCGGCGAAGCCGACGAACGTGTAGCCGGCTCCGAGTAGTTGCGAGCCGAGGTTGGGTTCGTTGCCGGCGTTGACCGGGCAGACGTTGTCTTTGACCAGGGTGTCGCCGGCGAACAACGCGTAGTAATTGGGTTCGCTGGGATGCACCTCGGCGAAGGACTGCGACATCATGGCGCCGCCCGCGGCCAGCTGGTTGATGAACGGGGCCGCCTTGTTGCCGATGATGTTGGACTGCGAGCGGTTCTCCTCGACCACGATCACGACGTGGGCGGGGGTCGGGACCGCCGCGGCGGTCATGTCGACCGGCTCGTCGCCCGTGTGAGGCGCACTCGGCCACCACATCACCGCGGTCGCGACAGTCAGCACTCCGAACAGGCTGAGGGCTCGGTGTCGCCCCGGTCGGCGTTGCATGGCGGGAGTATATGAGCAGTTCGCAGGGCCAGTCGGGACGCGCGGGGCCGTGTCGGTGGCCGCTTTCCTGAGAAATTTTCACAACTTCGCGGTATTACGCGACCTGCCCATTTACGATTCAGCCACGCAGGGTCGGGGGTGCCGTCCGCGGGCATGGAGGTTTGCGATGACGGCGGTGCGGGCTCGTTCCATGAGTGCGGTTGCAGCGGCTGCCGCGTGCGCCACGGCTCTGACGCTGACACCACCTTTCCAGTCCGGGCTGCGATCGCTGATCGCCGAGGTCGAGTTGGTCGCGGGCGAAAACCTCGGCTGGATCATGGGCGGCACCGGAAACCCGCTGCCTGACTCGGACTACCTCACCAACGTCGAGAACCTCTACCTCCCCGCGGGGTACGACTACCAGCCGCTGGAGACGCCGGAGCAGTTCTGCCCGATCATCTGTTCCCCCGACCAGCCCAACCTGGGATTCGGCGACTCGGTGAACGCCGGCGTCACAGCGCTCAACGGCGATCCGACTGACGCGCTCAATTCTGGAGACCAGGTCTCGGTGCTCGGCTATTCGCAGAGCGCGACGGTCGCCACCGTGTGGATGAACCAACTCATCGACAGCGGCAACCCCAACCTCGACAACCTGCACGTCACGTTGCTCGGCGACCCGAACAACGCGGTAAGCGGCATCCTGGACCGCTTCCAATTTCCCGACGGCGTTGGGCAATTCAGCTTGGACCCTGAGCCGCAACACGTTCCGTTCCTCGACATCCCACTGGGCCTGGATCCGACGCCGACCTCCGGCATTGACACCGACATCTTCATCGGCGAGTACGACGGCTGGAACAACTTCCCGTCGGACCCACTGAACCTGTTCGCGGTGGGCAACGCGCTGCTCGGCATCCAAACGGTTCACCCGTACTACCCGGACCCCGACCCCGGCGTGAACCTCGACACCACCAACATGATCAACCTGGGCATGGTCGGTGACACCAACTTCTGGGCGATCCCCGCACCGCTGCCGACGCTGGCGTTCATGTACGACGGCGGGCCGGTCGGTCGCTTCTTCTACGACAGCTTCAGCCCGTTCGCGACCCTGGTGAACAACTGGGGCTACGGCAACCCGGGCGACCCCGGCGCGGGTATCGGGATCGAGGGGGCCGACCCGATCGGCGTGGCAGGACCCTGGCAGGTCGACGCGTACGGCCAGCTGGTGCTGTCCGACGGCGCCGGCTTCTTCGACAAGATGGACCCGCTGCAGATGCTGGCCGGCATGGAATACGCTGCGGCGCAGACGTTCATCGGGCCGACCAACGACATCCTGGCGGCGCTCGGGCAGCCGGAGTTGCCGGACTCCGTCACCAACTCGCTGCTGTCGCTGTACGACCTGACCAATCAACTGGATGTGTCGCTGCTGACTTCGTGGGCCGATCTGACCACGAGCTTCCCGTCGCTGGCGCCGGACGTGATCTTCGACGGGTCACCGCTGATCTCCGGCCAGCCGCTGGTTGATCTGGTCGGCTACGGATTCGACATCTTCAACTTCTTCGGCGCCTAGGAGCCCGAAGACAGTAGGGTCACTTCGCGTGGACGTGCGCATTGTTGACCATCCGTTGGCCGCGGTGCGGCTGACCACGCTGCGCGACGAGAACACCGACAACGCCGGCTTTCGCGCGGCCCTGGGTGAGCTATCGCTGATGCTGGTCTACGAGGCGACCCGCGATCTGGCACGCGAAAACGTCTCCGTGCGTACCCCGTTGGCGCAAGCCCCCGGTACGCGGCTCGCCACGCCGCCGTTGTTGGTGGCCGTGCTGCGGGCCGGGCTGGGCATGGTCGATCCGGCCCAGGTGCTCTTGCCGGAAGCGTCGGTGGGATTCGTCGGCGTCGCGCGCGACGAGGAAACCGCCTTGCCCACACAGTATTTGGAGTCGTTGCCCGACGATCTTCGTGGCCGGCCGGTGATCGTGCTCGACCCGATGCTGGCCACCGGCGGGTCGATGACCCATGCCGTCGGCCTGTTGCAGCAGCGCGGCGCCGACGACGTCACCGTGGTGTGTGTGGTGGCGGCCCCGGAAGGCATTGCGGCACTGGAGAAAGCGGCGCCGCACGCGCGTCTGTTCACCGCGGCCGTCGACGACGGCCTCAACGACAACGCCTACATCGTGCCCGGGCTCGGCGA
>DATNFI010000158.1:0-16572 GCA_035606475.1 Mycobacterium sp. | reverse complement strand
TAACAGCCCTGCGGGATAAAGGATTTCGGCTCGTCACGCTGACGAACTCGCCGCCCAGCCCGTTCGCGCCGAGCCCGGTCGAACACGCGGGGCTGGGTCACCTGTTCGAGCGGCAGTTCAGTGTCGACGCCTGCCGGGCCTTCAAACCCGCACCAGCGCCCTACCTGTACGCCTGTGAACAGCTCGGCGTTGCCCCGGCCGACTGCATGATGGTCGCCGCGCACGTGTGGGACACCATCGGCGCGCAGTCCGTCGGATTCAGTGGCGCCTTGATCACCCGGCCCGGTAATGCGACGCTACCCGTCGCCGGCTTGCCACAGCCGACGGTCATCGCGACCGATCTGCGGGATTTGGCCACCAAGCTCGCTCGCGAGTGAGGATCGCCCGGCTACGTCGGCACCCAGACTCCGAAGAGGTCAAAGCCCCTGGTTGAATTGCCGCTCCCAGTAAGGGCTTTCGTCGAATTACTGCCCGTCGCCCCTGCAGGGACTCCACCAAACCAGCCGCGAGGAACCGCCGCGGCGACGGACGCAATTACGGAGGGTAAGTTAATCGCGCTAGCCATTCCGATCTTCCGGAAGCGCAGCGGTAAGCCGAAATCCGCGAAACGCGCCTGGTGGCCGCAAACAGGGTGTTGATGCAAACATCCGCGCCACCAAGGGGACCTGTGCATATCCTGCATCTGTGGATGGCCACACTAGTCGTCAACGACGCCTGGGGCGGAAGCAGCCGTCAGTTGATGCTCACGCGCGCTCGGTAGCTGAGCGCAGTGCCGCCGAGGCTTTTGTTGTGTGGATGCGCGCACATGGCGTGCGGGATCACCGAAGCGCAATTCACCGGTGGACTCGACCCGTTACACGGCACGCTGCCGGCGAGGCACAGCATCACATCGTGCACCATTATGAAGTGGCCCAGCCGTTTTGGCCGCTTACTGTAAAAGGTGCCCACCCAGCACAGGCTGGCTACGGCGTGGATCACCAAGCACGCTGCATCAGGTACCACCAGAACAGCCAACCCCTCGCCAACGAAGATCTCGCAGAGCAGCGCGTCGAATTCGGCCCGGGATGCCAAGCGCTTTTGCGGCATTGCAGCCCCGCCAGACCAGTGTTCATCTGCGAATTGCTAACACCGCGAGAAGCCATAGAAGTCGTCAAAACTTATCTTCTCGATGCTGCAATTTCGCTGGCCGAAGGCCGGGGACCATTACTTGCGCCCTTATAGCTGCCAACGTCGTGTCGTCGACCAACGCCACGGGGCCGGCGGATTTCTGCGAGCCCTCAGCGGATAACGCGTTAGCTTGAGAACTGTCCAGTTGACGGCGGCGCATCGAGCGAACAACCTCACAAATCGGGCGGGCCCGACGTCTACCGGTTAGATACATGTCAACAAACACCGGAGGCCACCATGACCACAACGACCCGTCACGTCGTCATCGACTCACCGATCGGACCGTTGACCCTGGTGCGCGACGACGACGGCCTGACCGGACTGTACTACCCGGGACACTGGACCAATCCGGACCAGGCAAGCTTCGGGCCGCCGGTCGACCCGAATGACGACCACGGCTTCGACGACGCCATCACGCAGTTGAACGAGTACTTCGCCGGCGAACGACGCGACTTCGACCTGCCGCTGAATCCCCTTGGCAGCCAACGGGCTCGCCAACTCTGGCAGCTACTCTGCGAGATCCCGTACGGCCACACCACCACCTACGGGGCGCTGGCCGGCAGGATCGGTGATGGCATCAGTGCTCGTGCCATCGGCGGATTCGTCGGTCATAACCCGTTGTCGATCTTCATTCCCTGCCACCGGGTGGTCGGATCTACCGGCAAGCTCACCGGATACGCCGGCGGCCTGGACCGCAAGCACTTTCTGCTCGAGTTGGAGAAGGCCATACCCGTTGCACCGCAAGCACTCTGGTAGCTATGACGAAGCCACCATTCGAGAGCGTAGTGGCCGGGCACGGTGCCACCGTGCTGCGGGTGGTACGTGCGGTCCTCGGCCACGCCGACGCCGACGATGCCTGGTCGGAGACTTTCCTGGCGGCTATGAAGGCCTACCCGGATCTGCCGGCCGACGCGAATGTCGAGGCCTGGCTGGTCACCATCGCGCACCGAAAGGCGATCGACGTCACCCGCGCCACCGCCCGCCGCGCGATCCCGGTGCCTGAAACTCCGGACCGGCCGTCGCCGAACCACGCCGACGATGAGCATTCGGACCTGGCCGACGCCGTGGCGGCGCTGCCGCCCAAGCAACGCCAGGCGGTGGCCTACCACTACCTGGCCGGACTGCCCTACGCCGAGATCGCCCCACTGCTCGACAGCAGCGCCGCCGCAGTCCGCCGCGCCGCGGCCGACGGAGTTGCCACCCTACGACGCACCTACCCGCTCAACCCGGAGTCCGACCATGAACAGCATTGACCTGACAACGCATTACCCGGTCGACGACCACGACCTCGCCCGACTACACGCCCGCCTGGCGGCAGCCGCCGAGCGGGACGACCTGCTCGACATCGCCTATCGCACAGTCGATTCCCCCGTCGGGACGTTGCTGATCGCCGCGACGCCAGTCGGCCTGGTACGCGTCGCATTCAGCAACGAGGGCCACGACGATGTGCTGCAGGGCCTGTCCGACCGGATCAGCCCACGCCTGCTGCACGCCCCGGCGCGCCTCGACATCGTTGCCGGCCAACTCGACGAGTACTTCGCCGGACAGCGGCACAGCTTCGAGGTGCCGCTGGATTGGCAGCTCTCCAAGGGCTTTCGCCGCGTCGTGCTCGAACACCTGGCCGCTGACATCGGCTATGGCAGCACCACCAGTTACGGCACACTCGCCCGACTTTCGGGCTCTCCCAAGGCAGTTCGGGCCGTCGGGACGACCTGCGCGACCAACCCCATCCCGGTCGTGGTGCCGTGCCATCGGGTGATCCGCTCCGACGGCACGATGGGCAACTATCGCGGCGGGCCGGCCGCCAAACGCGCGCTGCTGGACCTGGAAGGCGTCGCATGACACCAGCCCGTAACCGAGTCTCACCGCGCGGCACCATCATTGCGGTCGCCGGTCGCGGCGCATGGATGGGCAATCGCGGGCGGCTGCACGAAGGGAGTGGAACCCGCGACATCGTGCGCAACTACCGGAGCAAGGCCTGGATCACCTGCCTGCTGGAATTCAGGGGCCGCTACACCCGGCAGTGGGACCCCACGCACTACACCCAGCTGTTTTTTCTCGACGAGGCCGTCGCCTTCGCCGCGGGCCACCGGCCCTGCGCCGAATGCCGTCGCCGCGACTACAACACCTACCGGCAGGCATGGCAGCAAAGCCATGGTGGCGCAATCCCTTACGCCAAAGACATGGACGCGGTCCTGCACCGTGAGCGCACCAGCGGTCCGCACCCACTGCCGTGGGGTTCCCTGCCCGACGGGGTGTTCGTCGAGACCTCCGACGGGCCCGCGGTGGTCGTCGGCGATCAGCTGGCGGTGTTCGACGAACAGGCTTACTCCTACACGCGTCGGCTGCCCCGGCCGGTCGGCGGTCAAGCGCCGGTGCTCACCCCGCCCTCAACCGTCGCCGTGCTGACGGCCGGCTATCCGCTGACTTTGGGTTAGCTGACCCATTCTGCTGTCCGCCGCAGTACGCTGTGAACGCATCCGAGTGGGAAGGCCGAAAGTGGACGCAGCCGAAGATACTTACGACGTCGTCGTCCTGGGAGCCGGCCCGGTGGGCCAGAACGCCGCCGAACGGGCGCGAGCCGGTGGGCTCAGCGTCGCGATAGTCGAACGCGAGCTGGTGGGCGGCGAATGTTCGTACTGGGCGTGTGTGCCCAGCAAGGCGCTGTTACGTCCGGTGCTCGCTATCGCCGATGCCAACCACGTGGACGGCTCGCGCGAAGCGGTCACAGGTTCGATCAACGCGGCCGGAGTATTCAGTCGCAGGGACCGCTACGTCACCGACTGGGACGACGCGGGTCAGGCCGAGTGGGTTGACGGGATCGGGGCCACCCTGGTGCGCGGCCACGGGCGACTGGGTGGGCCGCGTCGCGTCACGGTCAGCGCGTCCAACGGTGAGTCATCGGTGCTCGTCGCCCGGCATGCGGTGGTGATCTGCACGGGAAGCCGCGCAGCCCTGCCGGATATTCCGGGCATCGCCGAAGCGAATCCATGGACCAACCGGAAGGCTACCGACAGCAGCTCGGTGCCGGGTCGCCTCGCCGTCGTCGGCGCAGGCGGTGTCGGCGTCGAAATGGCCACCGCTTGGCGCGGTTTGGGCGCATCGGTGACCTTGCTGGTCCGCGGAAGTGAGCTACTGCCGCGGATGGAGCCGTTCGTCGGCGAGCTGGTCGAGCGCGGATTCCGGGAGTCCGGCGTCGACGTGCGACTGAATGTGTCGGTGACCCGGCTGCGCCGCCCCGACCGCGAGGGACCGGTGACGATCGAATTGAGCGATGGCGGCACGCTCGACGTCGACGAAGTGCTCTTTGCGACCGGTCGGGCGCCGCTGAGTGAGGACATCGGTTTGGAGACAGTCGGACTCACTCCCGGCAGCTGGCTCGATGTCGACGACACCTGTCGCGTCCGCTCCATCGAAGATGGCTGGCTTTACGCCGCCGGCGACGCCAACCACCGTGCGCTGCTCACCCACGAGGGTAAATATCAGGCTCGGATCGCCGGCGCCGCCATCGCGGCGCGAGCGGCAGGCCGGACCTTGGACACCGCGCCGTGGGGCGCACATGCGGCCACCGCCGACCATCACGCGGTGCCGCAGGTTTTCTTCACCGACCCCGAGGCCGCGGCGGTAGGACTATCGGCCCACCAAGCCGAGCAATCGGGTCACCGAGTGCACGCCGTTGACGTCGACATCGGTGAGGTGGTGATGGGAGCGAAACTCTACGCGGACGGTTACACCGGGCGGGCACGAATGGTGGTCGACGCCGACCGCGGCTATCTGCTCGGCGTCACGTTCGTCGGCCCGGGCGTCTCGGAGCTGCTGCACTCGGCGACCATCGCCGTCGCCGGACAAGTGCCCGTCGAACGGCTGTGGCATGCCGTGCCATGCTTTCCCACGATCAGCGAAGTGTGGCTGAAACTCCTTGAGGCATATCGCGATTCGACGGCTGACTAGTTGGCATCGTCCGGCCTCGGCTCGCCGAGCCGCGGCCGGATCGCGTCCCATGGGTTGGCGTAGCAGCCCGGGGCATCGCGGTACGCGGCTTGGCGTTTGAGGAACATCCGAGCGGCGGGCGCCATCAACGCCACCGGATAGCGTCGCCATCCGGCAATAGCGCGCATCTCGGCCAGCATGTCCGGCCACGAGTAGTGCTGGAAAGACAACGCCTGCTGTGCCCGCGACGTGTCCAACCAGTCTGTGACGAACCAGTTTTCGTCGCTGTCCGGATCGCCGGGACGACCGGCGGGCAGCACATTCGACAGCCCCCTTGCCGCCGCCAACGCCGCCCCGACGTCCCTCTGCCGGTGCCGATGCGAGTCGTCTCCGGCAATCAACAGCGTTTCGCCGACTACGTCGGCCGTGGTCGCCGCCGCGAACGCGGTCGCGACGTCTCGGACGTCGACGGTGTGGATCCGCCCGTCGGTCGGCAACGTGTTTTCAAAGAACAGTGCGTCGCGGCTGAACGGGATCGCGCCCGGCACCACGCTCAGTACCCCACCAAGCCGCAGGATCACCCACTCCAGACTCGAAGCGCGGACCAGTCTTTCGGCCTCGATCTTGTGGGCGCCGTAGAGATCCGTCGGCCGCAGCGGAGAGTCCGCGGTCAACCGCTCGGAATGGCGATGCGGATTGCGCGACCCGTAGACGGCATTGCTGGAAGCCAGGACGAAGCGTGGCGGCCGCGGGCTCGACTGCGCGGCGCGCAGCAACGCAGCGGTGGCGTCTACGTTGACCCGGCGGCCGAGTTCGCGAATCCGGTAGATGGCCGGCGGGATCACCGCGGCCAGGTGCACGATCGCGGTCGGCGACACCTCGGCGATGAGCCGGTCGACCTCATCGGGGTTGGTGAGATCGGCCCACCGGACCTCGGCGCCGGCCGGCAGCGCCGCGGCCGCTTTGCGCTGCGCCGGGGTCCCGAGGTCGGTGGCGATGACGCGGTGACCGTTCGACGTGAGGCTGCGCACGACTTCCGACCCGACCAGGCCGAATCCGCCTGTGACAAGGACCTTCTCGGTCATTTTCCCTCGGGTTGCATCAGGCGGTTAGGACGGCGTCCAGCGCCGAGTAGAACAGACCCAACCCATCATCGGAGGGCCCGGTCAACGGCTCGGTAGCGTGCTCGGGGTGCGGCATCAACCCGACCACGCGGCCGTTGGCCGAGCTGATGCCGGCAATGTCGCGCAGCGAGCCGTTGACGTTATCGTGGTAGCGAAACACCACCCGCCCTTCGCCTTCCAACTCGTCGAGGACGTTGTCGGGGGCCACGTAACGGCCCTCGCCGGACTTCAGCGGGATCAGCAGATCGGCACCGGGCTCGTAGCGCGAGGTCCACGCCGTCGACGTCGACTCGACCCGCAGCCACACATCCCGGCAGATGAAATGCATACCCGCATTCCGGGTCAGCGCGCCGGGCAGCAGACCGGCCTCACAGAGCACCTGGAAACCGTTGCAAATACCGAGAACCGGCAATCCACGGCCGGCGGCGGCGATCACTTCGCCCATCACCGGAGCGAACTTCGCGATCGCACCGCACCGCAGATAGTCGCCGTAGGAGAATCCGCCGGGCACCACCACCGCGTCGACGCCCTTGAGGTCGGCGTCGGCATGCCAGAGGTTGACCGATTCGGCGCCGACGGCACGTGCTGCCCGGGCAGCGTCGACGTCGTCCAGCGTTCCGGGGAACGTGATGACGCCGATCCGCGCCGTCACTGCGGCTCTCGGCTAACTGTCCAGTCTTCGATCACGGTGTTGGCCAACAGCGACTCGGCGATCTCGGCCAGCGCCGAGTCATCGACGCTGTCGTCCACCTCAAGCTCAAATCGCTTGCCCTGCCGAACATCTGAGATACCGGCATGACCGAGTCGGCCCAGCGCGCCGACGATCGCCTGGCCCTGCGGGTCGAGAATCTCACCCTTGGGCATCACGTGCACAACGACCCGGGCCACCCGCAATCCTCCTACCATTTCGGCTGCTCGGCGCCAACTCTACCGGTCAGCACCCGCAGCGTCGTGCTAGCACGACCCGAGATAGGCCGCGCACATCGACGACGACATGGCGTCGAGCACCTGGGCGTCCGAGATGATCGGCCAGGGCAGCTGGACTGGGTCCGACGCCCACAGCGTCAATTCGCTGATCGTGCTGTTCTCGGGCTGCGCGACCAGGTAGGTATGCATCATCGTCGGCCCGCTGACCACCGCGGACAGCCGATTCGGCTCATCGACGGTCACCGACGGTGATTCGGCGGCCGCGCCCAGTTGACAGCCGCGCAGCGCCCCGGCCGCGATGTCGAACACCGAGGCCACGCTCGGTCTGTCGCGGCCGGTCTCACCGCGCCAGTGCACGACTTCGGCCCGCAGCTGCCACTGGCCCGGCGGCTGGTCCACCGTCACGCGGCTGGCGACCGCGGCGTTGCGCGCGTCCTGGCGGAACGCCGGCGTCGCGCACACCTCTTCGAACCGGAACCGCGGAGTCGCCGCACTGGTCATCGACACGGCCGAGCCGGCGAGCGCCGGCCAGTGATAGGTCGAGTTCAGCGGGATGGCCTCTCGTGAAATCCACGCCGCGTCGGGAATCTGGTCGCACACCGGCGGGCAGGTTTGCGGGTCGGCGCGGACGGGATGCGACAGCGAAAGGGACGTGACCAGCAGGCCGCCGGCGATCACCGTCGCCGCCACGACTAGGCGCATGGCCCCGGACCCCATGAGCGCACAATCGTAGACATGCAACTCACGCATTTCGGTCATTCCTGCGTTCTTGCCGATTTCGGCCACACCACGGTGTTGTTTGATCCGGGCAACTTCTCGCACGGCTTCGAGGGCATCACCGGCCTGTCCGCGATCGTGATCACTCATCAGCACCCCGACCACGTGGACCAGGAGCGCCTGCCCGCTCTCCTCGACGCCAATCCGGGCGCCGCGCTGTACGCCGACCCGCAGACCACCGAGCAGCTGTCCGCGCCGTGCCAGGCAGTGCGCGTCGGCGACGAGCTGGCGGTCGGCCAGCTCACCATTCGCGCGCTCGGCGGCAAGCATGCCGTCATCCATCCGGAAATCCCAGTGATAGACAACATTTCGTACGTCATCGACGACGGCGCCCAACGCGCACGCTTCATGCATCCTGGTGACGCGCTGTTCGTCCCGGACGAGCCGATCGAGGTGCTGGCCACCCCGGCAGCGGCACCGTGGATGAAGATCTCCGAGGCGGTCGACTACCTACGGGCGGTGGCCCCGGCCCGCGCCATCCCCATCCACCAGGCCGTCGTCGCCCCGGAGGCCCGCGGCATCTATTACGGCCGGCTCACCGAGATGACCAGCACCGATTTTCAGGTGCTGCCCGAAGAAACCGCGGTCGCCTTCTAACGCGAGCAGACGCAAAAGTCCCTGACACGCCGCGCGTGCAGGAGCCTTTGCGTCTGCTCGCGCAGGAAACTCAGCCGATGTCGCCGGCCGCGCCGCGGCCCGCGGCACGACCCGAGAAGATGCAGCCGCCCAGAAAGGTGCCCTCCAACGCCCGGTAGCCGTGTACCCCGCCGCCACCGAAACCGGCCACCTCACCGGCCGCGTACAACCCGTCCAGCGGAGTCCCGTCGGCACCGAGCACCCGGGATTCCAGATCGGTCTCCAAGCCGCCCAACGTCTTTCGGGTCAGGATATGCAGCTTGACCGCGACCAGCGGTCCGGCCTTGGGATCCAGCAGGGGATGCGGGGCAACCACCCGGCCCAGCTTGTCGCCCAGAAATCCGCGGGCGGCGCGGATCGCGGTGATCTGACCGTCCTTGGTGAACTTGTTGACCACTTCGCGGTCGCGGGCGGTGACCTCGTCGGCGACGGTGGCGTAGTCCAGCGGCGTCACATCGGGCAGCGCGTTCATCGCAGACACCAACTCGCGCAACGACCGTGCGGTGACGAAGTCGACCCCTCGATCGACGAAGGCCTGCACCGGGCCCGGCGCGCCCGATCCGGCCCGCGAGGCCAGCAGCTGGCGCACGCTGCGGCCGGTCAGGTCGGGGTTCTGCTCCTGACCCGACAGACCGAACTCTTTGCCAATGATCTTGCTGTTCAACACAAACCAGGTGTAGTCGTGGCCCGACTTGGCGATGTACTCCAGGGTTCCCAAGGTGTCGAAGCCGGGATACAGCGGCACCGGCAACCTCTTGCCGGTCGCGTCCAGCCACAGCGACGACGGTCCCGGAATGATCCGGATGCCGTGCATGGGCCAGATCGGGTCGTAGTTGGTGATGCCCTCGGTGTAGTGCCACATCCGATCCCGGTTGATCACCCGGGCCCCGGTCTTCTCGGTGATCGCGATCATCCGGCCGTCGACGTGCGCGGGCACACCGGCGAGCATCTTCTCCGGGACGCGACCCATCCGGGTGGGCCAGTTGGCCCGCACCATGTCGTGGTTGCCGCCGATACCGCCGCTGGTGACGATCACCGCTTGCGCGCGAAACTCGAACTCGCCAACTGCTTTTCGCGATGACGAGACGCCCCGCGGCTCGGACGACGGCTCCAGCACGCTACCCCGGACCCCGGTCACCGCTTTTCCCTCGACGATCAGCTCGTCGACCTGGTGGCGGTAGGCGAACTGCACCTTGGGGTGGTCGACCAGCCGGCGCGCGAAGATTTCGACGATGGCAGGCCCGGTGCCCCAGGTGATGTGGAAGCGAGGCACCGAATTGCCGTGTCCCTGGGCGCCATAGCCCCCGCGTTCAGCCCAGCCCACCAAAGGGAAGATCTTCAAACCCCGCTCGCGCAGCCAGCTTCGCTTTTCCCCGGCCGCGAAATCGACATAGGCGTGCGCCCACTGCTTGGGCCAGTAGTCCTCATCGCGGTCGAACGCCGCGGTGCCGAGCCAGTCCTGCAGCGCGAGTTCGTGGCTGTCGTGGACACCGAGCCGGCGCTGCTCGGGGCTGTCGACGAAGAACAGGCCGCCGAACGACCAGAACGCCTGCCCGCCGAGGTTGGCGCTGTTCTCCTGATCGAGGATCAATACCCGTTTACCGCGATCGGCCACCTCGCAGGCCGCTACCAGGCCGGCCAGGCCGGCACCGACGATGATGACATCAGCTTGGGTATCGCTCATGGCGCTACACAGTAGCGACCACGGCGGTCAGGCAGCGTCGAGAATGGCCTGATCCGCCCGCCATTGGTAGACGGTCGGTTCGCAGCCCTGAAGCCGTGAGATGTCGACGGCGTCCAGCATCGCCTGCAGCGGACCGGGCTTGCGCAAGTGGCTGGCCGCCACCGCGACCCGGACAACGCCGGCACGGCGAGCCACCCGCTCGGCGGACAGCACCAGCATCCGGCACCACCACGGCTCGGACAGAAAGCCCTCACCGATGCCCAGCACCCGCGCCCGCACGGTCGTCTGCCGGACCAGGTCGGTGATCTCGTGCAGGTCGGCGAGCAGACGGAAACCGTTGCGCGGCAGGGCAGTAACGGTTCCCGGTGACGCGGTCCAGCGCGGCGCGGCGAAGAGTCGGGTGCGCAGGCCGAGGTGTTCGAGCACCCGGTCGGCGGCCATCAGCCGCAGGTTGGCCTCGTGCGCGGGCAGCGCGGCGAATTCGCCGCGGCGCTTCTTGGTGGCCGCGTCGTCGTATCCGTTGAGCAGGATGGCGTCACCGCCGGCACGCCGGGCCGTCAGCCACTCGACGGTCGCCGGATCCTGGTCCAGCCGGTACCCGCCCTTCAACCGCGGGGCAACCAGCAGCGACACCGGTACCGACCGGGCGTCCATTTTCTCGCAGAACTCGGCGACGTCGTCCAATGCGCGATCGCGAATCCCGGAGACCGAGACGATCAACTTCCCAGACACACCACAATTTTGACGATGTCAGGTGTCCGGATAGTGACGTACACGCGGACAGAAAGCGTCAGTTCGCCCCGCCGACCAGCTAATTCGGGAGCACGGCCTGCACGGCGGCGATCACCTCGGGCGCATCGGGCACGGTCTGCGGCCGGAATCGGTTGACTACCTGCCCACCCGGCGCGATCAGGAACTTCTCGAAGTTCCATTGCACGTCACCGGCTTGGCCGGCGGCGTCGGGCGTCTTCGTCAGCTCGGCGTACAGCGGGTGCCGGTCCGGCCCGTTGACCTCGGTTTTCGCCAGCAGCGGAAACGTCACGCCATAGGTGGTGGAGCAGAAGGTCTGGATTTCCTCAGCAGTGCCGGGCTCCTGGCCCATGAACTGGTTGCAGGGCACACCCAGCACGGTGAGACCGCGCTCGCCGTAGTCGCGCGCCAGCTGCTCCAGCGCGGCGTATTGCGGCGTCAGACCGCATTTTGACGCCACATTGACGACCAGCACGGCGCGGTCGTGGTAGTCGGCCAACGACAAGGATCCGCCATCGAGGCCGGTTAAGGCGATCTCGCTCACAGTCATAGTCGGAGGCTACCTGCATCGCACCCACCGCAACTTAGATTGATCAGCTAGCTAGTTTGTCGTTACGCTGCCCCATATGGTTTCTCGCGCGGCACCGCCGACGGACACTGCACCGGACGCCGACGACACCCCCGACTATCCCGACTCGCTCGACGCCGGGCTGCTGAGGATCGCCGGGGTCTGCATCCTCGCGTCGGTGATGGCGATTCTGGACGGCACGGTCGTCAGCGTGGCGCAGCGCACGTTCATCGGGGAGTTCGCGTCGACTCAGGCCGTTGTCGCCTGGACGATCACCGGCTACACGCTCGGGCAGGCCACCGTCATCCCCCTGGCCGGTTGGGCCTCCGACCGATTCGGCACCAAGCGGCTGTTCATGGGCGCGGCCCTGTGGTTCACCCTGGCGTCGCTGCTGTGCTCGATGGCATCAAACATCAATCAGCTCATCGCCTTTCGCGTCATCCAGGGCTTGGGCGGCGGGATGCTGGTGCCGTTGACGCTGATCATCCTGACCCGCGAAGCCGGGCCGAGACGGCTCGGCCGGTTGATGGCGGTGCTCGGTATCCCGATGCTGCTGGCCCCGATGTGCGGGCCGGTTCTGGGCGGCTGGCTGATCAGCGCCTACGGCTGGGAATGGATCTTCCGGATCAACCTGCCGGTCGGCGCGATCCTGCTGGTATCCGCGGCGTTGATCTTTCCGAAGGATCGACCGCGCCCGTCGGAGGCATTCGACTTCGTCGGGATGCTGTTGCTGTCACCGGGATTGGCGTCACTGCTGTTCGGGATCTCCTCGGTGCCGCGACGGGACAGCTTCACCGACAACCACGTGTGGATACCGGGACTGATCGGGATCGTGTTGATCACCGCGTTCGTCCTGCACGCGTTGCACCGCGCCGACCATCCACTGATCGACCTGGGCTTGTTCAAGAACCCGGTGGTGACGTTATCCAACATTTCGATGTTCTTGTTCTCGGTGGGGTTTTTCGGCGCGGTCCTCGTGGTTCCGAGTTATCTGCAGCAGCTTCTGCATGAGACGCCGCTGCAGTCCGGGCTTCAGCTGATTCCGCAGGGACTCGGCGCGATGCTGACCATGCCGCTGGCCGGCACCTTGATGGACAAGCGCGGACCCCGCAATGTGTTGCTGGTGGGGCTCGCGCTGATCACGGCCGGGTTGAGCGTATTTGCCTATGGCGCATGGCAACAGGCGGACTATCTGCCGACCTTGATGGTGGGATTGGTGACGACCGGCATCGGCCTGGGCTGCACCCTGACGCCGCTGTCCGGGGCCGCGGTTCAGACCTTGGCGCCGCACGAAGTGGCGCGCGGCTCGACACTGCTCAGCGTCAACCAGCACGTGGCGGTGGCGGTCGGTACCGCGTTGATGTCGGTGATCTTGACCAGTCAGTTCAACCGCAGCGAAACCATCGGTGTCGCAGAGAAACTCGGCATCCTGCGCGGTAAATTCACCAAGCATGGGGTACCAGTCCCGTCGCATCACCAGGTCTCTGCCGAATTCACCGCCCGGCTGATGCACGACCTGACCCACTCCTACACCCTCGTGCTGGCGGTGTCGATTGTCGTTGTCGCGGTGACACTTCTGCCGGTGGCATTCCTGCCCAACAAGCCACCACCGCCCGGTCGCGCCCAATCCACGGTGCCCGTCTAGAGACGATCCGTACGCCGACTGTGCGGCTAATCAGTGTCGATCCGCAATTTTCGCGGCCATAACCTGCACATTCGACGGCGGATGCCCAACTCCACGACGTCAACGACGCAGCTAAGCCTGTGCTCCGCTAGCAGCTAGCAACCACGCGTATTGGTAGGCAGTCTCTTTCCAGCGTTCGTAGCGTCCGCTGATACCACCGTGGCCCGCGGTCATCTGGGTCTTCAACAACACCGGGTTGCCATCGGCCTTGGTATGCCGCAGTGCGGCAACCCATTTGGCCGGCTCGACGTAGTAGACCCGGGTGTCGTGCAGCGACGTCATCGCAAGAATCGCCGGATAGTGGTGCGCGGCCACATTCTCGTACGGCGAGTACGACTTCATGTAGTGGTAAACATCGCTGTCGCTCAACGGGTTTCCCCATTCGTCCCACTCGGTGACTGTCAGCGGCAGCGACGGGTCCAGGATGGTGGTCAGCGGATCGACGAACGGCACCTGCGCCAGAATCCCGGCGAACAGGTCGGGCGCCATATTGGCTACCGCACCCATGAGCAGGCCGCCGGCGCTTCCGCCCAGCGCCACCAACTGCTGCGGGCGGGTCTGCCCGCTGTCTACCAGATGTTGTCCGACGGCGATGAAATCGGTGAAGGTGTTCTTCTTCTCGAGCAGCTTGCCGTGCTCGTACCACAGCCGGCCCATCTCACCGCCGCCGCGGACGTGGGCGACGGCGAAGATCATGCCGCGGTCGAGTAACGACAGCCGGGCGATGGAGAACCGGGGATCCTCGCACATCTCGTAGGCGCCGTAGCCGTAAACCAATGCTGGAGCTGGGAATTCGATGCCGGCCCGGTGGACGATCGAGATCGGGATCTTGGT
The DNA here is from genome assembly GCA_035606475.1 of Mycobacterium sp. GTDB lineage: Bacteria > Actinomycetota > Actinomycetes > Mycobacteriales > Mycobacteriaceae > Mycobacterium. Next base: position 2,491 of record DATNFI010000158.1, on the reverse strand, counting down.
TCCGTCGGCGGCCAGCGCCCACTCGCGGCGCTCGACGTAATCCTCGCGGCGGTAGTCACCGAGCACCGGTTGCTCACGCAGCAGGGTGCGCTCGCCGGTGAGCAGGTCGAGGTCGTAGATCCGCACCGGGGTGACGAACGATCCCGCGCCGATCCGCAGCTTGGGCGAGCCCCAGTTCGGGTTGGCGCCCAGTCCGGCTGACATCAGCTCGGAGTCGAACGAGATCTCCTCCGGCCGGCCATACCCGTCGTTCTCGATGGGCCACAGCTGGATTCGCGGCAGTGCCTCACCGCGATAGCTGACCACCAGGTGGCCGCCGAACGCGTCGACGCCGTCGAGTCGTACATCGTCGCGGTGCTCGATCAGGGTGCGCTGGGCGGCGGGATCGTCGACCGGGGCCTCGGCCAGCTGGAAGTTCACCGCATTCTCGTTGTGCAGGATCAGGAATCGATCCTGACCGCCGACGATCGCGTGCTCCACCGAGTACTCGATGCCGTCGCGGCGCGGCAGCACGGTGACGAATTCAGCCTCCGGGTCGGCGGCGTCGGCGTAGCGGACCTCCGAGGTGATCGCCGATCCCGCGGCGATCAGCACGTACTTGTCGCTGCGGGTTCGACCTACGGCGAGCCAATATTTCTCATCGGCTTCGTGATACACCTTTTCGGCCGGCAGGCCCGATGCCAGTCGGTGCCGCCACACCGTGTCGGGGCGCCATGCCGCGTCGACGGTGACGTAGTAGACGGTCCGGTTGTCGGTACCCCAGGTCGCGCCCGCGCCGATGCCGACGATCTCGTCGGGATATTGCTCGCCGGTGACCAGATTCCTGAACCGCAACGTGTATCGCTCGTCGCCGACCACGTCGACGGAGTAAGCGAGCACATTGCCGTCCGGGCTGATGCTGGCCGCGCCGAGGGAAAAGAAGTCGTGCCCCTCGGCCTCGACGTTCTCGTCCAGTAGCACCTGCTCGCCCGGAATCTCGGTGTGTTCGTCGAGGACCGGCGGATTCCAGTCAGTCGGATCGGTTACCGCGCAACGGCATTGGACCCCGTACTGCTTGCCTTCGAAACTGCGTGCGTAGTACCACCAGTCGCCGCGGCGCACCGGTACCGAGAGGTCAGTTTCTTTGGTTCGCGCTTTGATCTCGTCGAAGATCTTCTGCCGCAACGGCTCCAGTGGAGCAGTCGCCTGGTCGGCGTACTCGTTCTCGGCCTCCAGGTAGCTGATCACCTCGGGGCTGGACTTGTCCCGCAGCCACTCGTACGGATCGATGAAGACGTCACCGTGGAACTCTCGCCGCGAGTCGACCCGCTTGGCGACGGGAGGGTCAAGGCGAGAACTCATACGGACGGGCCGATCCAGTCGTCGAACTTCAGCCCGGAGATACGTTCGTAGGCTTCGACGTAACGGGCCCGGGTGGCGTCGACGATGTTCTCCGGCAGCGGGGGCGGCGGCTGTGGTCCGCCGCGATCCCAACCGGACTCGGAACTGAGCAGCCAGTTGCGGACGAATTGCTTGTCGAAGCTGTTCTGCACCTCGCCAACCCGATATTCGGCGGCGGGCCAGTACCGCGACGAGTCGGGGGTGAACACCTCGTCGGCCAGTATCAGGTTGCCGTTGCCGTCCACGCCGAACTCGAACTTGGTGTCGGCGATGATGATTCCCTTGGTCAGCGCGTGGTCGGCCGCCTGCATGTAGGTCTGCAACGTGCGGTCGCGCAATTGGTTGGCGCGGACGCCGCCGACCATCTCGATCACCCGAGAGAACGCGATGTTCTCATCGTGTTCTCCCAGTTCGGCTTTCGTGGCGGGCGTGAACAACGGGGTAGCGAACCTGCTGGCCTCGACCAGGCCCGGCGGCAGCGTGATGCCGCAGACCTTGCCGGTGGCCTGGTAGTCCAACAGTCCCGAGCCGGTGAGATATCCACGCGCCACGCACTCGATGGGCATCATCTCGAGCTGCCGCACCACCAGGGCGCGGCCCAGCACTTCGTCGGGAATCCGCGGGTCGTCCGGCGGGCCGGCCAAGTGGTTGGGCGCGTCGACGAGTCCGAAGAAGAACACGCTCATCGCGGTCAAGACGCGACCCTTGTCGGGGATCACGCTGTCGAGCACGTAGTCGAACGCCGAGATCCGGTCCGTCGCGACGAACAACAGGTGACCGTCGTCGATGCGGTACAGCTCGCGGACCTTGCCACTGGCCAAGTGCTGGTAGTCGGACAGAGCGGGACGCATCGGGACAGCGTAGCCGGGCGACGATGCGGGCCCAGCAGGCCCGCTGAGGAGCCCGGCCATCCAAAATGAGCCGCCTACCGAAAGGCGACCCGCAGACCGACCCTGTGCTGGGATCGGGGTATGAAATCGCGGTTCATCCCCTATGCCAACACTCCGGGCCGGCTGCTGGCTCAGTTGTTCAGCGACGCCGCCGTGGTGATCTGGTCGTTCATCTGGGTGCTCGTCGGCCTGGCCGTGCACAGCGCGGTCTCGACGATCGC
>DATNFI010000157.1:0-12568 GCA_035606475.1 Mycobacterium sp. | reverse complement strand
CAACAACTCTTCGAGGTTGTCCCACGTGCCGAACAGCCCGGACAACACGTCGGACTTGTCGAGCACGGTGACCGGTCGCGGCATGGTTGGATCTTAAGCCGGTCGGCCTCGATCAGGCCGCAACGAGGTCAGGCAGCGGCGATCATGCCGACCGACACCGCGGCCAGCACCATGCCGATCGCCTGCCAGCGCGTCAGCCGTTCGCGCAGCACGATGATCGCCAATACGACCGTCGTCGCCGGATACAGCGAGATCAGGATGCTGGCCAACGACAGCATCCATTTCTGGATCGCCAGCAGCATGCTGACGTTCGCGCAGGTATCGAGCAGCGCCGCAACCACCGCCAGCCGCAACGGTGTCGTGGACGGCAGCTGGAGATTCTTGCTCGCCGCCGCCACCGCGACCACGAGGACGGTCGCCGCGGCGCGGGCGAAGAACAGCGGCCACATCCGGCAGACCACCGGAGCCTGGTGCAGCAGAACGAAGTCCAGACCGAACGCCACGCCTGATCCGACGGTCAGCCACGCGACCTTGCTGGTGAATCTGTGTGTGCGAACATCCTCGTCATCCGCCGACTCCCGGCTGACCAGCATCACCGCGAACATCGCCACCATCACACCGACCGACGCGGTGGCTCCCGGTCGCTCGCCGAGCGCCACCCCGACCGCGACCGGAACGGCGGCGTTGAGCACCGCGGCCAGCGGCGAAACCACCGAGATCGGTCCGGCGCTCACGGCGGCATAGAACCAATAGACCCCGATCGCCTGGCTGACGCCGTACAGCGACCCCCACAGCACGGCACCCGCATGGATCGGTCCGCCGGCGGTGAGGGCCAACACTCCCAGCAAAAGGGTGGCGAGCGGATAGGTCACCAACATGATGCGCAGCGCGGCCGCGCGCCGGGAAGCTACACCCCCGACGAAATCACTGACGCCGTAGCTGACTGCGGAAAGCTGGGCGTAGGCCGCCCCGATCAGCTCATGCCCTTGGATCGTCTGCCCAACTCGCGAATCACTTCGCGCTGAGCGTCACGCTTGGCCATGTCCTGCCGCTTGTCGTGTGCTTGCTTACCACGCGCTAATGCAAGCTCCACCTTGACTTTTCCTTCGGAGAAATACAGCGACAACGGAACGAGCGCGAGATTACCATCCTTGATTTTCCCGATGAGTACATCGATTTGGTGCCTGTGGAGAAGTAGCTTCCGGTTGCGTCGCGGCTCATGGTTGGTCCAGCTACCGTGGTGATATTCCGGAATGTGCAGGTTACGCAACCAAACTTCGCCGTCGTCAACGGTGGCGTAAGCGTCGGCCAACGACGCCTTACCGTCCCGCAAACTTTTAACTTCAGTGCCGAGCAAAACTACGCCGGTCTCGTACACATCCAGGATCGAGTAGTTGTGTCGGGCCTTGCGGTTGGTCGCCAGGATCTGCCGGGCCGGCGCAGATTTGTTCGGCGACTTCTTGGCCACCACTACCGCCGCACGTACAGGCGCAATGTCACATACGACGTGACGCCGGCTACCGCGATGCCGACCAACAGCAACAGTGGCGAGATGTAGAGAATGTCGGCGTAGTCGACCTTCGACACCAGATGCGCTTGGTAGAACTGACGCAACGCGCTGTCCAGGAACAGGGCCCGCACCACCATCAGGCCGACGATCGCGATGATGACACCGGCCGTCGCAGCGACCATCGCCTCGACCAGGAACGGCAACTGGGTGTACCAGCGCGTGGCCCCGACCAACCGCATGATGCTGATCTCGGTGCTGCGCGTGCGGGCGGCGACCTGAACCATGTTGGCAATCAACAGAATTGCCCCGATCGCCTGGACCAATGCGACGGCAAAGGCCGCGTTGGACAGGCCGTCCAGCACCGCGAAGAGCCGATCGATCAGCTCTTTCTGGTTGAGCAGGTGATCGACCCCGGGCTGACCCTGCATCGCGGCATCGAATTCGGCGTGCTGCTCGGGGTTTTCGAGCTTGACGATGAACGAGGCCGGAAAGGCGTCCTTGCTCGCCAGATCCTTGAATTGCGGGATCTTGCGGATGGCGTCGTTGTACGCGTCCTGGCGATTGAGAAAACGCACCGACTTGACGTCGCTGCGCTTTTCGATCTTCTCGCGCAACGCTTTACATTCGGGGCTCTCGCAATTCATGTCGTTGGCCGAGACGTCGGTGGTCAGGAAGACCTGCGTCTCGACGCGGTCGAGATAGATGCTGCGGGAGTGGTCGGCCAACCGGACCACCAGCAGACCGCCACCGAACAGCCCGATCGAAATGGCGGTGGTCAGGATCATCGCGACGGTCATCGTCACGTTGCGACGAAGACCGGTCAGGACCTCATTGAAGAGAAAGCTGAAGCGCACTTACCGGTCCATCCCGTAGACGCCGCGCTGTTCGTCGCGCACCAACCTGCCCAGCGACAGCTCCACCACGCGCTGCCGCATCGAGTCGACGATGTGGTGGTCGTGGGTCGCCATCAGCACGGTGGTCCCGGTGCGGTTGATCCGCTCGAGCAAATCCATGATGTCGTTGCTGGTCTCCGGGTCGAGGTTTCCGGTGGGCTCGTCGGCCAACAGGACCAGCGGTCGGTTGACGAAGGCGCGCGCGATGGCCACCCGCTGCTGCTCGCCGCCGGACAATTCGTGCGGCAAGCGGCCGGCCTTGCCGGACAGCCCCACCATCTCGAGCACGTCGGGCGTCACCCGGTCGATGACGTCGGGCCGCTTCCCGATGACCTCGAGAGCGAATGCGACGTTCTCGAAGACCGTCTTCTGCTGGAGGAGCCGGAAGTCCTGGAAGACACAGCCGATGACCTGTCGCAGCTTGGGCACATGCCGTCCGGGCAGCGTGTTGACGTGAAACTTCGAGACCCGCACGTCGCCTTTGGTGGGCGTCTCGGCCCCGAGCAGCAGCCGCATGAACGTCGACTTGCCGGAGCCGGACGGACCGATCAGGAAGACGAATTCACCCTTGTCGATCTTGAGATTGACGTTGTCCAGCGCCGGTCGCGCCGACGACTTGTACTGCTTGGTGACACGGTCGAGGGTGATCATCACGGGTCGCCAGTCTAACCGTGAACTTCAGCTGTCCGGACGACGCGGCGCGCTGGCGAGCCAGGACGCGTCATCCGGGCAAACCCGGCAACCCGGGCAGACCGGGTGCGGGGGCAGGTGCCGGAGTCGGGGATTCGGGCACCGGTCCCGGAGCCGGGCTGGGCGTCGTCGTGCCAGGACCGAACGGCGGCGGCAGCACGAACGGTGGGATCAGTGGCGGCGGCGTTGTCGTCGTCGTCGGGGGCGTGGTCGGCGGCGTGGTGGTGGGAACCGTGGTGGTCGGGGTGTCGTAAGTGGGCGGCGGCTGCACCCGAGTGCGCGGCACCCAGGTGTAGTTGGGATCGGGTATATAGCCCGGGGGCACAACCTGCGGCGTCGCCGGTGGTTCGGGGTGCGGTCGGTACGTGTCGTAGGTCCACCAGGTGGCGCAAAACGCGATGATCAACACCAGCGTCGACGTCCGGATCCGCCCGCCTAACACGTAGCTCGGCCAGTGCCGATCCGAATCACGGCGGGGATTTTCGAGAACGTTGAAGGTGAATTTCATCAGCGCTCAACCGTGTCGTGGGTCTTTTCGTACTCGTGTTGTTCGGCCTCGGCCGCAGGCACAGCTGGACCGTCGACAACGCCGACTTTCGGGGCCGCCGCGGTCACGATGCCCGCGCGGGCCAGCGCCCGGATAACCAGCACACGTAGCTGCCGACCGGCTTCGAACTGCTTACCGGGCAGGGTGCGAGCCACCATCCGCAGGGTGACGGTGTCGACCTCAATGCTCTCCACGCCCATCAAAGTGGGTGCGTCCAACAGCAACTCGCCGAGCGCCGGGGTCTCCAGGGCGTGCTCGCACTCGTTGCGCAGCACCTCGCTGACCCGGTTGAGGTCGACGGTCGTCGAGACCGGGATGTCCACCACCGCGCGCGCCCAGTCCTTGGACTGGTTGACCGCCTTGACGATCTGGCCGTTGGGAATGGTCAACACCTCGCCGTTCGGGGAACGCAGCCTGGTCACCCGCAGCGTCACATTCTCGACGGTGCCGCTGGCTTCGGTCGCCGAGACGACGGTCAGCGTGACCAGGTCACCGAAGCCGTACTGCTTCTCGACGATGATGAAGAACCCCGACAGCAGATCCCTGACCACCTGCTGAGCACCGAAGCCGAGCGCCGCACCGATCACGGTCGCCGGCGCGACCCAGCCCTTGATGGAAAAGCTGAGAACATCGGCAATCTGGACGATGCCCCAGATCGCGATAAAGACAATCGACACCCACTGAATGACCGAGGCCACCGCCTGCCGGTGCTTGGTCTCCTCTGATCGCACCAACGCGTCGCTTTCGGCGAATCGTTCGTCGAGCTGCCGGGTTATCTGATCGGCGACCCAGGTGACAAACCGGACCGCCAGTATCGCGGCGATCACCAGCATGACGATGCGCAGACCGCGAGTGATCAGCCATGCGCCGATTTCGCCGTGCCAAAAGTCATGCCAGGCCTGCGCCGTGCCGGTCGCGAGAAGCGTGGTGTTAGTCGTCATCTTTTCGGTTACGCCACCTGATTCCTGCTTCCAAGAACCCATCGATGTCTCCGTCGAGAACGGCGGCCGGGTTACCTACCTCGAACTCGGTGCGCAGGTCTTTGACCATCTGATACGGGTGTAGGACGTAGGACCGCATCTGGTTACCCCAGCTGCTTCCGCCGTCACCCTTCAACGCGTCGAGCTCGGCACGTTCTTCTAAACGCTTGCGTTCCAACAACTTTGCCTGAAGCACTCGCATCGCCGCAACCTTGTTCTGCAGCTGCGACTTTTCGTTCTGGCAAGTCACGACGATCCCGGTGGGAATGTGGGTCAGGCGAACCGCGGAGTCGGTGGTGTTCACCGACTGACCGCCGGGGCCGCTGGAGCGGTACACGTCGACGCGCAGATCGCCCTCGGGGATCTCGATGTGATCGGTGGTCTCCACCACCGGCAGCACTTCGACTTCGGCGAACGACGTCTGCCGCCGGTTCTGGTTGTCGAACGGGCTGATCCGCACCAGCCGGTGGGTGCCCTGCTCGACCGACAGCGTGCCGTACGCATAGGGCGCGTGCACGACGAACGTCGCGCTCTTGATCCCGGCTTCTTCGGCGTAGGAGGTGTCGAACACCTCAACCGGATACTTGTGTTGCTCGGCCCACCGGATGTACATCCGCATCAGCATCTCGGCCCAGTCGGCGGCGTCCACCCCGCCCGCACCGGAACGGATGTTGAGCAGCGCTTCCCGCTCGTCGTATTCGCCGGAGAGCAGGGTGCGCACTTCCATCGCCTCGATGTCGGCGTGCAGGGCCTTCAGCTCGGCGTCGGCCTCGGCTCGTGTCTCGGCGCCATTGGCGCCGGCCTCGGCCGCCAGCTCGTAGAGCACCGGCAGGTCGTCGAGTCGTTGCCGCAATCCTTCGACACGCCGTAATTCGCCCTGCGTGTGGGAGAGCTCGCTGGTGACGCGCTGCGCGTGGGCCTGGTCGTCCCAGAGCTTGGGATCGGCGGCCTCATGCTCCAGTTTGTCGATGCGGCTGCGCAGACCGTCGACGTCGAGTACTCGCTCCACCGTGGTCAGCGTGGAGTCGAGAGCTGCGATATCGGCCTGACGGTCGGGGTCCACGCCTGTTCACGTTACCGGCCGGGCGGACACCGCCGTGCGACGATGCGCTCCGCACGGCGGAGCGAGGAGGAGCCGGGCAATCAACACTGTCGGCACGGGCGAGCAGGGCGGGCGTTTAGCATCGTGGCTTATGCGCCCCTATCACGTTGCGATCGTCGGCTCGGGTCCCTCGGGATTCTTCGCCGCGGCATCGCTGCTGAAAGCTGCCGACTCCGGCGACACCTTCGACGTCGCCGTCGACATGCTGGAGATGCTCCCGACGCCGTGGGGTTTGGTCCGCTCCGGGGTCGCGCCCGATCACCCGAAGATCAAGTCGATCAGCAAGCAGTTCGAGAAGACCGCCGAGGATGAGCGTTTCCGCTTCTTCGGCAACATCGGGATCGGCGAACACATCAGCGCATCCGAGCTGGCCGAGCAGTACGACGCGGTGGTCTACGCGATCGGCGCCCAGGCCGACCGTCCGTTGAACATCCCCGGCGAGGAGCTGCCGGGCAGCGTGGCCGCGGTCGACTTCGTCGGCTGGTACAACGCCCACCCGCACTTCGCGGACATCTCCCCCGACCTGTCGGGCGCCCGCGCGGTCGTCGTTGGCAACGGCAATGTCGCGCTCGACGTGGCGCGCATCCTGGTGACCGAACCCGACGCGCTGGCCGTCACCGACATCGCCGACCACGCGTTGGAGTCGCTGCGTCCCAAGGGCGTGGAGGAAGTGATCGTCATCGGTCGCCGCGGCCCATTGCAGACCGCGTTCACGACGCTGGAGCTGCGCGAACTGGCCGAGCTGGAGAACGTCGACGTGATCGTCGACCCGGCGGACTTCGAGAACATCACCGAAGAGGATGCCGCGGCGGTCGGCAAGGTGTGCAAGCAGAACATCAAGGTGCTCAAGGGCTACGTGGGTAAAGAGCCGCGTCCGGGACACCGCCGGATCGTGTTCCGCTTCCAGACGTCACCGATCGAGATTCATGGCGAGGGGCGGGTCGAGAAGATCGTGCTCGGGCACAACGAGCTGGTCACCGATGACAGCGGGCGGGTGACCGCCAAGGACACCGGCGAGCGTGAAGAGCTGCCGGTGCAGCTGGTGGTCCGCTCGGTGGGCTATCGCGGCGTCCCTACCGCGGGCCTGCCGTTCGACGAGAAATCCGGAACCATTCCGAACAAGGACGGCCGGATCGAGGGTCGCCGCAATGAATACGTCGTCGGCTGGATCAAGCGCGGTCCGTCCGGGGTGATCGGAACCAACAAGAAGGACTCACAAGACACCGTCGACGCGCTGATCGCCGACCTCACCGCCGCCGCCGACCTGGCCGAATTCGGCGTCGATCATGCCGACGAAATCGCCGAGTGGCTGATCGAACGGCAGCCCAAAGTGATCACCGATGCGCATTGGAAACTGATCGACGAGTACGAACGGTCAGCCGGTGAGCCGCATGGACGACCACGAGTCAAGCTGTCCAACGTGGCCAAATTGCTCCACATCGGCCACGGCTGACGCGTTAGTCGGCCGGCTGGTCGGGCGGTGCGAAGGCCCACTTTTCGGGATTTCGCTGCGAGTACACCACCGGCTTCAACTCCCCCACCGCGGGCCACCGATCGACGTCGGAGGTCATCCGCTGGTAGACGGTGAAGTCGCTGACAGTCGGCCCGTCGATGACCCCGGTGATCGTGACGTATTGCTCGCCATCAGCGTCCGGCCGTGGGCTGACACCGGTGATCAGCAGGGTGCCGCTCAACGCATCACTGCTGGGGCGCTGACGCAGCAACCGCGGGGCCAGCAGGCCTGCGATGATAGCGAGGAGCAGCAGCACCGAAAGGATTTCCCACACGACGCCATGGTAAGTCCGCCGGGCGTCAGGTTGCTGCCGTCCGATAGTTGGGGTGCCAGTGCACCTGCGCGATCCGTTCGGCCAGCTGCGCGCTGCTTCGCTTCGGGGCGACGCCCTCGGCCACCGCCTGCTCGCCGACGGCCTGCGCAATCCGGACGGCCACGTCGGGCGCGTCCGACCACGACGGCAGCAGCGGCTGGTTCGGATCGTTCAGGGCGGGCGAGGCTTCGCCGAGAGTCGCCGCGGCCACCCGCATCATCTCGTCGGTGACCCGGGTCGCTTGCGCCGCAGTCACGGCGAGACCTATCGCCGGGAAGATGTAGACGTTATTACATTGCGTCACAATGTGTTCGACTCCGCCACGCTGGATCGGCGCGAAGGGAGAACCGGTGGCGATCAACGCCCGCCCATCGGTCCAGTCATCCAGCTCCGCCGGGTGCGCCTCCGCGCGGCTGGTCGGGTTCGACAACGGGAAGATGATCGGTCGCTCGGTTTTGCTCGCCATCTCACGCACGATCGACTCGGTGAAAGCACCTGTGGCGGTGGAGAGTCCGAGTAGAACGCCGACATCGACGTGATGGATGACATCGGCGAGCTGAGCCGCTCCGGACAGACCCCAATCGGCAACCCGCTCGGCGGGCTGGGCAAAATCGCGCTGTGCATCCGAGAGGTCGGTGCGGTCGTCGGTGAGCAGGCCTGCCACATCGACGACCCAGATTCGTTCTGCGGCAGCTTGTTCGGAGATCCCCTCGGTCACCATCTCGCGGCGGATCATGTCGAGGACCCCGATGCCGGCCGAACCGGCCCCCAGCATGACCACGTTCTGCTGTGACAGCGGCCGGCGCGCGACTTTAGCGGCACCGTGCAGTGCACCCAGGGCGACTGCGGCGGTGCCCTGGATGTCGTCGTTGAAAGTCAGCAACTTGTCGCGGTAGCGGCCGAGGATCGGCAGCGCGTGTGCGGTGGCGAAGTCTTCCCACTGCAGCAGCACGTCTGGGAGTTGCTTGCGCACTGCGGTGACGAAACGGTCGATGAATGCGTAGTACTCGTCGTCGTCGATGCGACGGTGGCGCCAGCCGAGGTAGCGCGGATCCTGCAGGAGTTCGACGTTGTCGGTACCCACGTCGAGCACGATCGGCAGCGTGCGGGCCGGGTCGATACCACCGATGAGGGTGTACAGCGAAAGCTTGCCGATCGGAATGCCCATGCCGCCGATGCCTTGATCACCGAGGCCGAGGATGCGCTGGCCGTCAGTCACCACGATCACGTCGACCTCGCGCTCGGGCCGGTTCGCCAGCACCTCGTCGAGGCAGTCGCGGTCGGGGTAGGAAACGAACAGTCCCCTTGGCCGCCGATAGATTTCGCTGAAGCGCTGGCAGGCCTCGCCGACGGTGGGGGTGTAGACGATCGGCAGCGACTCGGGAATGTGGTCGCGCAACACCCGGTAGAACAGCGTCTCATTGCGATCCTGCAGGGCGCGCAGATAGATGTGCTTGTCCAGATCGTCGCGGCGCGTGCAGAATTCATGCCAGCAATGCGCCGCCTGCTCATCCTGTGTTTTCACTGCCGTCGGCAGCAGGCCGAGCAGGCCGAGCTCACGTCGCTCGGCTTCGGAGAACGCGGTGCCCTTTGTGGTCAACGCATCGAAAAGTGCTGCCTGTCCACGCTTTTGGTCGACCAACGTCGGCATCCCTTCTGGTGCGACCTCGCGGCGCGCCGGGCTCTGCTGGTTTCGCGCTCATCCTGCACAGATCATCCCCTGCCGACGGGGTCCGTGGTATCAACGCAGGGTGCAATTCGGTGAAAGTAGGGCCAATGAGTCATGACGACCTCGCGGTGGCCCTGACCCTCGCCGACCAGGCCGACGCGGTGACCATGGCTCGCTTCGGGGCACTTGACCTGCGGGTCGACACCAAACCTGACCTGACGCCGGTGACCGACGCAGATCAGTCGGTCGAACAGGGTTTGCGGGCGACGCTCAGCCGAGCACGGCCCGGTGACAGCGTCCTCGGTGAGGAGTTCGGCGGCTCAACCACGTTGGCCGGGCGGCAATGGATCATCGATCCGATCGACGGCACCAAGAACTTCGTGCGCGGCGTGCCGGTGTGGGCCAGCTTGATCGCACTGCTCGACGACGGCGTGCCCCACGTTGGGGTGGTGAGTGCGCCTGCGCTGCACCGGCGTTGGTGGGCCGCCACCGGCGCGGGCGCGTTCGTGACAGTCGGTGACAGCGCAGCCCGTCGGCTCTCGGTTTCCTCAGTGGCGCAATTGAATTCGGCCAGCTTGTCGTTCTCCAGCCTGTCCGGGTGGAATCAGCTCGGTCGGCGAGACCGCTTCCTCGGCCTCACCGACGAGGTGTGGCGGGTTCGCGCATTCGGCGACTTCTTGTCTTACTGCTTCGTCGCCGAGGGCGCGGTCGACATCGCCGTCGAGCCGGAAGTGTCGGTATGGGACCTGGCGCCCCTGGACATCCTGGTGCGCGAGGCAGGTGGGACGTTCACCAGCCTCGACGGCACCCCCGGGCCGCACGGCGGTAGCGCGGTGGCAACCAACGGCCTTTTGCACGACCAGGTCCTGCGGAAACTCTCCGCGCGCTAGCCACACCGTGTGAACTAAGTAACAGGTACCTTCTATCTTACTTTGGAGTAAGATAGGGTCATCGCACTGCCCCAACGACCGAGGCTGCATCCATGACAAACACTGTCACCTCCACAAACGGCTCGCTAAAAGGCTCCAAGCAGCGCCCGAAGCGCCGCGGTAGCAAATCCGCCATCGGCGAGCAGCCCCACAAGCGCACTGGCATCGACGTAGCGATTGGCCTGCTCACGCCCCTCGTCGGCCAGGAATTCCTGGACAAGTACGGCCTGCGTGACCCGCTGAACCGGACGCTGCGCTACGGCACCAAGCAGATCTTCTCTGCTGCCGGAGCCGCCAACCGCCAGTTCAAGAAGGTCGAAAACCTGCGCGGCGGCCCGACCCGACTTGCCGCCAGCGGCGCGAAAGGCACCGGCTACTACGACCTGACGCCCGACGACGAGCAGAAGATGATCGTCGAGACGGTCGAGGAGTTCGCCGAAGAGGTGCTGCGCCCGGCCGCGCACGACGCCGATGCCGCCACCACGTATCCCCCGGATCTGGTGAAGAAGGCCGCCGAGCTGGGGATCACCGCGATCAACATCCCCGAGGACTTCGACGGCATCGCCGCCGAGCGCTCCAGCGTCACCAATGTGTTGGTCGCCGAGGCGCTGGCCTACGGCGACATGGGCCTGGCGCTGCCGATCTTGGCACCGGCCGGTGTGGCCGCCGCGCTCACCCATTGGGGCAGCGCCGGTCAGCAGGCGACCTACCTCAAGGAGTTCGCCGGCGAGAACGTCCCGCAGGCCTGTGTGGCGATCGCGGAGCCGCAGCCGCTGTTCGACCCGACCGCGCTGAAGACCACCGCGGTCCGCACCCCGGGCGGCTACCGACTCACCGGCGTCAAGTCGCTGGTCCCCGCGGCCGCCGAGGCCGAATTGTTCATCGTGGCAGCCCAACTCAACGGCAAGCCGGCGCTGTTCATCGTCGAGTCGTCTAGCGCGGGCCTGAGCGTCAAGGCCGACCCGAGCATGGGCATCCGCGCTGCCGCACTCGGCCGCGTCGAACTCGACAATGTCGCGGTGCCGCTGAACGCACGGCTGGGCGAGGACGACGCGACTGACACGGACTACTCCGAAGCCATCGCCCTGGCGCGGCTGGGCTGGGCCGCGCTGGCGGTCGGCACATCGCACGCGGTGCTCGACTACGTCATTCCGTATGTGAAGGAACGTGAGGCCTTCGGTGAGCCCATCGCTCACCGGCAGTCGGTTGCCTTCATGTGCGCCAACATCGCCATCGAACTCGATGGCCTGCGTCTGATCACCTGGCGCGGAGCGTCCCGGGCCGAGCAGGGCCTGTCATTCGTTCGCGAAGCCGCGTTGGCCAAGAAGATCGGGACCGACAAGGGCATGCAGATCGGGCTGGACGGCGTGCAGCTGCTCGGTGGCCATGGCTTCACCAAAGAGCACCCCGTCGAACGCTGGTACCGCGACCTTCGAGCCATCGGCATCGCCGAAGGCGTCGTAGTTATCTAGTGGTCATCTAACTTCCCAAAAGCGACGAAAGACCAATCATGGCAATCAATTTAGAACTGCCCGGCAAGATGCGCGCAGTGATCGACAAGGCCCACCAGGGCGCAGCTGAGATGATGCGGCCGATCGCCCGCAAATACGACCTCAAGGAGCATGCCTACCCGGTCGAGCTCGACACACTGGCCGATTTGTACGCCGGCGCGTCGGAATCCAACACGCTCGATATGGCCGGCGCCAACGGTCTTCGCAGCAGCGAGAGCAACGGCGAGAACCGCAACGCCGCCAACATGGCCGCCGCGCTGCAGGCGCTGGAGGCCAGCTGGGGCGACGCGGCGATGCTGTTATCGATTCCGTTCCAGGGCCTCGGCAACGCGGCGGTGTCCGCTGTCGCCACCGACGAGCAGTTGCAGCGGCTGGGCCGGGTCTGGGCAGCGATGGCGATCACCGAACCGGGATTCGGCTCCGACTCCGCGGCGGTGTCCACCACCGCGAAGCTGGACGGCGACGAGTATGTGATCAACGGCGAGAAGATCTTCGTCACCGCGGGCTCGCGCGCCACCCACATCGTGGTGTGGGCAACGCTGGACAAGTCCAAGGGCCGCGCGGCGATCAAGTCGTTCATCATCCCGCGCGAGCACCCCGGCGTCACCGTCGAGCGGCTCGAGAACAAGCTGGGCATCAAGGGCTCCGACACCGCCGTGATCCGGTTCGAGAATGCCCGCATCCCCAAGGACAACCTGCTCGGGAACCCCGAAATCGAGCCGGGCAAGGGCTTTTCCGGGGTGATGGAGACCTTCGACAACACCCGTCCGGTGGTCGCCGCGATGGCCGTCGGCATCGCCCGCGCCACGCTGGAAGGGCTGCGCAGGATCCTGACCAACGCCGGCGTCGAGATCTCCTATGACAAGCCGGCCCAGGTGCAGAGCGCCGCGGCGGCCGAGTTCCTCCGGATG
>DATNFI010000156.1:0-48534 GCA_035606475.1 Mycobacterium sp. | reverse complement strand
CACCCGCGAGGAACACCGCCGTCAACTCCAGCAAGCTGTGCGGCAGCAGCAACCCAAACAGCACGTCCGCCTTACCCGCCTGCAGCATCAGACCGGCCACCACACCCAGGTTGGCGGCGTTGGAGAACAGCACGAAAGGGATCGGCACACCGAGCACAACGGAGAACGCGATGCACTTGGCCGCCACCCAGGAGTTGTTCACCCAGACGTGCAGGCCGAACGCCGCGGCAGCATGCTCGCTGTAGTAGGAGGCGAAGTCGTGGTTGACCAATTCGTCTATCTCACTTGGCGTTCCGATTGTCGACTGCACGTCCGGGCTGCCGAGCACCCACAGCGCGATTGCCGCTGTCACGGCGAAGAACACGACCGCCGACCCCAGCCACCACCGCCAGGCGCGGTAGGCCACCACCGGGAACGACACCGTCCAGAATCGGGTGAACTCGCTCGACAGCGGCGCGTGCGCACCGGTCACCGCCGCCCGGGCCCGCGCCACCAGGCTCGAAAGCCTCCCGACGAGAGCCGAATCGGACGAACCCGATCGCAGTGTCGACAGGTGCGTCGAGGTCCGCTGATAGAGCTCGACGAGTTCGTCGATCTCCGCGCCGTCGAGCCGGTTGCGATTCCTGACCAGGTGCTCGAGCCGATCCCAGCTGTCGCGGTGTGCGAGCACAAACGCGTCGACGTCCACCGGACCGAGACTAGCCGCCCCCGGCGATCGCGAGGTCGGCGCAGCCGAGCGAAGCGGGTCGCCGCACCTGCCCGGCGGGCGAAGCGGGTCGCCTTAAATACGAGGTAGCGTGCGGAGTATGTCGGAGGTGGTGACCGGGGACGCCGTGGTCCTCGACGTGCGGGTGGCTCAGCTGCCGGTTCGCGCGGTCAGCGCGCTGATCGACATCACCGTCATCATCATCGGATACCTGCTATCGCTGATGGTGTGGGCGGGCACGATCGGCCGCTTCGACGACGCCGCGGCCTCGGCGATCATGATCATCTTCACGGTGCTGGTATTCGTCGGCTATCCGTTGGTCCTGGAGACCGCGACGCGGGGCCGCACGGTCGGCAAGATGGTGATGGGACTGCGGGTCGTCTCCGACGACGGGGGCCCGGAACGCTTCCGGCAGGCCCTTTTCCGTGCGCTGGCGTCAGTCGTCGAAATCTGGATGTTGCTGGGGAGCCCCGCGGTGATCTGTAGCATGCTCTCGCCGCGGGCCAAGCGGATCGGCGATATCTTCGCCGGCACCATTGTGATCAGCGAACGCGGTCCGAAACTGGGGCCGCCGCCGATGATGCCGCCGCAGCTGGCGTGGTGGGCTTCGTCGCTGCAGCTGTCCGGGCTGAGCGCGGAACAGGCCGACATCGCACGCCAATTCCTCTCGCGGGCAATGCAACTCGACCCCCAGCTGCGCGATCAGATGGCGTACCGAATTGCGACTGACGTGCTGAGCCGGGTGGCTCCGCCACCCCCGCCCGGAACACCGCCGCAGCTGGCGCTGGCCGCCGTACTCGCCGAACGACACCGTCGGGAACTGGCCCGGTTGCGGCCCTACCCCTACCGCTAGCGCCGTTACTGCGCGACCGTGATTGTGACGATCGCCATGTCGGCGATCAACAGCGCCAACGCCACGACCGGAACCACGAAGCCCCATCGACGCCGGGCGGTGAAGAAGGACAGCACAACCGTGACCACCGCGACCGCCGGTGCGCCGTAGTACAGCGTGTCGAAGCTGATTCCATGCGGGCCCAGGTTCGGGCACGCCTTGTCGCTGCACGCCGCCGTGCTCATCACCGCGCCCAACGCCACGGCCATGGCAGCGCCGGCGCCTATCACGGTGAGCACCGCAAGCGCCCAGTTCAACCACAGGCGCGGGCGGATGTTGCCGGCGGGTTCGGCCGACTGCGTGTCGCCGTCAACGCCCGGGTGATCGTTCACATCAACCTTCTGGCTCATCCCTGGGTGCTACCCCGGCGTTGCGGGCGGCAAACCGCGACCCGCAAGACCGTCCTTGCTTAACGATAGTTTCCGATATATCGTCGTCGTATCGGCAGCGCACCCAGCGCTGCCTTTCCAGAAACGAGATCAATCAATGAACAACCCATTCTTTGAAGGACGCGGCCCCCAAGTGGGCGGGCCTTTCGCAGGTGGACCAGCGAACTTCGGTTTCGCACCCCAGGACCGCCGCGCCCTGCACGAGCAGCGCAAGCAGGCCCGACGCGAGTTCCGCGGCTTAGTCCGGGGCCACGACGCCGGCCACGACGGTCCCTTCGGGCCGGGTTTCGGCCGGGGTTTCGGGCGCGGATTCGGTCCCGGTGGCTTCGGCCCGGGCTTCGGTCCCGGTTTCGGGCCCGGTGGTCGCGGTGGACGCCGCGGCGGTCACGGACGGCGCGGTCGTCGAGGTGACGTGCGTGCGGCCATCCTGGTGCTGCTCGCCGAGCGACCGATGCACGGTTACGAGATCATCCAGGAGGTTGCCGAGCGCAGCCAGGACCTGTGGAAGCCCAGCCCGGGCTCGGTCTACCCGACCCTGCAGCTGCTGGCCGACGAGGGCCTGATCGTCAGCACCGAATCCGAGGGCAGCAAAAAGCTGTTCGCGTTGACCGACACCGGCAAGGAAGCCGCCGAGAAGGTCGCCACCCCGCCGTGGGAGGAGATCGCCGACGGCGCCGACCCGGCCCACCTCAACCTGCGGGCCGCTATCGGCCAATTGTTCGGTGCCGTGGCGCAATCCGCGCACGCCGCCAATGATGAGCAGCAGCAGCGCATCCTCGACATCGTCAACAATGCTCGCCGCGAGATCTACACAATCCTCGGCGAAGAAGACTGATCGTCGGTGAACCCGGTGGGGGCCAGCGGAGGCTGGTCCCCACCGCGTCCGTCAGGAGACCTCGACCCAATCCAGCGTGCGCTGCACGGCTTTTCGCCATCCCGCGTACCCGGCCGAGCGCTCCTGCTCGCTCCATGCCGGCGTCCACCGCTTACCCTCGCGCCAGTTGGCCCGCAGATCATCCGGGCCCGACCAGAAACCGGCCGCCAGTCCTGCCGCGTAGGCCGCACCCAGCGCCGTCGTCTCCGCGATCACCGGACGCACCACCTCGACACCGAGCACGTCCGCCTGAATCTGCATACACAGGTCGTTCGCGGTGATTCCGCCGTCGACCTTCAGAACCTCAAGGCGCACACCGGAATCGGCCTGCATCGCGTCGACGACATCGCGGCTCTGGTAGCAGATGGACTCCAGTGTCGCGCGGGCCAGGTGGGCGTTGGTGTTGAACCGTGAGAGCCCCACGATCGCGCCGCGCGCATCCGAGCGCCAGTAGGGCGCGAACAGACCCGAGAACGCGGGCACGAAGTAGACGCCGCCGTTGTCCTCGACCTGGCGGGCCAGCGCTTCGCTCTGCGCAGCCCCGCTGATAATGCCCAGCTGGTCGCGTAGCCATTGCACGGCCGATCCGGTGACGGCGATCGAACCCTCAAGCGCGTAAACAGGTTTGGCGTCGCCGAACTGGTAGCACACCGTGGTCAACAGGCCGTTGCTGGATCGGACGATCTCCTCGCCGGTGTTCAGCAGCAGGAAATTGCCGGTGCCATAAGTGTTCTTGGCCTCGCCGGGCTGCAAGCAGACCTGGCCGACCATGGCCGCGTGCTGGTCGCCGAGAATTCCGGTGATCGGCACCTCGCCGCCGAGCGGGCCGTCCGCCGAAGTGATGCCGTAGGGCTCGAGCGGAGACGACGCCGCGATGGCGGGCAGCATGCTGCGCGGAATGTCGAAGAACGACAGCAATTCGTCGTCCCAGTCCAGCGTCTCGAGGTTCATCAGCATGGTCCGACTGGCGTTGGTGACATCGGTGACGTGCACTCCACCCCGCGGGCCGCCGGTCAGATTCCACAGCAGCCAGGTGTCGGTGGTGCCGAATATCGCGTCGCCGGTCTCGGCGGCCGCGCGTACACCCTCGACGTTCTCCAGGATCCATTGCAGCTTGCCGCCCGAGAAATAGGTCGCCGGCGGCAGGCCCGCTTTGTGCCGGATGACGTCGCCGTGCCCGTCGCGATCCAAGGCCGACGCGATGCGGTCGGTGCGGGTGTCCTGCCAGACGATCGCGTTGTAGTACGGGCGGCCGGTGCGCCGGTTCCATACCAGGGTCGTCTCACGCTGATTGGTGATGCCCAGCGCCACAACGTCATTCGACGACAGGTTCGTCGAGTTGAGCGCCGACATCAGCACCGAGGTGGTGCGCTCCCAGATCTCGATCGGGTTGTGCTCGACCCACCCGGCTCGGGGCAGGATCTGCTCATGCTCGAGTTGATGACGCCCCACCTCGCCACCGTCGCGGCCGAAGATGATGCATCGAGTGCTGGTGGTGCCCTGGTCGATCGAAGCGACGAATTCGGCCAACTGCTTTCCTCCCGCGCGTGACGTCCATCATGGACTACGCGGACGGTGGCAGGTCAGATACCGCCGATGAAGCTCAGGCCAAGATCCGGAACGTACGCCGAGCCGAGCGAGAACAGCGGGGTGATCGCCCCGGCGACGTCCTCGAAGCCGACCTGCAACAGTGAGGGAACGGTCAGCAGAAATTCCGCCGAGTCCGATCCCGGAGCGCCGGTGGCGAAGTCGACGTCGAACGGCAGCCCGCTGGAGGTGCCGGCGAAAAAGTTGTCCAGCGCGAAGGTGTCGGAGTTGATGCTCACTGTGTCCGATCCCGCGCCCAGCAGAAACGGCCCGAACGAGATGACACCCAACGCGGGATCAGGCGTACCGCCAAGGTCGATCAGGCCGATATCCGAGTTGACGAAGTCGGCGGGATTGAACACCGACGGGATCGGCGTGACCGACCCATCGACGTCTGCGAAGCCGCCCTGAAACAGGAACGGGATCGTGAGAAGCACCTCGCTGT
The DNA here is from genome assembly GCA_035606475.1 of Mycobacterium sp. Taxonomy (GTDB): domain Bacteria; phylum Actinomycetota; class Actinomycetes; order Mycobacteriales; family Mycobacteriaceae; genus Mycobacterium. Next base: position 43,641 of record DATNFI010000156.1, on the reverse strand, counting down.
TGCCGGCACCGGACGGATCGAAATAGACGTCGAGGTCGTACGGATAGCCGTCGTAGGACCCGACCAGATAGTTGTCGAATCCCCCGGTCGCGGTGTCGTAGGTCAGCGCTTCGGTGTACCCGGCGATCGCGATCGGCCCGATGGACGACAAATCGTCGGCGCGCGCGACGGATCCTGCGAGCAGTGCGAGTGCTGGCGGCGCGATCAGCGCACCGACGGCCAGTGCGGCCATGCGGTAATTGCGGCCCATCAGTTCCCCCCGACCTTGCTGTGAATCACATAAGACTCCGCTGAGATTGTTGCAAGTATCCTACGCACCCGTCAATAGTGCGCGGGCCAAATTCAGGCAGCTGACACACACCGGCAATTCGCTGTCGCGTCAGCTCATTTGGCTGATCTGTTGCGCGGTTCGGGGTAAAGCGGTTGCATCGGCGTCGTGGGCGAAGACGTCAAGCGAATCACCTACGCGCGGGTCGACCGGCAGGAGTACCGGCGCAAGGTGCAGGTGTGCCTCGACGTTTTCGAGACGATGCTCGCGCAGTCCAGCTTCGAGTCCGAGCACCCGCTCACCGGGATGGAGATCGAATGCAACCTGGTCGACGATGCCTACCAACCCGCGATGAAGAACTCCGACGTCCTGGCTGCCATCGCCGATCCGGCATATCAGACCGAATTAGGCGCCTACAACATCGAATTCAATGTTCCACCGCGTCCGCTGGGCGGGAACACCGGCGCGCACCTGGAGGACGAAGTGCGGGCCAGCTTGAACGCCGCCGAGACCAAGGCCAGCGCCGGCGGCGCCCATATCGTGATGATCGGAATCCTGCCGACCCTGATGCCCGAACACCTCGCCACCGGATGGATGAGCGAATCGTCGCGCTATGCGGCACTGAATGATTCAATCTTCAACGCGCGCGGCGAAGACATCCAGATCGACATCGACGGGCCTGAACCGCTGGCGCTGATATCGTCGGACATCGCACCCGAATCCGCTTGCACCAGCATGCAATTGCACCTGCAGGTCGCGCCGGATGAGTTCGCCGCCAACTGGAATGCGGCGCAGGTGCTGGCCGGCCCGCAGGTGGCGCTCGGCGCCAACTCGCCGTTCTTCTTCGGCCATCAGCTGTGGTCGGAGACCCGCATCGAATTGTTCGCGCAGTCCACCGACACCCGGCCCGATGAATTGAAAACCCAAGGGGTGCGGCCACGAGTGTGGTTCGGCGAGCGCTGGATCACCTCGATCTTGGATCTGTTCGAGGAGAACGTGCGCTACTTCCCGTCGCTGCTGCCGGAGGTGTCCGACGACGACCCGGTCGCCGAGCTCGCGGCCGGGCGGACCCCGCGCCTGGCGGAGCTGCGGTTGCACAACGGCACGGTCTACCGGTGGAATCGTCCGGTGTATGACGTGGTGGCGGGCCGGCCGCATCTGCGGGTGGAGAACCGGGTGCTGCCCGCCGGTCCGACCGTGATCGACATGCTGGCCAACGCGGCCTTCTACTACGGCATGCTGCGCGCGCTGTCCGAAGCGGACCGTCAGATCTGGACGACGATGGATTTCGCTGCGGCGCAACGAAATTTCGTCGATGCGGCTCGCCACGGCATGCGGGCACACCTGTACTGGCCGGGATTGGACGCGGTCAGCACCGAGGAGTTGGTACTCGGTGAACTGCTTCCGATGGCCTACGACGGGCTGGACCGCTGGGGCGTCGCCGGCGACGTCCGCGATCGGCTGCTCGGTGTGATCGAGGGCCGGGCCCGCGCCGGCCAAAACGGCGCCGGCTGGCAGGTGTCGACCGTGCGGGCGTTGGAAATGCGCGGGCTGGACAGACCCGCGGCGCTGGCCGAGATGTTGCGGTTGTACTGCGAGCACATGCACACCAACGAGCCGGTCCATAGCTGGCCCGTGCCGGAGTAGGTTGGTACACATGGCAAATGAAGTAATGGACTGGGACAGTGCATACCGCCAAGAGGCCGGCTTCGACGGGCCGCCGCCCTGGAACATCGGTGAGCCGCAGCCGGAGTTGGCCGCGCTGGCCGCCGCCGGGAAGTTCCGCAGCGATGTCCTCGACGCCGGATGCGGCTACGCGGAGTTGTCGCTGGCGCTGGCCGCCGACGGCTACACCGTGCATGGCGTCGACCTCACGCCGACGGCCATCGCCGCCGCCACCAAGGCGGCTCAGGAGCGCGGGCTGAGCAGCGCCACCTTCGAGCAGGCCGACATCACCACGTTCGCCGGACACGACGGCCGGTTCAACACCGTCGTCGACAGCACGCTGTTTCACTCGCTGCCGGTCGAGGGCCGCGACGACTACCTGCGAGCGGTGCATCGGGCGGCGGCCGACGGCGCCGGCTACTTCGTGCTGGTGTTCGCCAAGGGCGCATTTCCCGCCGAGTGGGAGCAAAAGCCGAACGAGGTCGACGAGAACGAGTTGCGCGATGCGGTCAGCAAGCACTGGCACATCGACGAGATCCGGCCGGCGTTCATCCACGCGAATATCCCACCGGCTCCGGCGGATTCGGACGTCACGATGCCCAAGCACGACCGCGACGAGAAGGGCCGGATGAAGCTACCGGCCTACCTGCTCACTGCGCACAAGGGCGGCTGACGGCTACCCGAATGCGGCGGCCAGGTCTGAGAAACCGGTTCCGAAAAGCGCGAAATCCCCGAACGGCGTGATGAGCAGGTCGGACATGCCGGTGTCAGGTCCGCTGGGAATGTCCATCCATTCGTTTTCGTAACCGAAGCCGAAGTTGGCAAGGTCGATCTGTGAACCGGCCGGCAGCTCAAGGGTGGCGGAAGTACCAATAACGTCGAGTTCCGTACTTGTCAGATAGTCGTCGTTGGTGAAGGACCCGATCGTCGTCGCGGTGTCTGTGCCAAGGATAACGTCGTGAAACTCCACGGTATTGGTCGTAAGGTCTGAGACACCCCAAGTCTCGGCCCCGGTCACTTCGTTGATGAGCGGCGGGAATCCCTCGACCTGAGTGGGAGCGAAACTTGTTATATCGGGGGTGAAGTCGTAGTTGTCTGCGAAGGCGACCGCCATCGGCATAAACGCCGCCGCGAGCAAGCCACCGGCACCGACTCCGAACGTAAGCGCGACACGGCGCTGATTATTTCTCATTTCTTTTTGATCTTTCTGCAAGCGGGATAGGAATCGGGACACTGTGGGACAGGCCGAGATCGCGATGGAGCTCCCCAACTTTGCTGTGAACAGGCTGAGAGTTATGACGCTAGGCACCGCCCAAGGGGTTGTCAATACCGGATCACCAGGGAATACCAGCGGTATTAGCTGAAATCTTGCTGAGATCAGGATCGCCCGTTCGCGCTGGCTACAGGACGCGGGTTTTGCTACACGTGCGCAGTAGCTCGACGAGCGCCACCGCTCTCAGACATTCCGATGCCCGAGCACGACCGCGACGAGAAGAACCGGATGAAACTGCCGCCTACCTGCTCACCGCGCACAAGGGCGGCAGAGAGCTACCCGGCGGCGGTGGCCAGCTCTGCGAAACCCGTTCCGAAAAGCTCGAAGTCACCGAACGGCGTGATGAGCAGATCCGATATCCCGGCGTCGGATCCGACGGGAATGTCCATCCATTCGTTCCCGAAACCCGACCCAAAGTTGGCGACGTCGATTTCTGTGCCGCTCGGAACGATGAAGGTGGTGGTGCCATTGGAATCGATAAAAGCCGAGGTCGCCAGATAATCGTCGTTGGTGAAGGACCCGATCGTCGTCACGGTGTCTTTGCCGTCGAAAATGTCCGCGAACTTTACCGTGTTGGTCGTCAGGTCCTCGACACTCCATTTCTCGGCTCCGGTCACTTCGCGGATGAGCGGCGGGAACCCCTCGACCTGACTGGCAACGAAAGTTGGGACGGCCGGGGTGAAGTCGTAGGTGTCGGCGAAGGCGACCGCCATCGGCAGCAGTGCGGCCGCCACCGCGCCGACGGCCACCGCTCCGAGAGTGACAATGCCGCGCATGTTTTTCACTGTTGCCCCTGTGGTCTCAACGGGCGCGAGTCGCCCTGGCGAGGGCAGGCTACGTCGCACAGCGACCTCACCGCATCGGGCAATCTTCCCTATTTTGTGCCGGGCTTTAGACGGCGGCGCCGGCAGATTCGGACATCCCGATGCCCGAGCAAGACCGCGACGAGAAGGGCCGGATGAAGCTACCGGCCTATCTGCTCACCGCGCATAAGGCCGGCTGACAGCTACCCAAAGACGGAAGAGAAGTCGGAGAAGAACGACCCGAAAAGTGCGAAATCCCCGAACGGCGTGATCAGCAGATCCGAGGCGCCAGGATCCGTTCCAGCGGAGGGTATATCGATCCATTCGTTTTCCCAGCCGCCACCAAAATCGGCAAGGTCGATCTGTGTACCGACTGGTATGGCCACGCTGACGGTGCCATTCGTAACGAAGAGACTCGAATCTGTCAGATAGTCATCGTTGGTGAAAGACCCAATCGTCGTCTCGGTGTCCGTGCCATTGAGAGTGCCTATAACCTGCGCATTGGTCGTCAGGTCAAAGATCTGCCAACTCTCGGTACCGGTCACTTCGTTGATGAGCGGCGGGTATCCCTCGACCTGCTTGGGAACGAAAGATCCGATATCGGGTGTGAAGTCGTATTGGTCCGCGACGGCCACCGCCATCGGTAGGAACGCTGCCCCAAGCAGGCCTCCGGCAACGACACCGACGGTGAGGGCGGTACGACGCTGATTGTTTCTCATTTCTTCCCCTGATCTATCTGCAAACGGATAGGAATCGGGACAGTGTGGAGCGAGTGCCATCGAGCTACTCAACTTTGCTGTGAACAAGCTGAGGGAACTTACGTTAAGCAGCCCCCCAGAGCTTGTCAATACCTCTTCACCAGGTAAGACGAGCGGCATTGACCTGAAATCTTGCTGAGGCTGGCTGAGCGTCCAGGTCGCCCGCTCGCGCTGACTGTAGGACGCGGGCTTTGCTACACGTGCGTAGTAGCGTCGTTAAGCGCCGCGGCGAACGTCGTCAGATCGCCGACGCTGGCGTCGACGTGCGGCGAGATTCGCAGCACCGGAGCGGTCAACTCCAACGGCGCGCGCGCGAGCACCACCGCGGTCGTCACGATCCGCCGTTCGGCGATCAGCCACTCGCGGATCTTCTGCGGGTCGGCGCCGTCGAGCGGGGCCAAGGTCGTGATGGCGCTGGGTTCGTCGACCACCTCGACCACCCGCCACCCGGGCACGTCGGCGAGAATGGCCCTGCTGAGCCGGCCCACCTCGGCCAGCCGGGCCCGCACGGCAGCCGGGCCAGCCGCTACGTGCTCGCCGACCGCCACCGAAAACCCCACTCGTGCAGCCACATTGGCTTCACCGAGTTCGAGCTGGTCGGCGATCGACAGCGACCCCACCCACTCCTTCGGCGGCAGGCGCGGCTGCAGCCGCTGCAGCAACGACGGCCGCACCGCCAGCGCGCCGACACCGCGCGGACCGGCCAGCCATTTGCGCGACGACGCGTAGACCGCGTCGGCGCCGGCCGCGCAGTCGATCTGCCCGAGCGCCTGGGCGGCGTCCACGACCAGCGGCACCGCTAGGTCCCGGCACAGCTGCGCCATCTCATGCAGCGGCTGCACCACGCCGCGATGGCTGGCCACCGCGGTCAGGTGGACCAGGTCCGGCGGATCAGCGGAAAGGGCGATCGCCGCTTCGGGCACCGCGACCCGACCCTCGGCGTCGGTCGGCAGCGTCGTGCGGTCGAAGCCGTGCACGGCCATCAACGCCAGGTTGGGCCCGTATTCGCCGGGGAGGCAGGCCAGCGTTCGGCGGCCGGCCGGCCAACTACCCAGCAGCAGATCCACCGCGTGCAGCGATCCCGTGGTGAACACGACCCGTGCGTCCGCCATACCGGTCAGGGCGGCGACGGCGGCTCGGCCGGCGTCGAGCACAGGTGTGGCCGCTTCGGCCGCGACGTATCCGCCGACCTCGGCCTCGTGTCGGGCGTGCCGATCGGCCGCGTCGAGCGCCACGAAGCTCTGCCGCGAACAGGCGGCGCTGTCCAGATGCAGCCCGGCGACCGGCGGCCGGGCAGCACGCCAGGCCTCGGCCAGGCTCGTGTTCACTTGACCGACAACGACAACCCGAAATCACCCGCGGCGTCGGTCCACCACTGAGCCAGGCGCAGACCTGCCTGGGACAGCTCGCCGGCCACCACGTCGGGACGGAATTTGCACGACACCTCGGTGAGAACCTGCTCGCCGGCCTCGAATTCGACGGTCAGATTCAACGCCGCGATATGCACCCGCTGCGCCCGCCCGGACCGCAGCCACATTTCCATCCGTTCCTCGGCTGGGTTCCAGGTGGCGACGTGGCGGAACGTGTCGACGTCGAAGTCGGCGTTGAGTTCTCGATTGATCACCGCCAGCACGTTGCGATTGAACTGGGCCGTGACTCCGGCGCTGTCGTCGTAAGCCGCGACCAGCCTGCGGGGGTCTTTCACGAGGTCGGTGCCCAGCAGCAGACTGTCGCCGGATTGCAGCACCGCCGCCAGAGCCGCGAGGAAGTCGGCGCGGGCATCGGGGACAAGGTTGCCGATCGTCGATCCCAGGAACACGAACAGCCGGCGGCCGCCATGCGGAATCTTGGCCAGGTGTTCTTCGAAATCGCCACAGACAGCCGCGATTTCGATACCTGGGTATTCGTTCTGGATCGCCGTCGCGGCTGCCGACAGCATGCTGGCGTCGACGTCGAACGGGGAGAAGCGGCGCAATGTCCCGCCGTTGCGCAGCGCGTCCAGCAGCACCCGGGTCTTCTCCGACGTCCCGCTGCCCAGTTCGACCAGTGTGTCGGCACCGGTGACCGATGCGATCTCCGCGGCGCGGGCACGCAGGATCTCGGCCTCGGCCCGGGTCGGGTAATACTCCGGTAGCCGGGTGATCTGGTCGAACAGGTCGCTGCCGACGGAGTCGTAGAACCACTTGGGCGGCAACGATTTCGGTGCGCTCTGCAATCCTGTGCGTACATCACGGCAGAGCGCCTCGAAGGCCGAGTCCGCGGCCAGGTGGTTGGACAACGTCAGCGTCATTACGATCCCTTCGTTGGGTTCAGCGCGGTCATGGTCACCTGTTCGGCGGTGACCTCGATGAGGTGGCGATCCGGGACGTCTTCCCAGCCGGGCTGGTCGTCATAGGGCTCGCTGGCCAGTACCACGCCGTCGTCTCGACGCAGAATCGACAGAGTCTCACCCCAGGTGGTGGCCAACAGTCGAGAACCGTTGGCCACCAATATGTTCAGTCGCGCATTCGGGTCGGCCACACCCACGTCGGCGATGGTCTGCCCCAATGCGTCGAGGCCGCGCTCGAAAATCATTGCAGCGAGAAGTGCGCTGTCGCAGCTGGATTCGGCTGCGACACTGGGCGGCAGCACCTTGCGGTCGACGACCCCGTTGTGCGACAGCAGCCACTGCCCGTCGGTGAACGGCGCGGTCGCGCTGGCTTCGATCGGCATCCCGACAGTAGCTGATCGCACCGCGGCAACCACGCAGTGACTGCGCAGCGCGGGGGCGATGGAATCGAACGAAACATCTCCCCACAGCGGTGCGGCGCTACGCCAGCGACGAGGCCTAGCGCCATCGAAAAAGCCGACGCCCCAACCATCGGCGTTCATCAGGCCGTGCTTTTGCCGGCGCGGAGCGTACGACTGCACTCGAAGCCCCTGCGGTGGGTCGAGCACCAGCGAGGAGACCGCGGTTTCGCGTCCCAGCCAGCCGAGGTGACGGCACATCAGGGGCGGACCCCCGGATCGGCGTCCACGGACCACGCGAGCCGGACGCCGGAGAAGATCTGCCGGCGGTACGGGTGATCCCAATTCCGAAAGCTGGGCCGCACGATGCCCGACTCCACCGCCCACGCCCCACCGCGCAGCACCCGGTAATCCCCGCCGAAGAAGGGTTCCGAATAGCGTTGGTAGATCATCGGTGTGAAGCCCGGCCACGGCTCGAGTTCGGAGCTGGTCCACTCCCACACGTCGCCGAGCATCTGCTCGACCCCGTAGGCCGAGGCGCCACGGGGGTACGCGCCTACCGGCGCCGGTCGCAGAGCGTCGCCGCCGAGGTTGGCGAGTGTCGACGACGGCTCGTCGGCTCCCCACGGATAGCGCCGGCGCGCACCACGCTGCGGGTCCCACGCGCACGCCTTCTCCCACTCGCGTTCGGTGGGCAGCCGGGCTCCGGCCCAGGCCGCGTACGCCTCGGCCTCGAAATAGCTGACGTGCTGGACGGGTTCGTCGGCCGGGATCTCCTCCACGACGCCGAATCGGGTGCGGGTCTGCCCATCGACGTTCCAAAACTGTGGCGCGGTCAGCTGTGCGGTTTCGCGGTGCTGCCAACCGCGCGCCGACCACCAACGCGGTTGCGCATAGCCGCCGTCGTCGATGAACTGCCGCCACTCGCCGTTGGTGACCGGGACCCGGCCGATCCGAAATGTCGGCACGTCGACAAGGTGGGCCGGGCGTTCGTTGTCCAGCGAGAACGGCTCGTCGACCCCGTCGATGCCGAGAACGAATGGGCCGCCCGGCACCTCGACCGACGTCCCGGCCACCCCGGCCCGGCCGGCCGGCAGGGTGCTGGCTTCGGACAACAGCGCCGGACCGACCCGCAGGTTCAGCGCCTGCAGCATGGTCTCGTCGTGCTGGTTCTCATGGCTGACCACCAGGCCGTAGACGAAGTTCTGGTCGGGTTCGTCGGGAAGCCGGTCGAGCGCATCCAGCGAAGCGGTTCGCACGGTCCGGCAGTAGCTGCGGGCCTGATCCGGGGACAGCAACGGCAGGTCGGCTCGGCTGGCACGGGAGTGCACGAAGGCGTCGTACAGGCTCTCCACGTCGCGAGACAGGATTCCCGGCCGGTCCGGGTTCCCGCCACGCAGCAGCCAGAACTCCTCCTGCTGTCCGATGTGCGCCAGATCCCACACCAGCGGGCTCATCAGCGGGTCGTATTGCCGACCGAGCTCGGCATCGTCGAAATCGACCAGCCGCAAGGTTCTCGCCCGCGCCCGCGTCATATCGCGGACCAGCGTTTCGCGTGAGGTCACAGCGCGTGAGGTCACTGCTCCCCTAGCGCAAGGGCGGTCACGGTGGCCGCGATGCCGCTTTCGACCACCCGGTCGGCGAACTCGTCGGCCGGGCAGCGGCCCTGCGCCACCGCGTCGGCGAGGCGCCGCATCCCCACGTCGAGGCCGGCGGGTGCACGCTCGGCCGCGATGGCCACGCACCGGTTGGCCGCGCTGAAGATCCGCTGGTCGCCCAGGCCGATCCGAGCGGCGGCGTCCCAGGCGGTGGCGACGGGTTCGACCGCCTCGGCGGCCAGGTCGGCCGCGGCCGGGTCGTCGAGCAGGGCAACCAGCGTGAACACCACCGCCGGCCAGATGTCGGCGGGGAGGCTGTCCAGGTAGCGGATCTCCAGCCATTGCCGCGGCCGCACCGGTGGAAACAGCGTGGTCAGGTGATATTCGAGGTCGTGGCGGGTGGGCCGGCGCCCGCCGAGCAGTTCGCGGCCGTCGGCCCAGTCGGCGAACGGTACGCGGTGGGTGACCGGCACCGCCTCCGGCGTATGCACCAGCATCACCGGCGCCTTGAGCGCGTATCGCGCCCAGTCGGTGGCGGGGTCCTCGTCGCTGGCGGTCAGGATCGGCCCGCAGCGCGCCGAGTCGAGCTGGCTCCACACCCGCTGCCGAGTCGAACGCCAGCCGGAGAACGTGCCGCTGAGCAGCGGGGAGTTCGCCGAGATCGCGACCATCACCGGCCCGAGCGCGTGGGCCAACCGGACTCGGTCCGCCCATCCAGACTGCGGCCCGGCGTCGAGATTGACCTGGACGGATGCGGTAGAGGTCATCATCGCCGCGCCCGCTTCACCGGTGTGGCTCGCCGTGAAGAACTGCTCCATCGCGCGATAGCGCCCTCCCGGGTTGACCCGCTTGGCCGGCCGCAGCGGATCCGCACCCAGCGAGACCAGGCCCAGCCCGGCGGCATCGAAAGCCTTACTCAGCACCCTCTGATCGCTGGCGATCGCGTCGATCGCGGCCGTCACGCCCAGCGCGGGCGGGCCCGAGAGTTCCACCGCACCCCCGGGTTCGACGGTGACCAGACTTTCGCCGGGCATCGATGGCAGCGACTCCAAAACGTCGGTGATTTCATCCCAGGTCGGGCGGCGGTGCGGGTCGGCCTGGTCGTAACAGTGCGCCTCGATCTCCAGACCGACGCGGCCGACCGGACCGTCGGCTAAGCAGGTATCGGCGATGAACTGCGCCGCGGCCGAGGCACTGGAAAATTCGCCGTCCGTCAGACGTGCGGAATCAAGGAGAGACGCGACGGCAAACGCCATGATCCGATCCCTTCGGCTGGTTGCGCGCGGCTACCCAACGATAGTCACTAGACTCATCTTCCAGATCGCACCGACATATTCCCGAAGGCTCCGCGGACCTACTGCCCAAGCGCGTTCTGGATGGCGCCGGCCAGCACGTTAACGGCCGGACCGCCGTTGCCGGACTGACAGACTTTGGCTTGCAGCAAGACGTTTTCCCGCAGCCGGGTCTGGACGAAACATCGCCGGTCGGTGCCGGCCTCCTGCTTGCTCCACGCCGCGTCGGCGGCGCCCGCCGGACCACCGTCGAACGACCACACCTGCGTGGTGCCGTTGTCCAGGTGCATGGGCGTGGTCTGACCCGAGCAACCGGCCGTGCGGTCCACCACCCGGTGGAACGCCGCGCCGGCCGCGGCGTCGGTGGCGAACACCCCGACCGCCTGCTTGACGAAATGCGTCTGGTCGGTGGGCGACGTCTGCGTGCTCGCTCCGTTGAACGACGCCAGGTCCGGGTCGTTGTAGACCTCGGGCAACCCGATGTCAGCCCAGTTGTTGCACGCCGGATTGTCGACGAAGTAGCCCTGGAACGGCTGGGTGAACAGCGACTCGTCCCGCATTGGACCGCCGACGATGTTGCCCACCGAACCCTTGCCCAAGACGGCGTAACTCACCACGCCAGGATCCGATGGGCGGGCGGACGCGATCGGGGCGACCACTACGATCGCAGCGCAACCACATGCCATTGCGGCCGAAGAGACCCGCCTGGTCATGGCCGCCGCTACGGCGTGTAGGTGGGTGGTGGCGGTGGGGTCTCACCCGGCCCGCCGTGGCCGCCGTGGCCACCGGGTCCACCCGGTCCCATTCCCGGTCCCCACGGTCCCCACGGCCCACCGGGACCCGAACCCGGCGGGAATGGTCCGCCCGGGAAGACGACGTACGGCGGCGGAGCGTCGGGGCCACCCGGCATGTCCGGCGCGAACACCCCATGGTGGTGGCGATATTGCGGGCCGTGCCCGGTGAGCTCGGCACCGGCGAAAAAGACGACCGCCAGCACGAAAACGACGCCGGCCACGATCACCACCCACGCCGCGGCCTGATAGAGCCGGGCGTGCTTTGCCGCAAGCGGGGGCGCGGCGGTGTACGGGCCGGCCGGCGGCTGGATCGGGGGTTCGGGTGCTTGGGTCATGCGTCGATCATGCCCAGGCAGGGTCCGACCATCAACCAGCAGCGCAGGCGAGTCGGGGGCATCAGCTGGTTTACCACGTCGCCGGGCGCTCTAATATCCGAGCACCCAGGCGAATTTCAGGATCACAACGCCAATCAGCGTCACTCCGGCGACGATCGCCACCCATGCGGCTGCTTGATAGAGCCGCTCGGATTGCGGTGTCGGAGCTAGCAGGAACACCGGCGCGGCGGGCTGCGGCGGGGCAGACGGCTTGGGACTCTCGCTCATACCCGCATAATGCCTCAGGTCTGTGGTGTCCGCGACCAGTCCGTTACCGGGGTGGGGTACCCAAAATGAAGAGTCCGGCGCCCCCTGAGGGACGCCGGACGGGTGGAAATCTGCGGCTACGGCTGCGCCGGGGCCAACGACGGGGCGACCGACTCCGGCATGTGCGACGGTCCCGGACCGCCGAAGCCGTGGTGGAATCCGGCGCCCTGGTTGTGGTGCTGCGGGCCACCCTCGTGGTTCATCGAGTGGTGGTGCCAGCCGTGGTGGTGGCAGTGGTGATGGCCCAAGTGGGCGACCCGGAAGCCGGCGAAGAAAACGCTCAAGACGATGAACACGATGCCGGCGACGATTCCGACCCAGGCCGCGAATCGGTAGAGCCAATACGGTTTGACCGCCACGGTCGCCGGCTCCGTGGCCACTGTGGTCGGTGTTGTTGGGCTGTCAGGTGTTTCACTCATACCTGAAATGATGCGGTTGGAACAGGTAGGACCCGCTAGGTAGAACTTATGAAACCGCTATGAGCTAACGCCTGGTCGGTAGGACGGGTGGTTGATGACCTCGACCGCTTAGCCGGCCGACGGTTCAGGCGTCTACGAACGTCCGGGCTTCGCCGAGCAGGGCGATCCACTCGTCGCGATCGGGGACGGGAACGCGGGCCCATTCCCGGAACACTCTGCCGTTGGGGGCGAACAGGAGCGCTTCGCCGGCGGTGACGAGTTCGGTGACACGTGCGGCGGGGAGTTTGACGATGAGGTGGCCCGTGCTGCGTTCGACGCAGGCGAAGAACGCGTCGTTGGAGCGCAGGCACGGGTAGCCCATCATGGTGCTGCGTGCCACCGAGGGCTCGGCGAGGAGGTCCTCGGCGAGTTCCCAGAACAGTTCTTCTCGGGCTTGGGCGTCGGCGGTCGTCATGGGTTTGCCTCGGGTTGGTAGGCCAGCAGGTAGCCGGTGGCGGCAAGCCAGCGGCCCCAGGCCTCGGTCGGACCGGTCAATGTGACGTCGCCGGTGGTGAGGCCGTCGTCCCAGGTAGCGGAGCCGGCGGCCCAGCGGTCCATGAAGCTGGCGGTGGTGTGCACGATGAGCTCGGGATCGTCCGGTTCGCCGAGTGTCTGTTGAAGGTGTCCGTCGGTGAAGCGCAAGGTGGTGGCATTGCCGTCGACCATGAGGCCGAACTCGGCGTCGTCGAGGGCATCGATGCCGTCGACGTAGCGCATGTCGAAGGCGTGGCAGCCGGCTCCGTCGGCGGCGGGGTCGATGAGATAGGTGACGCCCCAGCGGCGCAGCGCTTCGAGCGCGTCGTCGAGTGCGAGGCCGCGTTCGGTGATGGCGTACACGACACCCTGACTGACGGGTCCCGGTCGGCGTTCGACCACGCCAGCGGCTTCGAGTCTGCGGAGCCGGTCGGCCAGCACCGTGGTGCCGATGCCGGGAAGGCGGCGGGCCAGGTCGGTGTACCGGCCGGAGCGCTTCATCAGTTCCTGGACGATGACGAGGGTCCACCGCTCGCCGACGACGTCCAGGGCGCGGGCGAGTGGGCAGAAGCGTTCGTAGCCGGTCCAGGCAGTCTTGGGCATCTGCGGCTTGTCTAGGCCGTGGGCATCAATGCGGCCATCGCGGCAGTGTCGAAGATGAGCCGCGACGACACGAGCTTTCCTTCGCGAATGACGGACCACTCGGCCATCGGGATCGACCCGGTACCGACGGGGGTCTCGATCTTGAAGTCATAGATCGAGCAGACCTCCTCGCCGTCGACCCATTGGCGGTGGATCGCACACCCGCGTGCGATCGCGGCCGCTGTGGCCGATCCAGCGAGGAATTCGGTCTTGCCGTTGGCCTCCAGGATGGGGCCGTGGAAGGTGAATTCGTCGGCGAGCAGGTCGGCGGCGCCGTCGATGTCGCCGGCGCTGAAGCGCTCAAGATAGGCCCGGAAGACGTCAGCGTTGGACATGGGAACCCCAATTCACTCTCATAATAAGAGACAGCATCCATTATGGGAGTGTCTTAGCTCTTGTCAAGACCGCGTGAGCTTTAGTTAAGGATCCGACCAGGGTTTGAACGGGTTGACGGCGAACTGGATCACCCGGTACGGCGATCGGGCCCGCGCATCGCTGTTGTGCCATTGGCTGACGAACACCCGCACCTCGTCCAGTGTCGAGCCGGGCGAGATGTATCCGCCATACGGCTGTGCCAACCGGTTGTCGTGCGGCGGCGGCAGGCTTTCGGCGGGCTCAGGCCAGTCGTCGTGCTGGACAACGGTGGTGACCGGGGCGCTGCTCAACGAGGTCGGATCGTCGGCCACCCGCACTTCCATGTTTCCGGTGCTGGCGTTGAAATACGACAACACCGACTTGCCGTCGATCTGCGTCATGCTGATCTCGCCAATCTGGTCGCCCCACAACGGGATTGGGGGTTTGCCCCATCCGCCGTCAGCACCGGGCGCCCAGCCCTGCCAGCGGGATCGGTCGCCGAAATTCTCCGGCGCGACGCGGTAGAGCACCATCGGCTGGCTGCGGTCGAAGCTGTCGGCCACGAGGTAGACCCAGCCGGTCTGCGACTCCGGGGTCGGTATCGGGTCGTAGTAGCCGCTGATCTGCGACTGCTGGCCGGCCGCATAGTCGGCGTCGCGGACCGAGCCGGCGACCGTCTGCCAAAGCCCTTGTGCCGGCTCGGCTTTCACCAGTCGAGAGTTCTGCGGAACCAGGTCTTTGGTGGTGGTGATCAACACATAGTTCTGCCGGTTGATCTGCACGGTCCCGGCCGGCAGCTGGGATGCGCCGGCCGGCGTGGGGTCGGCCAGCAGCGGCTCGTTGATGCCGGTGACTCCGGTGTATTTCACGCCATCCGGATCATCGACCGACGACGTGTCCACGCGCAGCGCGATCGGCGAAAACCAGCCGCCGAAGCCGACGCCCTGGCCGGCGAAGCTGTCGCCGCACACCTGCACGACATCGGTCGGGAATTGCAGGAACACGCACAGATCGGTGGCACCGATGCCGTAGTCCCGGGTCGGCGTGCCGGTGCCGGCGGCGGGGCCGATGCGGATCACCTCGCCGGGCGCCAGAGATGGGAGCACCGGCTGCGGCACCGGGGCCGGCGGGTCGGCGCGGGCAGGCCAAAAGCCTTGGCAGACAAGCAGACCCGCGGTCACGAGTGCGCGACGGGCCAGGCTCACCCGCGAATCAGAGCTCGGCGGCGAGTAACTCGGCGATCTGAATAGTGTTCAATGCCGCGCCCTTACGCAGATTGTCGCCGGAAACGAACAGCGCCAATCCGCAGCCGTCGGGCGCACCTGGGTCGCGACGGATCCGGCCGACCAGAGACTCGTCCACACCGGCGGCGGCCAGCGGGGTCGGCACGTCGACCACCTTCACCCCCGGTGCATGGGAGAGGATTTCACGAGCCCGCTGCGGCGAAAGCGGTTGCGCGAACTCGGCATTGATCGACAGCGAGTGACCGGTGAACACCGGCACCCGCACACAGGTACCGCTGACCAGCAGATCGGGAATGCCCAGGATCTTACGGCTCTCGTTGCGCAGCTTCTGGTCTTCGTCGGTCTCGCCGGAGTCGTCGTCGACCAGCTTGCCGGCCAACGGAACGACGTTGAAGGCGATCGGCGCGACGTAGGCCTTCGGCTCGGGGAAGTGCAGCGCATTGCCGTCGTGCACCAATTGCTCGGCGTCGTCGATGACCGCACGGGCCTGTTCGGCCAGCTCGGCCACCCCGGCCAGTCCGGTGCCGGAGACGGCCTGATAGCTCGACACCACCAGCCGGACCAGCTGGGCCTCGTCGTGCAGCACCTTGAGCACCGGCATCGCGGCCATCGTCGTGCAGTTGGGGTTGGCGATGATGCCCTTCGGCCGGTTCGCAGCGGCGGCGAAGTTGACCTCGGAAACCACCAGCGGCACGTCGTCGTCCTTGCGGAAGGCCGACGAGTTGTCGATCACGGTCACCCCGGCCGCCGCGAACCGCGGCGCCTGGACCCGCGACATCGTCGCACCCGCGGAGAACAACGCGATGTCCAGTCCGGTCGGGTCGGCGGTCTCGGCGTCCTCGACCTCGATCTCCTGCCCGCGGAAGGTCAGCTTGCGGCCCTGCGAACGGGCCGAGGCGAAGAACCGCACATCGGTCGCCGGAAAATCACGCTCGTCGAGCAACCTGCGCATCACCTGGCCCACCTGGCCGGTGGCGCCCACTACGCCTATTGACACCCGATTGGCGCCCATCTCTATCGTCCCGTCCCCGCATATACCGTGGCCTCCTCGGCACCGCCGAGGCCGAATGCTTCGTGCAACGCGACAACGGCTTTGTCTAGTTCCGTGTCGCGGCAAAGCACCGAAATCCGGATCTCCGAGGTGGAGATCAGGTCGATGTTGACGCCGACCTGGGCCAGCGCCTCGCAGAACGTGGCAGTCACCCCCGGATGGCTACGCATACCGGCGCCGATCAGCGACACCTTGCCGATGTGATCGTCGTAAAGCACTTGGCTGAACCCGATTTCATCCTTCATCGCATCCAGCTTCGCCACCGCGGCCGGGCCGGCGTCGCGAGGGCAGGTGAAGGTGATGTCGGTCTTGCCGTTCTCGATCTTGGAGACGTTCTGCAGCACCATGTCGATGTTGACGTCGGCATCGGCGACGGCACGGAAGATCTTCGCCGCGTAGCCCGGGTGGTCCGGGATGCCGACGACGGTCACCTTGGCCTCGCTGCGGTCGTGGGCGACGCCGGTCAGGATGGGTTCTTCCATGGGTATGTCCTCGATCGATCCGGTGACGACGGTGCCCGGCTTGTCCGAATACGACGAGCGGACATGCACCGGGATGTTGTAGCGGCGGGCGTATTCCACGCAGCGAAGCATCAATACCTTCGCTCCGCAGGCGGCCATTTCGAGCATCTCCTCGAAGGTGACGGTGTCCAGCCGGCGGGCGTTGGAGACGATCCGCGGGTCGGCGCTGAAGATGCCGTCCACGTCGGTGTAGATCTCGCAGACGTCGGCGTGCAGCGCCGCAGCCAGCGCGACCGCGGTGGTGTCCGAGCCGCCGCGCCCCAGCGTGGTGACGTCCCGGGTGTCCTGGCTGACCCCCTGGAAGCCGGCGACCAGCACGATCCGGCCCTCGTCGAGGGCGGCCTGCAGCCGGGTCGGGGTGACGTCGATGATCTTGGCCTTGCCGTGGGCGGCGGTGGTGATGACGCCGGCCTGCGACCCGGTGAAGGATCGGGCCTGCGCGCCCAGCGACTCGATGGCCATCGCGACCAGCGCGTTCGAGATCCGCTCTCCGGCGGTCAGCAGCATGTCCAGTTCGCGCGCCGGCGGGGCGGGGCACACCTGTTGGGCCAGATCCAGCAGGTTGTCGGTGGTATCGCCCATCGCGGAAACCACCACCACGACGTCGTTGCCCTGCTTTTTGGTCTCGACGATGCGCTCGGCGACGCGACGGATCCGGTCGGCGTCGGCCACCGACGATCCGCCGTATTTCTGCACGACGAGCGCCACTGTTGCTCTCTCAGGTCTTATAACAGGTCGACAGACAGAATACGTGTGACGGCGTCGGGGTTTTACCGCCGACCGACCCGCCGGGGTTCAGTTGCCGCGGCCCCGCCGGACCACCAGGGCCAGGCCCTCCCGGTCGGTGACGTCGAGCTTGATGCAGGCCCGATAGATGTGGCCCTCCACCGTGCGGGTCGACACCACCAGCCGGTCGGCGATGTCGCGGTTGCTCAGGCCTTGGGCGACGAAGCTGGCGATCTCGCGTTCGCGTGGGCTCAACGGCAGCGGCTGCGACGCCAGCTCCAGGGCCGGTGTCTGCACGCCGCCGCACGCCGCCGCCAACCGGTCGGCCGCCGCGGCCGCATCTTGGCACTGCCGCCGGTCCTCGGCCGTCCTGAACAACGCCGCGGCCTGAGCCATCGCGTCCGCGGCCGACAGCAACGCCCCGATTCGTTCGAATTGCTCTGCGGCGGCTTGCAATTCGCTGGCGCTTGATTCCAGCAGCGCAGTTGCGTAGCCGGCATAGGCCGTGGCGAGCCGGCCGCCGATGTGCTGCGCGACGCCGACAAGTCGTTGCAGCGAGGTGAGGTCGCCGAACCGGGCCGCATCGTGCAGGGCGAACATCTCCACGGCCCGTTGGCCGGATTCCCTGGCCAGGTCGGCCGCTTCGAGCGCGCGCGCAATGGCCGCGCTGACGTGGCCCTCCGCGGCGGCCAGCCAGGCTTCGACCAATCGGAACTGCGGCTCGAATACGGCCACATGGCGGCCGACCTTGCCGCGTAGTTCGCCGACGATCTTGGCACCCGCGTCGACATTCCCGAGCACGCAATGGCACTGCGCCAGCAGCATCCCGGCGGGGAAGCTCCACGACGCGGCGGACTCCGCGGCCAGCGCCGCGACGGTTTCCTCCATCCGGGGCGCGGCGGAACCGAATCGGCCCCGGGCCACTTCCACGGTGCCGACCAAGACATTTGCCATGCCCCACGCCAGATACTGGCCGGGCGACGAGATCTGGCCGATGTCTCCGGATCGCGCTTCGGCTTCGTCGAAGTCGCCGACCAGGGTCAGGGCGCGAATCTCGCCGTAGGCGGTGGGGTAGCGCAGCAGGCCGTCGAGCTTGTTCTCGATCTGGCGCCCGCGTTGGACGATGGCCGCGGCGTCGTCGACGCGCCCGCTGAGCGCCGCGGCCAGCGTGCCACCGAACACGGCCCATTCGACCGCCGGCGGTGACGCCGTCGCGTCATCCAGCACCAGCTGTGACGCCACGGCGGCCGCATCCAGCAGGTTCTCGAACGCCCGGGTCGTCGACGCGACCCCCTCGACGACCAGCCGCAACGCGGGGTGCGTCACCCGACTTTGCAGCAGCAGCAGTACCTCGTCGGCACGTGCGGCGTCGCCCATCGCCCAGTGCAGGTTCGCGATTCGCGCCATGCCCCACCGCACCAGGTCCAACTCGTTCATCTGGTCGGGATCGAACGCGGTCAGGATGTCTTCGGCTTCGGCCGGCTTACCTTGCCACAACAGCGAACGCGCGAGAAGTTCGCTGGCAACCAGGTCGCCACCGCGATCGACCGCGGCGCGCGCCAAGCGTTCGCCCAACGTGATGT
The DNA here is from genome assembly GCA_035606475.1 of Mycobacterium sp. Classification (GTDB taxonomy): domain Bacteria; phylum Actinomycetota; class Actinomycetes; order Mycobacteriales; family Mycobacteriaceae; genus Mycobacterium. The sequence continues at coordinate 24,769 of DATNFI010000156.1, read as the reverse complement.
TGGTGAGCGAGATCGCGTCCTGGGCGGCGGCGGCGAACAGTTCGGTGTCGGCGGTCGCGTCGCTGTCGAGTGCCAGCTCCGCAAGCCGAATGCGTTGCGCGGGTGCATGAATCGGCTGATGCTGCATCGCGGTGAACAACTCGCCCTTGACCCGGCGGGTGGCGGCCCGGCCAATGCCGCGCCGGATCACTTCGCCGTAGAGCGGATGAGTGAACCGGACGTTCAGCGCGCGACCGTCCTCGACGACGCGGATCAATCCTCGGCGCTCGACGGCCTCCAGGGTTTCGGCTCCGACCAACGTCGACAGGGTGTCCAGTGCGAGCGGCTCGGCGAACGACAGCAGCTGCAAGGTGTGCGCCTCGTCCTCGGGAAGCTGCTCGATCCGCGCGTCCAGCAGCGATGCGAGCTCCGACGTCACCGCGGTACGGCCGCGCAGCTGCCAGACCCCACGCACTTGCCGCAGCGTGCCGGCTTCGAGCGCACCCTCGACGAGATGCCGGATGTAGAGCGCGTTGCCGCACGACGCGGTCCACATCAGATCCCCGGACATACCTTCCAGTCGCCCACCGAGGGCTTCCTCTACCAATCCCAGACACTGCTTCTTGCTGAACGGCGTCAACCTCAGGCGTTTGAGGTAGCCGTCCTTCCACAACGATGTGATCGCGTCGGGCACCACTTCCCCGTCGCGGACCGCCGCGACGATGCGCACCGATCCCTCCAGCGCCAGCTGATGCACCAGCGTCGCCGAGAGGTGATCGAGCAGGTGGGCGTCGTCGACGCCGATGATCGAATGCTCTGCGGCGCGGATCGTTTCGCGTGCCGCGGCCAGCCCGGCGATCGGATCGCGGGATGCGGCCGGGCCGACCAGATGCGCGAAAACGCCCAACGGAATTGACCGAGCCGACTCGGTTCCGGCCACCCAGTGCACCGGCGTCGGCAACGACTGAGTCACCGCTCGGGCCAGAGTCGTCTTGCCCACCCCGGCATCCCCGAAAAGCACTATGCCGGCAAAGTCTTTCCCCCCGGCCAATGCCGAGCGAATGGTGCCGAATTCATCTTCCCGACGCACGATCGGCCAGGACCGAGTGTCCACGAGCAGGGATAATACCGCTAATCCGGAGGCGGAGTCCGGACTAGCGGTATTCGCCGCCATATTTCGTCGCCGGTTGTCGACTATGACGAAACCGCCTGAATCGCCCAGAAGTCGCTCGCCAGGTGTGCATGGCTGACCGGCGAGGTGTCAGAGCTGGCCTTGGATCCGGTCAGGTACTGGTAGGGCATGTAGAAGTAGCCCTGGTCGCCCCACGACTCACCCCACGAATTACGAACGATGACATGGCCTTTGGCGTCCGAGTAGCCCACCGCGAGCACGGCGTGGCCACCGACGACAGCCTCACCCTTCTTGGGCAACGGCATCACACCGGTCCGCGCGACCGCCTGCGATTCGAAGCTCTCGTACACGGTGAACCCGAACACCACCGACAAATTCGATGCGAGGGCGTCTTTGAGATCGCCGAGCGTCTGGATCGATTCGTACTGGACCGCCTTGTCCTTCGTCGCCGCGACATAGCAGCGCTTCGGCGGCTTCACCGCGAACATCCCGATGTCGTACGGCCACAGTGTCTCCGGGCAGACACCTTCGGTGTTGACCACCTTGATGCCGTCCCTGATGACCGCGCCGGCGTCGCTGGATACCGTGCCTTCCAGCGCACGTTCGTTGTAGTAGACGAACAGCCGCGAGGGGATGAAATCGGACAACCCCTGACGATCCCGCTCGTATTCCATCGCGCCGGCGATCGCGTTGCCGGTGCACGACCCGAGCTGGCCCTGGTCGTAAACCGGTGGCATCGACGGCCGCAAGTCGGCCGCGGGCGGGAGGTTCCCGGTCCGCCGCCGTGCGTACATCTTGTCGCGGGCGTCCGGCAGCTGCGGCCGCCAGCCATAGCCGCGAACATGGCTCCAATCCTGCTGGATTTCAGCAGTTTTGGCTGGACGCCTCTCGTGTAGAACGGTCATTTCATCCTCCTGGTGGTGTGGTGGTCTCCTCGACCGTAGGAACGAGCACCGCGACCTGGCACGCGTACCGGGCTACTCGACTTCTCGCGGGGCGGGGGTAGCCCATTAGGTAGCGCGCGACCGGCTGTGCGGCGCGGCGGGTAACGGCAAGACCGCGGTCGAAGAACGAGTAGCGGGCTACGCGTGCCGGCATCGGGCGAGAGCGGCGAAGCTTGGCCCCCAAGCCAAAAGCACCCACTGAAAGGCAGTTCCGCCATGTTGAGCACACAGATTGACGACAAAGAACTGGACGGCATCTCGTCGGGCCGAACGTTCCCGATCAACGACTACGCCCTCGAGCGGATCATCTATCGCGCGCCACATGCGCCGCTCGCGTCGATCCCGTGGCCGGACGGGCTCATTCCGCGCCCCACGGCGTACGACCGGCCAGCCGATCAACCCCTGCCGCGCGCCGACGTCGTCGTCGTCACGTGGACGGTGGCCGAGGCTCAGGCGCTGGCGGACGTGCTGGCGCCCGGCCTGCCAAGCATGACGTGGAAGCCGTACGCGCATCGGTGGGAGACCTACGTCCCCCAGCTGACCACCCGTTCACCGGCCCGCCAGGCCGGCTGCCTGGGGTACGTCGCACGGACCAAGGTCGGCGGGGTCAACGTGCTGCTGATCAAGTCGGAATTGCACCTGGCCACGGATGCGATCTCGGCTCCGATCGTCGCGCTCTGGCAGCAGATCATCGACGAGGCGCGACCAAGCCTGGTCGTCACCACCGGAACCGCCGGAGGCATCGGGGCCGAGACTCAGCTCGGCGACGTCTTCGTCGTCACCAATGCGAAGTTCAACTGCACCAAGGACTTCAAGAGCAAGCCGTGGGCACAGCGACTCTTCACCGGTGCCGCGATTCACGCCGAGAGCTATGCACCGATGTTCGGCGCCCTGACGGCTCCGAACGCGGGGCACCTGTTCCCGGTCGCGTTTCGGCCGCCGGTGCTGACGCTCGGCGCCGCCGCGGGCGGTGTGGAAACGGTCGACTATTTCGGTTTCGCCAATACCACCGACTCGTTCGGAATCGTCGGCGACTATCCGGACGCCCGAACCGAGGAGATGGACGACGCCACGTTGCCGTTAGCCCTGGCGGACCTGCCGAGCCCGCCGCTGTGGTGCTCGATTCGCAACGCCAGCGACCCGCAGGTGTCGTCGGACATCGGCGACCTCGAGGCCCAACGGCGCTGGGCCAATCAGATCTACAAGCGCTACGGCTACTGGACGACAATTGGGTCGGCGATCGCCACCTGGACCGTGATCGCCAACCTCAGCTGAATGGGAGCACTCCGATGCCCAAGACCGGAAACCGGTCCGCCACCACCACGCCGACCCGCGCCCGTCGACCGCGGGCGAAACGCGCGGCCGCGGTCGCGGTGCCCTCGGCGGGCTACCTCGGCGACATCACCGGGCCGGGGATCACCGACGGGTGGGGGGTGACCGGCACCGATCTCGGTGTCTGCGCCGTGGCGCCCAACGGGAAGCTGGTCAGCGTGTTCGGCGACACGTTCTCCGGAGACAGCGTCGGCCAGGGCGACTGGCGGGCCCCGGTCGCCCTGATCGGGACCGGGGACGCGAAAACCCGTATCCAGTACCAGGCCGCCGCCGGCGCAGACCCCGGCTATGCCCGGCAGCTGTGGCCCTACGTGCACGACAGCGCACCCTGGAACCGCGGCGGGATCAGCACCGTGATCCCGTCCGACCTCTTGGTGATCGACCAGACCATGTATCTGCACGCGATCGTGAACCGCGGCTTCGGCAACGTGATCTGGACCGGCATCTGGAGCTCCACCGACAACGGCGTCAGCTGGCAGGAGATGGGCCCGCAGGCCACCTTCCCCGCCACGATGGACAACGGCTACGCGCAACTGTGGGCATGGGATTACAACCCCGACGACGGGTGGGTCTACGTGGTGTCCACCGGATTTCAGCGCGACAAGGGCATCATCCTGCGACGCGTGCGCCCGGACGACGTCGGCGACGGGAGCAAGTACTCGGGTTGGGGTTGGACCGGCAGCCAGTGGGCCTGGGACAACCCGCCCACACCGATCACGCCGCCCGCCGAGACCTGGGGCGAGCTGACGCTACGCCGGCTGGACAGCGGCACGTGGATCCTGGGCGGTTTCCTGTCGTCGGGGTACGCGCTGGGCTACCGCACGATCGACTCCCCCACCGCGAACCTGTACGAGGCCGCGATCCAGACACCGGTGGTCGGATCGACATGGGACGCCCAAGATCTGGCCAGCAACCAGGTCGCCCAGCTCTACGGCGGCTACGTCCTGCCCGGCTCGACACTGGACACGGCCGGTGGGGTCGGGCTGGTCGTGTCGCAATGGGACACCGCGACCGGGTGGCCGTACCGGGCGATGCAATTCAAGGTGACGCTCACCGACACCACCAAAGCCGGAGCACCCAAATCCGGCGCCCGACGACGCCCGCCGCGTCGTCGCGTCTGATATGCAGGGGGCCGACACTACGACGAGAGGCCGACGGCATGGCTAGTGCGGTGTTGTGGGGGGACGAGCCCGACGAGCACGACTACCCGGCAGCAGCCGACTACCTCGCGCTGTTGGCGCCGGCCGAGCAGATCGCCGAGATCGTGGCCGCGTTGAAACACGCCCCGGTAGTGCACAAGAAGGCCAAGGACCTGCTGCGGGCCTCACAGCTGGCCTTGTTGCCGAAGGACAACGTCCACGTACAGCGCGACCTGACGAAGATCAAGAAGGGCAAGCGGCTCTCCCCGATCCTGGTCGTGCGCGGAAACCTCGACAACGGGGTGGCCATGCAGATTGCCGACGGCTACCACCGGGTTTGCGCGAGCTACTACACCGACGAGAACACCGACATCCCGGTGCGGATCGTCCCGGCGACCAAGTAGCCACCGGGGGTTATGGGCCACCACCCGCGCGCGGTAAACTAGTCGGCGTGCAGCGGGTGCTCCTTCTCGGACGCCGCGACGGGGCCTGATCCAGACCGGCTTCCTGTCGCGGGTGTTCGCGATGCGCCGGTCTACGAATCTTGAGGTATCCGCCTCACCCTGATCCCCGGAGCAACCACCGTGACTAGCACTCCCCAACCGTCGGCCGAAACACCCGACGCGTACACCTACAGCCGCACCATCACCCAACCCGCTGGCCCACCCAATCCCGGCCAGCCCGCGTGGAACACCCAGCGCGGGTCGTCGATGCCGGTCAGCCGGTACCGGCCGTTCGCCGACGAGGTCGAGCCGATCCGGCTGCCCGATCGCACCTGGCCCGACAAGGTCATCGACAAAGCCCCGCAGTGGTGTGCGGTCGACCTGCGGGACGGCAACCAGGCACTGATCGACCCGATGAGCCCGGCACGCAAGCGCCGGATGTTCGACCTGCTGGTCCGGATGGGCTACAAGGAGATCGAGGTCGGTTTTCCGTCGGCCAGTCAGACCGACTTCGACTTCGTTCGCGAGATCATCACCGAGGGCGCGATTCCCGACGACGTCACCATCCAGGTGCTTACGCAGTGCCGACCCGAACTGATCGAGCGGACCTTCCAAGCGTGCGCCGGCGCTTCGCAGGCCATCGTGCACTTCTACAACTCGACGTCAATCCTGCAGCGCCGCGTGGTGTTTCGGGCCGACCGGGACGCGGTGCAGGCGATCGCCACCGACGGCGCTCGCAAATGTATCGAGGAGGCGGCCAAATACCCTGGCACGCAATGGCGTTTCGAGTACTCGCCGGAGTCCTACACCGGCACCGAACTCGAGTACGCCAAGCAGGTCTGCGACGCGGTCGGTGACGTCATCCAGCCGACACCGGACAAGCCGATCATCTTCAACCTGCCGGCCACCGTCGAGATGGCCACGCCGAACGTCTACGCCGACTCGATCGAGTGGATGAGCCGCAACCTGAAGCGGCGCGATTCGGTCATCTTGAGCCTGCATCCGCACAACGATCGCGGAACTGGCGTCGCCGCAGCCGAATTGGGCTACCAAGCCGGGGCAGACCGGATCGAGGGCTGCCTGTTCGGCAACGGTGAACGGACCGGAAATGTCTGCCTGGTGACGCTGGGGCTCAACCAGTTCTCGCGCGGTGTCGATCCGCAGATCGACTTCTCCAACATCGACGAGATCCGTCGCACGGTGGAGTACTGCAACCAGTTGCCGGTGCCCGAACGACACCCGTATGGCGGCGATCTGGTGTACACCGCATTCTCCGGCAGCCACCAGGATGCGATCAACAAGGGCCTGGATGCCATGAAAGTCGCTGCGGACGACGCAGATTCGGACGTCGACGACATGCTGTGGCAGGTGCCCTATCTGCCGATCGACCCGCGTGACGTCGGGCGCACCTACGAAGCGGTGATCCGGGTCAACTCGCAGTCCGGCAAGGGCGGGGTGGCCTACATCATGAAGGCCGACCATGGGCTGGCGCTGCCGCGGCGGCTGCAGATCGAGTTCTCCCAGGTCATCCAGAAGATCAGCGAAGGAGAGGGCGGCGAGGTCAGCCCCAAGGCGATGTGGGAGGCGTTCTCCGAGGAGTACATCGCCCCGATCCGGCCGTTGGAGCGGATGAAGCAGCGCGTGGACGCCTCCGAGGAGGACACCGGCGTCACCCGGATCGCGGCGACGGTGAAGGTCGACGGAGTCGAGACAGAGATCACCGGCTCGGGCAACGGGCCACTGGCCGCCTTTGTCGACGCGCTGGCCACCATCGACTTGGACGTGGCCGTTCTGGACTACTCCGAGCACGCGATGAGCGGCGGCGAGGATGCCCAGGCCGCGGCCTACGTCGAGGCCTCCGTGGGCGGTCGGACGGTGTGGGGTGTGGGTATCGCGCCGTCGATCACCACCGCGTCGCTGCGGGCCGTGGTCTCGGCGGTCAACCGGGCCGCACGGAACTGACGCGTCAGGTCGAGACCTTGGCCAGCAGCATGCCGGCCAGGGTCTGGGCCTGCACGCAGCTGCCGGCGCCGACGATCAGGTAGATCCAGCCCTTGAGCACGTCCACCGTGGCGGGCGGGGCCACGAAACAGAACGCCTGATCGCCCAGACCCGCGACGTTCTGGACGTTGCCCGCGCTCTGCTTGTTGACCGCAAACCCCTTGGATTGGGACTCGAGGCACTTCTTGTCGACGGGCTTGCCGTCGATGCAGTACTCGTTGTTCCAGTACATCTTGAAGCTCACGTCGTTGCCGGCGGTCGGGATCGACGTGCATTGCGCTTCGCTCGGGGATTGGCTGCCCTCGGCTGTCGGGTACGCGCTGCCCATCACCTTGCTGATCTCGGCCGCGCTGAGCAGGCTGCAGAAGTTGTCGGGTACCCGCACGCCGGATGCCCTTGCCGCTGAGCCGTTTCCGTGCGAGCACGCTGCCGTTACCAAAACTGCAGCCGCCACGACCGACCCCACCCGTGTACGTCGCATAGAAGGCAAGCCTATTGGGCGCGCCGTCACGCTAAGCGCGCGGGCTGGAGGAACCGGGCATCAAAATAATGCGAATTGCTCGCCTGCGCACGACTCCTCGACGACGTCGTCGACGCCGGTGCCGTCCACTACCGCGCTGACGTGGTCCATGAACTTCGCATCGGAAACCAGCGGGACTCCGAGCTCGTGAGCCAGGTAGCCCTTGCCCTGCACGGGGCGCTGTTCGTTGCAGATCACCAGCGACGTGTCGCGATCGACGTCGGCCGCGTACGCCAGGCCGGCGTGCAGGATCCGCTCGACCAACTCCTCGTGCGTGCGCGCGACCTCGGCCGCCAATGCCACCCGCATGCCCTGCACCAGCGGCCCGCCGCGGACGTAGGGCCCGGGGTTGCGGTATGGGCATGCCATCCGGGAGGCCAGCACCTTCAACGGGCGCAGCTCCTCGTGGGTGACCTTGCCGCTGGGCCAGCGCCGCCGGGTGACCGGCCGGACCGGTAACCAGACGTCGCGTTCGCGCGCGCGTCGCAGCGAGGCGGCCAGCACATCGGTCAGGACGACCGCGTCGTCGAATGCGTCGTGCGCGCGGCGCTGCGTCACACCCCAGTGCGCCGCCAGCGTCTCCAACCGCAGGTTGTCGGTGCCCAGTTCCAGCCGGCGGGCCAGCTCGAGCGTGCACATCACGCTGTCGATCGGCAGCTCGACACCGGCGAGTTCGGCCTCCGCGGTCAGGAAGCCGTAGTCGAAGGCGACGTTGTGCGCGACCAGCGTTCGGCCGCGGACGAGTTCGACGACGTCGCCGACGATCTCGCTGAACTGCGGCTGGTCCTCCAGCATCTCGGCGGTCAGGCCGTGGATGTGCGTCGGGCCGGGGTCCACGCCCGGGTTGAGCAGGCTGACCACCGATTGCTCGACGCGGCCTTCGGCGTCCAGGGCGAGCACCGCGAGGCTGATGACCCGGGCGCTACCGGGTTTGAAGCCCGAGGTCTCGACGTCGATCACGGCCCAGCCCGCGCCCGCCTCGGTGACCGGCCGACCCCAGGGCGTTGCTTTTACAGCCGTCGCACTGTCCCGCATGAACCGAGGATTTCACGCCGAGCCGACATCGCCGGGTCGCTGCACGCCGTGTCGCGCGGAGTTCTCCCTCAGGCCGACCCGCGGCACTCGGAAAAGCGCCGAGTTTGCGATCGACCTTAAACTCCCCGGCCGACCCGCGGCACTCGGAAAAGCGCCGAGTTTGCGATCGACCTAAACTTCCCGGGTGATCAACGCCCGAGGACGGCTCGCCCTGGCCGCCGGATCCGGCGCGCGCTGGGCGTCCCGGGTGACCGGCCGCGGGGCCGGCGCGATGATCGGCGGCCTGGTCGCGATGACCCTGGACAAGTCGATCCTGCGACAGCTCGGTACCGGCCGGCGCACGGTCGTCGTCACCGGCACCAACGGCAAGTCGACGACCACCCGGATGACCGCGGCCGCCCTGCGCACGTTGGGGGCGGGAAGCTCAGTGGCCACCAACGCCGAGGGCGCCAACATGGACGCCGGCCTGGTCGCGGCGCTGGCCGCTGACCGGGCCGCCGCGCTGGCGGTGCTCGAGGTCGACGAGATGCACGTGCCACACGTCTTGGATGCGGTGGACGCCGCCGTTGTCATTTTCCTCAACCTGTCCCGCGACCAACTGGACCGGGTCGGTGAAATCAACGTGATCGAGCGCCGGCTGCGGGCCGGGCTGGCCGCGCACCCCCAGGCGATCGTGGTGGCCAACTGCGACGACGTGCTGATGACGTCCGCGGCCTACGACCACACCGGGGTGGTCTGGGTCGCGGCGGGTGGAAGCTGGGCGGCCGATTCGGTGAGCTGTCCGCGCAGCGGCGAGGTGATCGTCCGCGACCAGGGACACTGGTACTCCACCGGCGCCGACTTCAAACGGCCCAGCCCGCAGTGGTGGTTCGACGACGAAAAGCTCTACGGCCCAGACGGATTGGCGCTGCCGATGAAGCTGGCCCTGCCGGGCGCGGTGAACCGGGGCAACGCCGCGCAGGCGGTGGCCGCCGCGGTTGCGCTGGGCGCCGATCCGTCCGCCGCGGTGGCGGCGGTGGCCGGTGTGGACGAGGTCGCCGGGCGCTACCGGACCATTCAGGTCGGCGCGCACACCGTGCGAATGTTGTTGGCCAAGAACCCCGCCGGCTGGCAGGAGGCCTTGTCGATGGTGAACAAAGACGCGGCCGGGGTGGTGATCGCGGTCAACGGGCGGGTGCCCGACGGCGAGGACCTGTCCTGGCTGTGGGACGTGCGATTCGAACACTTCGAAAAGACCGCCGTCGTCGCGGCCGGCGAACGCGGCACCGACCTCGCGGTGCGGCTCGGCTACGCCGGTGTCGAGCACACGCTCGTCCACGACACACTGGCGGCCATCGCCTCGTGCCCACCGGGTCGAGTTGAGGTCGTCGCCAACTACACCGCGTTTCTTCAGCTGCAGCGGCGGATCACATGACCGTCCGGATCGGCCTGGTGCTGCCCGATGTGATGGGCACCTACGGCGACGGCGGAAACGCCGCGGTGCTGCGGCAGCGGCTACGGCTGCGGGGCATCGCCGCGGAGATCGTCGAGATCACGCTGGCCGACGCGGTGCCCGACAGCCTCGACCTCTACACGCTGGGCGGGGCCGAGGACTATGCACAGCGGCTGGCCACCAAGCACCTGATCCAGCACCCGGGGCTGCAGCGCGCCGCGGGCCGCGGCGCGCCGGTGCTGGCCATCTGCGCGGCCATCCAGGTGCTCGGCCACTGGTATGAGACGTCGGCGGGTGAACGGGTCGACGGCGTCGGGCTGCTCGACCTGACCACGTCGCCGCAGCCGTCACGCACGATCGGCGAGCTGGTCACCTCGCCGCTGCTGACCGGGTTGACGGCGCCGCTGACCGGCTTCGAAAACCACCGCGGCGGAACGGTTCTCGGCGCTGAGGCGTCGCCCCTCGGGGCGGTGAAGAAGGGCGCGGGCAACCGCCTCGGCGATGGTATCGACGGCGCGGTGCAGGGCAGCGTGTTCGCGACCTACATGCACGGGCCGTGTCTGGCCCGCAATCCGGAGTTCGCCGACCTGCTGCTGGGCAAGGTGGTGGGCGAGTTGGCGCCGCTGGAGCTGCCCGAGGTGGAGTTGCTGCGACGAGAACGCCTGCGGGCCTAATCCGCGCTCGCAGAGCGACGGCAACCTAGACCATCGCGCGTCGGCCGGTCAGGGCGCGGCCCAGCGTCAGCTCGTCGGCGAATTCCAGGTCGCCGCCCATCGGCAGCCCGGACGCGATGCGGCTGACCGTCAGACCGGGGATGTCGCGCAGCATCCGGACCAGGTAGGTGGCCGTCGCCTCCCCCTCGGTGTTCGGGTCGGTCGCGATGATCACCTCGGTGATGTCCACCCCGTCGACCTGCTCGCCAATCCGGTTCAGCAGCTCGCGGATCCGCAACTGATCCGGCCCAACCCCGGACAGCGGATCCAGCGCGCCGCCCAAAACGTGGTAACGCCCGCGGAATTCGCGGGTCCGCTCGACGGCCTGAATATCCTTCGGCTCCTCGACCACGCAGACCAGCGTGCCGTCGCGCCGTGGATCTGCGCAGATGCGGCAGCGCTCGTCGTCGGACACGTTGCCGCACACCGCGCAGAACCGCACCCCGTTGCGGACCTTGGCCAGCACCGCGGTGAGCCGGTCGATGTCCGGCGGCTCAACCGACAGCAAGTGAAATGCGATGCGCTGGGCGCTCTTCGGCCCGATACCCGGCAGCTTGCCGAGCTCGTCGATCAGATCCTGGACCGGTCCCTCAAACACCCAGTGCGCCGCCGCCCATGCCACCGGCCAACGGACCGAGCTGTTCCTGCGCCAAAGCGGCGACCTGCTTGGCGGCGTCACCGAGCGCTCCGACGAGCAGATCCTGCAACGTCTCGACATCGTCGGGGTCGACGACCTTGGGGTCGATCTTGACCGCGACGACTTCGCCGCTGCCCTTGACGGTGACCTCGACGAGGTCACCGCCCGCCTTTCCGGTCACCTCGGAATTGATCAGCCGCTGCTGCGCGGCCATCAACTGTTGCTGCATCTGCTGGGCCTGGGCAAGCATCGCCGACATGTCTGGCTGGCCTCCGGGTTGCATGACGGTCCCCTTGCGTCTTGGTATCGACTTGGTTTCGCCTGCGCGGTGCGGGCGATTCAGAGTTCCAAGCGTAGACGGCGCCGGGCTACCGTGGCGCACGTGCGCGTCCCTCGAAAGTTGTGTTGCCTGCGTGTCCGGGCCGCTGCGGCGTCAGCCGGGGTCGGCATCATCGCCCTCGCCACCGTCCTGGCACCGGCGCCGCCGAGCGCGATCGCGGCACCCGGCAGCATCGCCGGCATGATCGTGTTCCTCGATCCCGGCCACAACGGCGCCAACGACGCCTCCATCAGCCGCCAGGTGCCCACCGGTCGCGGTGGCACCAAGGACTGCCAGGCCAGCGGAACCACGACCAACGACGGCTACCCCGAGCACACCTTCACCTGGGACACCACCCTGCGTATCCGCGCCGCGCTCAACGCGCTCGGCGCACGAACCGCCATGTCCCGCGGTGACGACTCCACGGTCGGCCCCTGCGTCGACCAACGCGCCGCGATGGCCAACGCGCTGCACCCGAATGCGATCGTCAGCATCCACGCCGACGGCGGCCCGTCGGGAGGACGGGGTTTTCACGTCAACTACTCCGCGCCGCCGCTCAACCAGGCCCAGGCCGGGCCCGCGGTGCAGTTCGCGCGTGTGATGCGCGACCAGATGCAGGCGTCGGGCATTCCGCCGGCCAGCTATATCGGCCAGGACGGCCTGTATGGGCGCGCGGATCTGGCGGGCCTGAACCTGGCGCAGTACCCGTCGGTCCTGGTCGAGTGCGGCAACATGAAAAATCCGGTCGACTCGGGACTGATGGAAAGCCCCGAGGGCCGGCAGAAGTACGCCGACGCGGTGGTCCGGGGGGTTGCGGCGTTCCTGGGCAACCAGTCCGCCGCCCGTTGAGTCAGCTCTCGACTTCCCGCTTCAGGTTGGCGAGCACCTCGGCCTGAATCTTCTTCAGTCCGAGCGGCGCGAACGTCTTCTCGAAGAAGCCCTTCACGCCTCCGGCACCCGTCCACGTGGTGGTGACGGTGACGCTGGAACCCGGGCCCGCGGGAGCCACCGTCCAGTTGGTGACCAGCGTGGAGTTGGCGTCCTTCTCGATGACGGCGTGACCGGCGACGTCGACGCTGGCCTTGATATCGCGGACCCGCGACTTGGTGGCCTGCAGCTTCCAGCTGGCGACGGTTCCCTGGCCCTGCCCGCCCTCAAGCACCTGATAGTCGTGGTAGTGCGATGACAGGATCTTGGGCCGGACGTTTTGGTAGTCACCAACGGCGGTCAGCACGGCGGCGGGATCAGCGTTGATCAGGATCGTGCTGGCTGCACTGACGTGTCCCATTAGGCGTAACTCCTCTGCGCGGGCTGCTGTCGGCAACTAGCCTATATGTGGTGCCTGATGCTGCTTCCGTACCGGCGGCGCACGCCGCTGGCGTCGAACGCTTGCTGGCCAGCTATCGTTCGATCCCGCCGACGGCCGACGTCCGGCTCGCCAAGCCGACCTCCAATTTGTTCCGCGAGCGTGCGCGACGGGATGTCCCTGGCTTGGATGTCTCGGGACTGACGAACGTCATCTCAGTAGATAAAGACGCTCGCACCGCCGACGTCGCGGGCATGTGCACCTACGAGAATCTGGTGGCCGCCACGCTGCCCTACGGCCTGTCGCCGCTGGTGGTCCCCCAACTGAAAACCATCACGCTGGGCGGCGCAGTCGCCGGGCTGGGCATTGAATCGAGCTCGTTTCGCAACGGTCTGCCCCATGAGTCGGTGTTGGAGATGGATATCCTCACCGGTGCCGGAGAATTACTGACCGTCTCACCCCAACAGCACCCCGAGCTCTTTCGCGTTTATCCGAATTCGTATGGCACACTGGGCTATTCGACTCGGCTACGTATCGAGCTGGAACCCGTCAAACCGTTCGTCGGGCTGCGGCACCTGCGATTCCACTCGCTGAGCGATCTGATGGCGACAATGGATCGCATCATCGACAGCGGCGCTTTCGACGGCCTCCCGGTCGACTATCTCGACGGTGTGGTGTTCGGCGCCACCGAGAGTTACCTATCCGTCGGTGTGCGCACCACGGCCCCCGGCCCGGTCAGTGACTACACCGGACAACACATCTACTACCGCTCCATCCAGCACGATTCCGGCACCATAGAAGACCGCCTGACGATGCACGACTACTTCTGGCGGTGGGACACCGACTGGTTCTGGTGCTCTTCGGCTTTCGGCGCGCAGAATCCGCGGCTGCGACGTTGGTGGCCGCGACGCTACCGACGCAGCAGCGTGTACTGGAAGCTGGTAGCACTCGATCGGCGGTTCACTATTGCCGACCGTATTGAAAAGCGCAGCGGACGTCCGCCTCGGGAACGGGTGGTCCAAGACGTCGAGCTTCCGCTCGAACACACGACGGAGTTCTTAGAATGGTTTCTCGAGGCGGTACCCATCACCCCGATCTGGTTGTGCCCATTGCGGTTACGTGACCAGGATGGCTGGGCACTGTATCCGATCCGACCGGGACGCAGCTACGTCAACGTCGGCTTCTGGTCGTCGGTTCCGGCGGGCCCGACCGATGGCGCAACGAATCGACTGATCGAAGAGAAGGTCGATTCGCTCGACGGGCACAAGTCGCTGTACTCCGACTCCTACTACAGTCGCGAGGAGTTCGACGAACGCTACGGCGGCGCGGCGTACACCACAGCGAAAAAGATCTACGACCCGGATTCACGTCTCTTGGACCTCTACGCGAAGGCGGTGCAACGACGGTGACAACTACCAAGGAGGCCTCGGCCACCAAGTTGAGCCTCGCCGAGTTACTGGCGGTCTTCACCGGCGGCGCCACGGACTCGTTGCGGTTCACCGCCTACGACGGCAGCAGCGCCGGAGCCGAGAACGCAACGCTGGGATTGGACCTCGTGAGTCCCCGTGGAATGGCTTACCTGGCCACCGCGCCCGGTGAGCTCGGACTGGCCCGAGCATACGTAGCCGGTGATCTTGTCGCGCGCGGCGTGCACCCCGGCGATCCCTACGCGTTGCTCAAATATCTGGCCGAAAACTTGGAGTTCACCCGCCCTTCGCCGCGACTGCTGGCCAGCATCATCCGCGCTACCGGCCGCGAACACCTCCGGCTGCCGCCCCCGCCGCCGCCGCAGGAGGTGTTACCGCGCTGGCGTCGGCTCGCGGAAGGCCTGCGGCACAGCAAAACCCGTGACGCCGAGGCGATTTCGCATCATTACGACGTCTCGAACACCTTTTACTCCTGGGTGTTGGGTCCCACGATGACCTACACCTGCGCGGTCTATCCGGAGCCCGAAGCGACTCTCGAGGTCGCACAGGAGAACAAATACCGCCTCATCTTCGACAAGCTGAGACTGCAATCGGGCGACCGGCTGCTCGATGTCGGCTGCGGCTGGGGTGGCATGGTTCGCTACGCGGCCCGGCACGGCGTCCAGGCGATTGGCGCGACGTTATCCGCAGAGCAAGCCGCGTGGGCGCGAACAGCGATCGAGGCCGAAGGGCTCGGCAAACTGGCCGAGGTGCGTCACTGCGACTACCGCGATATCGGCGAAACCGGTTTCGACGCGGTCTCGTCGATCGGCCTGACCGAGCACATCGGCGTCAAGAACTACCGGTCCTATTTCGGGTTCCTCAAGTCGAAGTTGCGGACCGACGGTTTGCTGCTCAACCACTGCATCACCCGCAACAACAACCGATCACACTTCCGCGCGAGCAGCTTCACCGACCGCTACGTCTTCCCGGATGCCGAGCTGACCGGTTCGGGTCGCATCGTCTCCGAGATCCAGGATGTGGGTTTCGAGGTGCTGCACGCGGAGAATCTCCGCCATCACTACGCCATGACCCTGCGCGACTGGTGCCACAACCTCGTCGCACACTGGGACGAGGCTGTCGCCGAGGTCGGCGTCGCGACCGCGAGGGTGTGGGGCTTGTACATGGCCGGCTCTCGAGTGTCGTTCGAGCAGAACAATCTTCAGCTACATCACGTGCTGGCGGCCAACCTCGCCGAGCACGGTACAGGCGAGCTGCCACTGCGCCCGTGGTGGCAGCCCTAGGCGGCGCGCAAGCCGTTCCGGCGACCTGACTACGCGTCGTCGATGCGGCGCGCGCCCAGTTCGTTCTGCAGCAGCTCGAGGGCGGCTTCTTCGGGATCGCGACGCGGCGTCGCCTCGTCGTCCTGGCCGGCCTCGGCCAGCATGCTTTCCTCTTCGGCCCGCTGATTTGACTCGTCGTCGGCGACCGCTTGCGGCGGCGGCGGTGGCGGGACCACCCGGCGGGGACGCTCGACCGGGGGCGGCGGCGCGGCCGGCTCTTCTGGCGCTGCCACCGCGGCCGCACCGCCGGCTTCGCAACGCACCCGCCAGTTCACGCCCAGGGCATCCTTGAGCGCCTCGGCGATGACGTCGGCGTTGCGTTGTTCGCTCAACCGCTTGGCCAGCGGCGGCGATTTGTGGCTCAGCACCAACGTGTCGCCCTCGACCGCGCGGACCGTCGCGTCGGCCAGCATCACCTCGGTGGTCTTGCTGCGCTGGCGGACCTTGTCGCGGACCGTCGGCCAGAGCGTGCGGACCGCGGCGGCGTTCGGCTCGGCCGAGCCCACCGCGGCGGGAGCCTCCTCGACGGCGGGCTCCTCCGGACTGGCCGCGGGCGCAGGCTCGGGCGCCGCAGGAGCAGGCGACGGCGGAGCGGGTGGTGCGTGCCCAGCCGAGGGCCGCACGTAATCGGGTGCCGGCGCCGGCTGCTCAGCGGCCGGAATGGACATCTCCAGCCGCGTCTCGATCCGCTCGACCCGTTGCAGCAGAGCCGATTCGGCGTCGCTGGCCGACGGCAGCAACAGCCGCGCGCAGATGACCTCCAGCAGCAGGCGCGGTGCCGTCGCACCGCGCATCTCCGTCAGCCCGGCGTGCACGACCTCGGCGTAGCGGGTCAGCGTCGCGGGACCCAGCCGGGCCGCCTGCTCGCGCATCCGATCCAGCACGTCTTCGGGCGCATCGACCACGCCGCGGGTTGTGGCATCCGGAACCGCTTGCAGCACAAGCAAATCGCGGAACCGCTCCAGCAGATCGGTGGCAAACCGACGCGGGTCGTGGCCGGCGTCGATCACCGACTCGACCGCACCGAACAGCGCCGCGGCATCCCCGGCGCCCAGCGCGTCGACCGCCTCGTCGATCAGCGCCACGTCGGTGGCGCCCAGCAGTCCCAGCGCCCGTTGGTAGTTGACCCGGTTACCTTCGGCGCCGGCGAGCAACTGGTCGAGCACCGACAACGTGTCGCGAGGCGAGCCGCCGCCGGCCCGGATCACCAGCGGGTAGACGGCGTCGTCGACGACCACGTCCTCTTGGGCGCAGATCCGCTCGACCAGGCCCCGCATGGTCCGCGGGGCCAGCAGCCGGAACGGATAGTGATGGGTGCGCGAGCGAATCGTTGGCAGCACCTTCTCCGGCTCGGTGGTGGCGAAGACGAAGATCAAGTGGTCGGGTGGCTCCTCGACGATCTTGAGCAGCGCGTTGAAGCCCGCCGTGGTCACCATGTGCGCCTCGTCGATGATGAACACCCGGTAGCGCGACTGGGCCGGCGCGTAGAACGCCCGGTCCCGCAGCTCGCGGGTGTCGTCGACACCACCATGGCTGGCCGCGTCGAGCTCGACGACGTCGATGGTGCCTGCTCCGTTGGGCGCCAGCCCGATGCAGGAGTCACACACCCCGCAGGGCGTCGCCGTCGGGCCCTGCTCGCAGTTCAACGAGCGGGCCAGGATGCGCGCCGACGAGGTCTTGCCGCAGCCGCGTGGGCCGGAGAATAGGTAAGCGTGATTGATTCGGCCCGCCGTCAAGGCGGTCGACAGCGGCTCGGTGACGTGTTCCTGCCCCACCACATCGGCGAAGGTCGCCGGTCGGTACTTGCGGTAGAGAGCCACGGTCGCCCACGCTACCCAGACAGTCTGACGCTCACTACGCCCGGTTCAGCAGCGACTCGGTCGCCGACAGCAGCGCGCAGGTCGCCAGGCCGTCGATCGCATCCCGCAGATCCGATTCCGGCGGGAACGTCGGCGCGATCCGGATGTTCTTGTCGTCCGGGTCTTTCCGGTACGGAAACGACGCCCCGGCCTCGGTGACCGCGATACCGGCGTCTTTGGCCAGCGCGACAGTGCGCTTGGCCGTGCCGGGCAGCACGTCGAGGCTGATGAAGTAGCCGCCCTCGGGCTCATTCCAGGTCGCGATCTTGGATTCGCTCAACCGCTTGTCCAGAATCTCCAGTGCCAGCGCGAATTTCGGCGCCAGCAGTTGCTGGTGACGCAGCATCTGCAGCCGGACACCGTCGGCGTCGCCGAAGAACCGCAGGTGCCGCAGCTGATTGACCTTGTCCGGGCCGATCGACTTCTTGCCGGCGTACTGCAGGTACCAGGCGATGTTGCCCAACGATCCACCGAAGAAGCTGACGCCGGCACCGGCGAACGTGATCTTCGACGTCGACGCGAAGACATACGGCCGGTTCGGGTTGCCCGCAGCCGCGGCCAGACCCAGCACGTCGATCGGCCGGGGGAAGTCCAGGGTCAGCGTGTGCACCGCGTACGCGTTGTCCCAGAACAACCGGAAATCGTCTGCGGCCGTGCGCATTTGGACGAGCCGGCGGACCGTCTCCCACGAGTAGCTCAGGCCGGTGGGGTTGGCGAACACCGGGACCGCCCACAAGCCCTTGATGGCCGGGTCGACCGCGACCAGCTCTTCGATCACGTCGACGTCCGGGCCGTCCTCGCGCATCGGGATCGGAATCATCTCGATGCCGAGCGTCTCGGTGATCGCGAAGTGTCGGTCGTAGCCGGGCACCGGGCACAGGAACTTGATGCCGTCTTGCTCCTTTATCCACGGGCGCGCGGAATCGGCTCCGCCGTAAAGCATCGAGAACACGATCACGTCGTGCATCAATTCGAGACTGGCGTTGTTGCCGGCGATCAGGTTCTGCACCGGAATACCGAGCAGTTCGCCGAAGATGGCGCGCAGTTCGGGGAGGCCGTGCTGCCCGCCGTAGTTGCGGGTGTCGGTGCCGTCGCCGTCGCGGTAGTCGGTGCCGGGCAGGCTCAGCAGCGCGTTCGACAGATCGAGTTGCTCGCTGCAGGGCTTTCCGCGGGTGAGATCGAGCGCCAGCTTCTTGGATTGCAGGTCGGCGTAATCCTGTTGGTGGCGGGCGTGCAATGCCTCGAGGTCGTTACGGCCAAGGGAGCTGAACGAGCCGTACGACACCATCCGCCTTCCGACGCAATCCACAACGGGTCTGACACTGCAGGGTTCTAAGTAGGGGACCCCGCGCACCCGCCAGAGCCCATTGACCCTTGCTGCCTTCCGGCCCTGGGGGAGTTCACAGGATAGACGCCGCGCGGGGTCCATCGAGAGTCTAGTACCCGGGCCAGAAGCGATCACCCACTCTCCCCTGACCTGCACCCGACTACCCGCTACCTCCTCAGGCCGATCCGGCCTGCATCGTCGCCGGGTGGCGCTCGGCTACCATGGCCGACGGAGGATTCGCCTAGTGGCCTATGGCGCTCGCCTGGAACGCGGGTTGGGTTAATAGCCCTCGCGGGTTCAAATCCCGCATCCTCCGCACTTAATCGCCGGATGTGACCAGGCCCAATTGATAGGGTCTGGTCGCTTCCGGATTACCAGCTCGAGGAGGGCCATGGGACGCAGGGCCGCCATTGTCTGGCACGCGACGGCTTCGGTCGCCGCCGGCGTCCTCTATTTCTTCTTCGTGCTGCCGCGGTGGCCCGAGCTGATGGGCGACACATCACATGGCCTGGGCACAGTCGCGCGGATTGCCGCCGGCATCTTGATTGCCCTGGCCGCGCTGCCGGTGGTGTTCACGCTGTTGGAGTCGCGCAAGCCCGAGTTCGGCACGCCGGCCCTGGCGCTGACGCTGCGGACCTGGTCAGTCGTGACGCACGTGGCGGCCGGTGTGCTGATTGTCGGCACGGCGGTCAGCGAGATCTGGCTGAACCTGGACAGCGTGGGCCAATGGCTGTTCGGCGTCTACGGCGCCGCGGCAGCGGTCGCGCTGCTCGGCATCGCCGGGTTCTACCTCTCGTTTGTCGCCGAGTCGCCGCCGCCCCCGCCGAAACCGCTGAAGCCCAAGAAAGAAAAGAAGCCACGCCGAGGCCGCGGCAAGAAGGGCGACGACGCCGACGAGGCCGCCGACGCCGACGAGGATTCCGAAGAAACCGCAGCCGCTGACGAGGACACCGCCGACACCGACGCGGCCGACGAGAGTCCCGAAGTCGAGACGACGGCGGCAGAACCCGGGTCGACCGCCGAAGAGGCCCCCGCGGTCGAGGAGTCGGAGGACACCGAAGCGGCCGAGTCCGGCGGACTCCGCAACCGGCGGCCGTCCGGCAAGGTGTCGCATCGTCGTCGGCGTTCACGCCGCGGCGTTGCCATCGACGAGTGAGCTGACCGGCCGAGCGCGAGAATCCCGTTTCCGGTTTGGCGAATCCCGTTTCCGCCAGCGCCGATTTTCCCTATGCTGAGCGCGTGCCCAACACCTATCGCGTAGTCCAGTGGAACACCGGAAACGTCGGCAAGAGCTCTCTCAAATCGATCGCAGACAATCCGTTGCTCGAATTGGTCGGGTGTTTCGCGTGGTCGCCCGAGAAGGTGGGACGTGACGCCGGCGAGCTGGTCGGCATCGCTCCGCTAGGAGTCGCCGCCACCAACGACGTCGACGCCCTGCTCACGCTGAAACCGGATTGCGTTGTCTACAACCCGATGTGGATCAACGTCGACGAGCTGGTCCGCATCCTGTCCGCGGGGGTCAACGTCGTGACCACCGCGTCGTTCATCACCGGGAAGAACCTCGGCGACGGCCGCGACCGGCTGGTCGAAGCCTGCGAAAAGGGCGGCTCGACGATCTTCGGCTCCGGCGTCAGCCCGGGCTTCGCCGAGTTGTTGGCCATCGTCTCGGCAATGGTGTGCAACCGGGTCGACAAGGTGACCGTCAACGAAGCCGCCGACACGACGTTCTACGACTCACCGGAAACCGAAAAGCCGGTCGGTTTCGGCCGGCCGATCGACCATCCGGACCTGCAGGCGATGGCGGCCAAGGGCACCGCGATCTTCGGCGAGGCGGTCGCGCTGGTCGGCGACGCGCTGGGTATCGAGCTCGACGACATCCGATGCGAGGCCGAATTCGCCCAGACCACAGCCGATCTCGAGATGGCGTCGTGGACCATCCCGGCCGGATGCGTGGCGGGTGTCTACATCAGCTGGCAGGGAATCCTCGACGGCAAGACCGTCATCGACCTCAACGTGCGGTGGCGCAAAGGCCAGACGCTGGAACCGGATTGGAAGATCGACGGCGACGGTTGGGTGATTCAGGTGGACGGGCAGCCCACGGTGACCACCAAGGTCGGCTTCCTGCCGCCACCCTATTTCGAGGCCACCACACTCGAGGAATTCATGGACCTCGGGCACATCATGACGGCGCTGCCCGCGATCAACGCGATCCCTGCCGTCGTCGCCGCGGCGCCCGGTATCGCGACGTACGCCGACCTACCGCTGACGCTGCCGCGAGGCTTCGTCAAGACCTAGCTTCGCGACGAGGCAATCGATCGAGCGCGGTTCAGGTCCCGGGAATGTTCTGCAGCTTGCCCTGCAGGTCGGGGCAGTACTGGGCGATCGCAGTCCCCAGGAACTGGTACGTCTGAACCTGGGTGGTGCCCCGGGGAAGGTTGATGGACAGGAAATGCGCGCTCGCCGCCGCGTCGTGGTCGACGCCGACACCGAGCCGGTGGCAGACGATCTTGGCCAGGTACGGGTTGTAGTCGTGCGGTCCGTAGATGCCGAAGCGGCCGAGCTGGTTGTCGAAGTCGGTGTCGGGGTCGGCGAATGCCGGCGCGGACAAGCTGATCGCCGCAGCGGCGGCCGCGATCGCAATACCCGTGAGCTTCATGGGCCGAATCCTACCGTTGTCGAGTCCGCGCTTGCTCATCGTCATTGCTTCCCTTCGCCCAGCCGAGCCGCCGGTCCCGGCTCGCGCTACGGTCTTCCAACAACCGCCGTGCCGGGTTTCTTTCTAGTCGCCTATTCCGATTAGAGTAGCTAAGGTTACACACAGGCTAATTAATTGAGCAGCCTTCGCACGTGGTTAAGGAATTGAAGCGCCCCATGACGACGACTGAGCCGAGGACCGAGCCGTTGAAGACCCAGGGCTCCGCTGGCAGCGAGGCAACGAGGGCCGTCCCTCAGCGCCCGAGGCGGAAGAGTCTCTTCAGCCGATTCTGGCTTGTGCTGACGATCACGACCGTCATCGCGCTCTCAGGATTTGTCGTTCACCGACTGCACGGGGTCTTCGGCATTCACAAGGGCTCGTTCGGTGGCGGCACCTCGGGCGAAGTACTCGACTCGTTCAATGCCAAGACCATCACGCTCCAGGTCTGGGGCCCACCGGGCAGTACGGCAACCATCAACTACCTTGACGCGGAATCCCATCCGCAGCAGGCACTCAACGTGCCCTTGCCCTGGAGCACAGTCTTGAGTTCAACGAAACCCGGCATCCCGGCCAACCTGGTAGCGCAAGGAGACGGCAGTTGGATTGCCTGCCAGTTCGTGGTGAACAAGCACGACGGGAGCGGTGACGTCATCAAGACCCCCAATCGTTCGGACGCGGCCGAAACCAACAACGCCTTCGTGTACTGCCTGGACAAGTCCGCATGAGCGAGACCACCGAGGCTGCGCCGCGCGTCGATCAGCCCCTGATCCCGCCGTTTCTGCCGAAATGGATCCATCGGCTTGCAGTGCCGATCGTGCTGGTATGGCTGGGCATCGTCTTCGTCACCAACACCATCGCGCCGCAGCTGGAGGTCGTTTCCAAGAACCACTCGGTGTCGCAGAGTCCCCGCGACGCGGTGTCGTTCCAGTCGCAGATGCGCGTCGGAAAGACGTTCGACGAGTTCAATACCGACAACTCGGCGATGGTCCTGCTAGAGGGCGACAAGCCGCTGGAGGCCGACGCCCACCACTACTACGACGAGATCGTCAGGCGCCTGGAGCAGGACAAGAAGCACGTCCAGCACATCCAGGACTTCTGGAGCGACCCACTGACCGCGGCGGGCTCCCAGAGCCACGACCAGAAGGCCGCCTACGTGCAGGTGTACCTGGCCGGCAACATGGGCAGTGGTCTGGGCTCCGAGTCCAGCGAGGCCGTCCGCAAGATCGTGAACTCGGTGCCCGCGCCGCCGGGCATCAAGGCTTATGTCACCGGTGCGGGTCCGCTGATCGCCGACCAGTCACACGCGGGTGAAAAGGGTGTCGCGAAGGTCACCATGATCACCATCCTGGTGATCTTGGTGATGCTGCTGGTCGTGTACCGATCGGTGAGCACCGTGCTCATCATGTTGACGATGGTGTTCGTCGAGTTGGCCGCGGCCCGCGGTGTGGTCGCAACGATGGGCTACTACAACGTCATGGGTCTGTCGACCTTCGCCAACAACATGCTGGTGCTGTTGGCGATCGCCGCCGGAACGGACTACGCGATCTTCATCGTCGGCCGCTACCACGAGGCCCGCGGTCTGGGCGAGACGCGCGAGGAAGCGTTCTACACGATGTTCCACAGCACGGCGCATGTCGTGTTGGGGTCGGGGCTGACCATTGCCGGCGCGATGTACTGCCTGAGCTTCTGCCGCCTGCCGTATTTCCAGTCACTGGGCGTGCCGTGTGCCGTCGGTATGTTGGTCGCGGTCTTGGCGGCGCTGACCCTGGGCCCTGCGGTGCTGACGGTGGCGTCCTTCTTCAAGCTGCTGGACCCGAAACGCAAGTTGCAGACCCAGGGCTGGCGTCGGATCGGTACCGCCATCGTCCGGTGGCCCGCGCCGGTGCTCGCGGTGACGATCGCGATCGCGCTGGTCGGTCTGCTCGCCCTGCCCGGCTACGAAACGGATTACGACAGCCGTCACTTCCTCCCGCCGGACACCCCGGCCAACGTCGGCTATGCCGCGGCCGACCGGCACTTCGATCAGGCCCGGCTGAACCCCGAGCTGTTGATGATCGAGACCGATCACGACCTGCGAAACCCCGCCGACTTCATCGTGCTGGACAAGGTCGCCAAGGCGGTCTTCCACATCCCCGGTATTGGCCGAGTGCAGACCATCACCAGGCCGCTGGGCACGCCGCTCGATCACAGCACCCTCGGGTTTCAAATGGGTGCGCAAGCCGCGGGCCGGATCCAGACCCAGCACTACCAAGAAGAGCAGGCGAAGAACCTGCTGAAGCAGGCCGACGAGCTCCACAAGACGATGGCGACCCTGCATCAGCAGATGCAGGTCACCCAGGATCTGAGCAACACCACCCACGAAACCACCTTGCTCACAAAAGAAACCGTGAAGATCACCGAGTCGTTGCGTGACGACATCGCCAACTTCGACGACTTCTTCCGCCCGATCCGCAGCGGCTTCTATTGGGAGAAGCACTGTTTCGACATCCCGCTATGCTGGTCCGTACGGTCCATCTTCAACGCCCTCGACGGCATCGACCAAGTCAGCGAGAACATCGAGGCACTCAGTGCGAACCTCGACAAGCTGGACAAGATTCAGCCACAGCTGGTGGCGCTGATTCCGCCGCAGATCGAAAGCCAGCAGCACAACCTCGACACCATCATGTCGAACTACGCGACCACGAACGGTCTCAACGAACAGGCGAAAGCGCAGTCCGACAACGCCACCGCCCAGGGCGACGCGTTCGACAAAGCGAAGAACGACGACACGTTCTACCTTCCGCCGGAAGCGTTCAAGAGCCCCGACTTCGCGCGCGGCCTCAAGCAGTTCATCTCGCCCAACGGCCATGCCGTCCGGTTGATCATCTCGCACGAGGGCGACCCGGCTACTCCTGAAGGCGTCTCGCACATCCAGCCGATCAAGCAGGCCGTGCACGAGGCGATCAAGGGCACACCATGGGAAGGCGCCAAGGTCTACCTCGGTGGCACCGCCGCGACCTACAAAGACATGCACGACGGCTCCAACATCGACCTGATCATCGCCGGAATCGCCGCGGCCACACTGATTTTCGTCATCATGTTGATCATCACCCGAAGCGTTGTGGCGGCCTTCGTGATTGTCGGCACCGTGCTGCTGTCGCTGGGCGCCTCGTTCGGGCTCTCCGTGCTGCTCTGGCAATACATCCTCGGGATGAAGCTGCACTGGAT
>DATNFI010000155.1:0-10877 GCA_035606475.1 Mycobacterium sp. | reverse complement strand
TGTTGGATGTCGCGGCGGCCGGATTTCTGCTCGCCGACCCGCTGGGTCAGCTGCGCTTGCTGGCCGCGACCTCCACCGAGACCCGCGAACTGGAACTCTTTCAGTTACAGGCCGACGAGGGACCCTGCGTGGAGTGCTATGCCACCGGCCTTCCGGTTTCGGTGGCGGATCTGCGCGCCGAAACCGCCCGGTGGCCGCGGTTTGTCCCGGCCGCACGCGAGGCGGGCATCGCCTCCGTGCACGCGGTGCCGATGCGCGCCGCCGGCATCGTGTTGGGCTCACTGGGTTTATTCGGCAGCCGGCCAGGCGAACTCAGTGAGTCCGATCTGTTGCTCGGGCAGACGCTGGCGCATGTCGCGTGCGTGGCGATTTTGCAGGAACTCCCGCCGACGCCTGCGACGGTGATACCGCAGCTGCGTGCCGCGTTGACCCACCGCATCGTCGTCGAGCAGGCCAAGGGCTTCCTGCGCGAACACTTCGACATCTCGGTCGACGAGGCATTTTCGCTGTTACGCAGGTACTCCCGTGCCCACGGCGATCACCTGACCGACGTGGCACGGAAGTTGATGGCCGACCCGGGCGCCCGTCCCGCGTTGCTGCACAACATGACTCAACTGGCTCAGGGCTGAGCCCGCCGCGCGTGGACCCGCCGCACGGCGTCGTCGACCAGCCGCGCCGCGATCACCCGGAGCTTGACGTTGTCGTTTTGACTCATCTGGACGAGCCGGTTGAACGCCTCCTCGGCGCTGACACCCGACCGGCTGCGGATGATGCCGACCGCCTGGTCGATCACCGCACGCTGATCCAGCGCCTGCTCCAGCTTTTCGGCACGTGCCCGAGCGCCGGCCAGCAAGCCGGCGTTGTAGACCGCCACGGCGGCCGGTCCGGCGAATTGCGATCCCAACAGCACGGCGTGCTCACCGAACGCGTCGTGGCTATTGGCATAGCAGTTGATCGCGCCGATCACGTGGTCGCCGACGATCAGCGGCAGCGACAGCGCCGAATGCACACCCATCCGTGCGACTCGGCCGGCAAAGTGTGGCCAGCGGGTGTCGGCGCCGAGCGATCCGCTCACCGTGGCCCGCCGCGACTGCATGCACGTGATGCACGGCCCCTCGCGCAACTCGTCGTATTGAACGGCGTCGATCGTGTGAACGAATTCCGCTGTGGCAGACGTATTCTGCAGTGTCGGGCGACCTTTGCCGACTTCGATCAGTGCAACTCCGGCGCCGTCGACGCCGGGAATGGCCTCGGCGGCGAACTCGGCGACCTCGCCCAGTAGTTCTAACACGCCGCGGGCACCGGCCACCATTCCTGCCAAACCGCGCAGGCTGGCGCGCAAGTCATCTTCGTCCGCTTCCCTTTGGGCGGTGGACAATTCGGTCTGCTCTGGTGGTTCACGACCAGTCTGGGCGTCAAAATCGGGCATCGTCGAAGACGAATTTTATATGACGAGTGCCAGCGCGTGGGTGCGACGCAGTTTTCCCGACGGAGTTTTCGGGATCATCCCCGGCTCAAGCACGACCACGTTGCGGGGACGGACATCGACCTCAGCGACGACTTCGTGAGCAACCTGACGCTGGACGCGGCGCACTTCGGATGGGTTCTCCCAGTCATTGGCTTCGACGGCGACGGCGAAAGTCTCCCGTGCGTGGCCGGCGTCCAAGCGCACCGCGACAGCACCGCCCGGCCGGACCCCGTGGACGCGGGCGGCCGCGCGCTCGATGTCCGTCGGGTAGATGTTGCGACCCGCCATGATGATCACGTCCTTCACCCGGCCGCAGACCACCACGTCGCCGGTCTCGGTGAGATAGCCCAAATCGCCGGTGTCATACCATCCTTCGTGGTTTTGTGCAGGCACGAACCCGGCAGTTGTCGTATAGCCCAGCGTCACGGGCTCGCCACGCACGTGGATGACGCCGACACCGCGAGCGGGCAGCACACTGCCGCTTTGATCGACGATCCGAACTTCCAGTCCCTTGAGCGGACGACCGAGCGAGGCGAACTGCCTGGTCTTGCCCCGCGACGCCGGCACCGCCCGGTGGAGCACGGCGAGCAGATCGGCGTCGACTTCGTCGACAACCAACCCGCGGCCGCACTCGGTGAACGACAGTGCGACCGTCGTCTCGGCCATGCCGTAGGCGGGCACGATCGCTTCCCGACGCAACCCGAACGGCGCTCCGGCTTCGCAGAGGTCCTCGACGTCCGCCGGCTCGACGTGCTCCGCGCCGGAGAGCGCCCACCGCAGCGTAGACAGGTCGAAGCGGCCGGGCTGAGCTTGCTTACGGAGGCGTTTGGCGAACATCGTGTAGGCGAAGTTCGGCGCCGCCGTCATGGTGGCCTGGTATTTGTCGATCAGCCTGGCCCACAGCAGGGTGTCGCGAAGGAAGTCCATCGGCGTGATCTTGATCAGCTCCACGCCGAAGTACATCGGGACCGTCAGGTAGCCGGTCATGCCCATGTCGTGAAAGCACGGCAGCCAGCTGACGATCACGTCGGAGTCGGGGTCGACTTCGGCGCCGATGAACATCGCCTCGGCGTTCGCCACGACGTTGCGATGGCTGATCCGGACCGCCTTGGGCGATCCGGTCGAGCCGGACGTCAGTTGCAGGAGCGCGACGTCGTCGTCGTCGGTGTCGACGGGCTCGATCGGCCGGCTGTCGAGCAGATCCACGGCGGTGAGCACCTGCACGCCCAGCAGTGAGAGCACCGGCGCCGCATCCATGAACGGATCGGAGACCACGACGGCCTCGGCACCGATCATGTCGATGACGGCCGTCGTCTCCTCGGCCCAACGCAGTAGATCGGTGCGCAGCGTGGGCTGGTGCAGCATTGTCACGCTGCCGCCCCGCATCCAGATACCCTGCGCGGTGGGTGCGATCTCGACCGGCGCGCCGGCCAGCACCGCGACCGCGTCACCATGCCCCACGCCCGCGGCGGCCAGGCCGCCTGCAACACGGCGGCTCCGCTCATGCACCTGGCCCCAGGTATGGCGGATGGGGTCGTCCGGCTCCCCGGTGATCATGCCTTTGCGACTGGTTTGGGCGTTGTCGAACATGGTTTGGGTGAATCGGCTCACTGCAAGTCCCCCAGCGCACAAAAGCAAACCTGATGTGTCGGCTTACATCGGCGCTTGGGCGCCCTTCGGCGGGGAATTCGATCGCCGCCGTGATGTTTCCGTGAGGCTGAGGTGCCAACCGGGCACGACGTTACCAAGCCGGCCACCGGCTCTTCAATAATTCGGCGGAGTTGTTACGTCCCTGCAGCCGGGTCGAAACCGCTTGCCAAGTGGACTAGTTCGTCGACTGACCATTGGTCATAGGCGCGCGAACGCCCTATTTGACGGCCGCAACGCTGCCGTGCGCGGGAGCGGTATTGGCTGAGTCCCAAGGCTTTTCGAGGCTACCAGCCTGAGTCGTTAGCTGCCGTTCTCGATCATTACCCGCAGTAGGTCTTCAATTGTCGAGGCGTTGTCAGGGGCCGCCGCCGACATCATCGCTGCGTGTGCGAGTTCCTGGTCGGTGCCCGGAGGCACCACCAGCAGCACGAGCTTGTGGTTGCCGCCGATGACTTGGATGGTGTCCACCGGCTGGCTGGTGCTTCCGCCGAGGTCAACGGGCTGACCGCCGATCGCGAACCCGGTCGGCGCGGTCGCCCAATCGCCAAGGTTGAAGATCACCCGCTCGATAGGTCCGAGCCGCACCGACAGCACCGCCAGCAAATCTGGCAGCTCGAGCGCGAGGTCGTCACTGTGCGGCCACCAGGCGCCGTCGACGTATCCGGTGGTGGGCGCCTTGGGCTTGAGGCGGAGTCGTGGCCTGGGCATGGACGGCGTGCGCCGTGAACTTCTTGCGTATTGTGCTTGTTTCAGCGTCATAAGACGCTCCTGTCTTGGCCGCGAAATCGGCCTGATTACTCAGATCGGCAACGACACAACGTCAACGGTTGCATGCGAAGATCGCCAATACATTCGACACTACACGCCTACTGTGCAGGAGCGTTGCAGCCCGAGCTTTTTCGTCACGGCCGGTGTACCGTCGGCGCAATACGCCGAGGGAGTCGCCATTGAACAGCCGTCCTGTCAAGCGTGAGGTGGCCGCGGAACTCGAAGTCGAGATCATCGAGCCCACCACATTGGAATTCCAAATCGCGGTGGCCCCACATCCGAATACCGAAGTGTCCGAACGGTTGTCGTTCCTATTGGACGGCCAACCCGTACATCCGCTCGAGATCAGCGGCATGCATGGCAACCGCATCCACAAGTTGGCCGTCCCGACTGGCTATCTGACCGTCGACTACGCCGCCACCATCGTCGGCCGTACCGACCCGGCGCCGGTGACCGAACACGATTTATCGATGTATCTGCGGCCCAGCCGATATGCCGAGGCGGATAAGTTCTACGGTTTCGCCGTAACCGAATTCGGCAACTTCGTCGACTCGACGACCTTGCTGGAACGAGTGTCGCTCTGGGTCGGTACCCGACTGAGATACGTGCCAGGATCCAGCGATCCGATCGATGGCGCAGTGGAGACGATGCTCGCCGGGGCCGGGGTCTGTCGCGACTTCGCGCATCTGGTGGTCGCGCTGCTTCGTGCGGTCAAGGTGCCCGCCCGGGTGGTGTCGGTTTATGCGCCGGGCTTGTACCCGATGGATTTTCACGCGGTCGCCGAGGCATACGTCGGCGGGCAATGGCGGGTCGTCGACGGTACGTTGCTGGCGCCACGGCAGACGCTGGTACGCATCGCGACCGGCCGAGACGCCGCTGACATCGCCTTCCTGGACAATCACCGCGGCTTCATTTCTCTCAACAAACTGCTGGTGACGGCGATTGTGGACGGCGACCTTCCGGTCGACTCGATCGACCAGCTGGTGTCCATCGGCTAACGACGCAGCGTCGGCGGATTCGCTTGATCATCAATCGCCGCAACCACTTTCGCGATCAGCCACCGAACGGCATCGACAGCCTCGGCCTTGTCGAGGTTCCACGCGCCGACCAGCCGCTCGTAGGTCGTGGGACTCCACAGCACGTCCAGCAGGCCGGCCATTGCGCGCCGGTGAGCATCGGGTAGCTGCGGCGCGCGGGCAGTGACCGCACGGTCGAGCGCGTCGTGCCGTCGCGCGTCCGCGCCCACGAACGCGGGACCGTGTGGAGTGCCGATGGTGTCTTTGATCGCAAAACGTTTCAGCGACGCGAACACCCGAGCGGTCACGTCGGCGAGGTTGTCCAATTCCACGTCTTCGTAGGCGATGCCCGCCTCGTCCTCCAGGCGCCCCATGATCGCGTCGTGCAGATGGCGTTCGGTGGGGAAGTGGCGATAGACCGTACGCTCGCTGACCTCGGCGAGCTCGGCGACGGCCCGGAAAGTCAACTCGTCCCAGTCCCAGGTGGTGAACCCGCGCACCAGTCGAGTGCCGGCGTCGATGATGCGCTCACGCGTAGCGGCGGCGGCCTTTTGTCGCGCCGGGCTGTGATAGCTGCGCGTTGACAACTCGCTCATAATCGCGTCAGTATACTGACACGGATTCTCCGGAAGGGGCTGACATGGCCGATTTCGACGGTGTCGTCGCGGGCGCCGTCGCGCGGACCGGCCTGGACGACTTCGGCGACGACTCCTTCCGCGAGGGCCTGGAGGTGCTGCTCGCGTCGCTGCGGGACGAGGCCCGGCTCAACGACCGCGGCGAGGGCTACATCTACGCCCGCATCGTGACCGCGTTGTCGCAGCGGCTGCAGGTCGAGGACTGGTATCGCCGCCACCCGGAGATCGACGACGTCGAGCTCGTGGCGCCGCTGATCGGGCTCGGTCTGCCGCGCACCGGCTCGACGGCATTGGCGGCGCTGCTCGCGCAGGACCCGGCCATTCGCTATCTGCGGCGCTGGGAGTCGTCGCAGCCGTGTCCGCCGCCGTCCACCGTGACGGGGCCCGACCCGCGGATCCCGGCCGACGAGCACAACAGAGTCGGCTCGCGGGCGCACGTGCCCACCGGCACCCACGCTCCGATGGAATGCCTCGAGCTGATGGCGCTGGACTTCAAATCCCATATCTTCCAAGCCTTTGCGCAGATCCCGTCCTACTCGGCTTGGTTGGTGGACAAGGCCGACCTGACGTCGACCTACGCGTACCAACGCAGGGTGATGAAGCTGCTGAGTTGGGGCGAGCCGGTGCGGCCATGGCGGCTGAAGTCGCCGTCGCACGTGCTGTGGCTCGACGCGCTGAACGAGATCTTCCCCGATGCCCGGTTCGTGATGACCCACCGCGACCCCACCGACGTGATCCTGTCGGTGGCCGATCTGTACGCCGACATCGTCGGCGGCTTCACCGATCACCTCGACCGTAGGTATCTCGGCCAACTCAACGTCGACCATTGGTCGATCGGGATCGGGCGGGCCACGCGGTTCCGTGCTGCGGGAGCCGATAAACGGTTCTACGACATCGATTTTCGCGCCATGCAGGACGACCCGATCGACCAGGTACGGGGGCTGTACGCCTGGCTGGGTGAACCGGTCAGCGATGAATTCGCAGACCGCATGCGGACGTGGTGGTTGGAGGCGGCCGCCGAGCGCGAACCCAGTACACCTGCCGACCCGGTGGCGTTCGGGATCGACGTGGACAAGGTGCGGCCGCTGTTCGCCGACTACGTCGCAAGGAGCCTGCATGGCAATTGATTTGACCGGCGGTATCGACCCGCTACGTGAGCGGGTATTCGCGCAACGGCCCGACGACCCGGAGATGCGGGATTCGGTCAGCTTCTGGGTGGTCGACGACCGCGGCGCAGTCGGGTTGCCGCGCATCGGAATTGAGGCCGTCGCGGCGAACTGGGCAGCCCACGACGTCCAAGTCAACGTCGCTTTTCCGGATGGTCGAGTATTTCGGTTGCGCGACAACGGTTCCAGTTGGCCCGCGGCGGGGGAGGACGGTCAACCGACCGTGCTCGGCGCCGGCGGTCTGGGATTCCGCTGCCTCGAGCCGTTTCACACCTGGACGATGAGCTTCGACGGCAAGGCCGTCCAGACCTCGTCGCAGGGTCTCATCGAGGGCAACAAGGAGGGGCCGCTGGTCGATGTCAGCTTTCACGTCGAGGCGACGATGGCGGCACCCCCGTGGGTGCAGGGCAGCCTGTCCACCGAGTCGGGGGAGCGGCTGAAGACGTCGATCGAGGGCAGCCTGATGGGCGGCGCCCGCTACGAGCAACTGTTCCGCGCCACCGGCAGCGTCAAGGTTGCAGACGACGAACACGGCTTCACCGGCACCGGCCTGCGCATTCGCCGACAGGGTGTCCGCAAACTAGCCGGCTTCTGGGGCCACAGTTGGCAGTCAGCCCTGTTCCCGGGTGGACGTGCGTTCGGCTACATCGCCTATCCGCCGCGACCCGATGGTGAGCCAACCTTCAACGAGGGCTACGTCTTCTTTGGTGACGGCGATCTGGTTCCCGCCCGCGTGGTCGAAGCGCCGTGGTTGACCATGCTGAAACCCAATGGCGAGGACGTCGCGCTCACCTTGGAAACGCCCAGCGGGACAGTGCACATCGAGGGCGAGACGATCCTGTCCACCCACGACGTCTACCACGACGACAAGATGTTCTCGAGCCAGGCGCTCAAGCAGGAGATGCCGAGCTTTCCGGCATTACAGCAGGCCAGCGTGCGTTATCGCTGGGACGGCGAAGAAGCCTTCGGCATGCTCGAGCGGTCCAACCCGCTCGACAAGATCACCCGCTGAATTTCCAGATCTTGCGGACAAAAGCCCAGCGCAGCCGCGACACTGGCGGAATGCGTAGTGAAGCTAACCTGCAGTGACCGTCACACCCGAGACCTTCACCACCTCCGGTGTCGGCGGCACCCGCATCGTGGCCGACCGGCTCGGCGACCCGGACCAGCCGGCCGTCGTGTTCCTGCACGGCGGCGGGCAGACCCGCCGGTCCTGGGGCAAAGCAGCCGCCGCGGTGGCCGAACGCGGTTGGCAAGCGGTCACCGTCGACTTCCGTGGCCACGGTGAGTCGGACTGGTCGGAGGAGGGCGACTACCGCCTGATCAGCTTCGCCGGTGACGTGCAGGAGGTGCTACGGCAGTTACCTCCGCAACCGGTGCTGGTCGGCGCCTCGTTGGGCGGGTTCACCACAATGCTTCTGGCAGGCGAGATTTCGCCCGGCATCGCCCGCGCGGTGGTGCTGGTGGACATCGTGCCGAACATGGACCAGTCTGGCGCGAATCGGATTCACGAGTTCATGGCCGACCGGATGAAGACCGGATTCGAATCGCTCGACGAAGTCGCCGACATGATCGCCGAATACAACCCGCATCGACCGCGCCCGTCGGACCTCAATGGCCTACGCACCAATCTGCGGCGTCGCGGCGATCGGTGGTACTGGCACTGGGACCCAAAGTTCATCAGCCAGAACGCATCTCTGCCGCCCCACGAGTTGACCGACGTCGATCGGATGAATGCCGCGGTCGAGGCGATTCTGGCCGGCGGCGTGCCGATGCTGCTGGTGCGCGGTCAGGTCAGCGACCTGGTCAGCCAGGACCGCGCCGACGAGTTTCTCGCCCGCTTTCCCGGCGTGGAGTTCATCGACGTCCAGGGCGCGGGCCACATGGTCGCCGGCGACCGCAACGACCTGTTCGCCGATGCGGTGCTGGATTTCCTTGGCCGCCAAGGCTAGCTGGTCAGCAGGACCCCGCTGTCGGCGCCGAGATCGATCGCGGAGTTGATGACGACGCGGTCGATCTGACGCAATGCATGCAGAGCGGACAGCAGCCGGGCGCGTTCGGACGTCGCATCGCCGTGCTGGCGGGCCAGCGACTCGGCGGCGTCGATGAAATCGGTGGACGGGAAAACGGTTGCGGGCTGGTCGGATTCGAGCGATGTGATCAGCACGTCGATGTTGCGGCGGATCTGCGTCGCGGTCGAGTGGATCGCGTCGGCGAGTTCGGGCGAGGTATCGATGCAGGTTTCGCTGCTGCGGACCAGGATTCGCGCGTAGCGGTCGCACGCGTTGAGCATCCGCAGGCCGTGTCGCATGGTGCGGCGGCCGGCCAGGCCGGCGATTCCGGCGCTCAGCGGCTTGGCCGTGGTGCGGAACTGCTGCAGGTCGCGGCCGAGTTGGCGGGCCGTCTCGGTCAGGGGCGCCGCCGGCTCGCCATCCAGCAGGCTGTCAACGGATTCCTCGACCAGGTCGGACAGCGTCAGGAAGAACGTGCGTGCGTCGTGGCGAATACGGGTTCTGGTGTTGATCGGCAACACCAGCATGGCCGCGGCGATGCCGATGACCGCGCCGATCGCCGTCTCCTCGATCCGCAACAGCAGCAGGCCGAACGTGAATTCGCCGAGCAGGCCGTACATCAACGCGAGCATGGTGCTGATCCAGAACGTCATCAGGCTGTAGGTGACCTTCATGAAGTAGAAGGCGCAGAACAGGCAGACCAGGATCATCGCCAGCGACGCAACGGTGTTGCCGGACACCAGCGTGGCGACCAGCACGCCACTGGGCACCCCGAGCACCGTGCCGAGCAGTCGCTGCCAGCCCTTGTCGAGAGTCTCGGCCCACGAATTGGTTCCGGCGAAAATCACGAACGCGGCGATCGCCGCCCAGTACCAGTGCGACGGCGAAAGTAGTTCGCCGACAACGATGGCCAGCGCCCCGGCGACGGCCACCTGAACGGCTTGGCGGGTGGACGGCAGCATCCCGCTCTGCCGCTGCTGCTCGGGTAGTGACGGGCTGACCGTTTCCTGGACCGTTTCGACGTGTTCGATCCGGGCCCGGACTTCGGCGGTGGCTTTGGCCGTGTCGACCACGGCCAGGGCCAGGCGGCGCACGGGCAACTCGTCGGGGCACTGGTCCAGCAACTGCCGAGCCCGCTCCGCGGTCTGTATCAGGCCGTGGCCGTGCGGGATCCGGATCGCGCGCGACAGCATGGTCACGGTGTCGGCGAGTTCGGCGCGGGTGGCGGCGGGCATGTCGGCTTGGGCGGCCCGAGCGCCCGCCGTCGCGAGGCGTTCAACGGTGAGCTCGGCGTCGAACAGCCACATAGCGAGGTCCTCGCCGCTGACGCCCGGCCACAGCGCGCCGGGGTTGACCCGCTCTTCGATCTGGGCCTGGACCATCAACGCGGTCTCGTTGAGCTTGACTGCCCGGATGCGCAGCCGGCGCTGTGATCGCTCGTCGACGCGGCTATTGCGCACCAGGTCGGCGGTGGTGTCGACGACGATCGCCATCCGCGCCCGAAGCGATCGAATATTTTCGCGCAGAACGCTTTCCGGCCGGTCCGGCATCAGGAACGTCGCCCAGACGAAGCTGCACAGCGTGCCGATCACGGTGGCGCCGATCAGCCACGGCAACTCGGAGAACGTCGCCCGCAGGTAGAGCGAGAAGAAGTACGACATGAAGGTGACCATGCCCAGCGCGGTTCCGCGCGGGCCGAACCGGCGCAGGTACACCGCGACGAACACCACCGCGACGAACAGGACGTCGCCGATCACCGGGTGCGGGGTCACCAGCGAGGCCACCGTGATGGATGCCGCGGCGGGCAGCGGCAGCAGCGCCATCGTGACGCGTTGGCGGTGCGGATCGGGTTCGTTCACCGACCGTGCCGACACCATCGTGATCAGCGCACCGAGCAGCGCTACCGTCAGCGGCTGCCCGGTGGCCTTGGTCAGCAGGAACAGGACCAGCAGCGCGGTCGCCAGGGCGCCGGTGGTGCGGGTGGCCATCCGCAAGCGGAGTAGCCCCGGGTCCGATCCGATCGTCCAGTTACGCGCCCGCTCGTACAGCGCGGTTGCGTCACCGAACACCCGTGGCCAGCCTCTCTCCCGCGAATTGCGTGTCTGTTGCCACCGACTCTGGCACAGCGGCCAAGATGGGACTCAATGAGCACGCGAACGACG